>NZ_DASQOG010000094.1:0-12433 GCF_035644575.1 Desulfovibrio sp. | reverse complement strand
GGGCGCAGACCATCTGGCCGAAAAAATCAAGGAAGTAGCCCGCGAAAACCGGATTCCCATTCGCGAAAACGTGCCTCTGGCACGGGCTTTGTATAAGTCCACAGAGGTGGGCGACATGATTCCCGAAGAGCTTTACAAAGCTGTGGCTTCCGTGCTGGCCAGCATCTGGAAGATCAAGCCCAAAGTGGTAAAACACTAAAAAGACATGGACTTTTTCCATCTTGCCCATACGTTCCAGGGTAAGCCCGCTTTCGGGAACCAACGCAGAGAGGTGTCATAAAAATGGCTGCCGCAGTAATCCCCCAGCTTGATTACGCTCGATTTTCAAAAAACGGCGAAATATTTCTTGCAGCCGGCGTGGTCATCATCCTGTTTGTCATGTTGGTGCCTCTGCCCACGTTTTTTCTCGATTTCATGCTCTGCGTCAGTATTTCCATTTCACTGCTGGTGCTTGTAACCACCATGTTCATGACCTCGCCGCTGGAATTTACCATCTTTCCTTCGTTGCTGCTGGTCACGACCCTTCTGCGGCTGGCGCTCAACGTGGCGTCCACCCGCCTTATTCTGCTCAACGGCAATATGGGCGCAAACGCCGCGGGCGAAGTCATCCGCGCGTTCGGCCAGTTTGTTGTAGGCGGCAGCTACGTTGTGGGCGCCGTTATTTTTATGATCCTGTTCATTCTGAACAAGACCGTTATCACCGCTGGTACCACGCGTATCGCAGAAGTGGCTGCCCGCTTCACCTTGGACGCCATGCCCGGCAAGCAGATGGCCATTGAAGCCGACCTCAACGCTGGCTTGCTGGATGAAGAACAGGCCAATGCCCGCCGCGCGGGCCTGCGCAAGGAAGCAGATTTTTACGGCGCCATGGACGGTGCCTGCAAATTTGTTTCGGGCGACGTGAACGCAGGCATGTTCATCACCCTGGTGAACCTTGTGGGCGGTATCATCATTGGTATGGTCCAGAAGGATATGGACTGGAACACAGCCCTTACCACCTATTCTCTGCTGACCATCGGTGACGGTCTGGTTTCCACCATACCTTCCATCATTGTTTCCACCGGCACTGGTCTGCTGGTTTCGCGCGCCGCCTCCGAAGCCAAGATGGGCGAAGAATTTCTGGCCCAGCTTACCTTCAACAGCCGTGCGCTCAAGATGGTCTCGGCCGTGCTGCTGCTGTTTGCGCTGGTTCCCGGCCTGCCGACCATCCCCTTCCTCTGCATATCCATCCTTATCTTTGTGGTAAGCCGCCTCACGGAAAACAAGGATCAGGAGGCCGCCGACAAGGCCAAGGCAGACAAGAAAAAGAAAAGCGGTTCCGGCACCGCCGACACGCCGGAAGAGGTACAGGCACTGTTGCCCCTTGATACACTTGAACTTGAAGTGGGCTACGGCCTCATCCCCCTGGTTGATGAAGAACAGAGCGGCAACCTGCTGGCCCGCATCCGCTCCATACGCCGACAGTTTGCGCTGGACATGGGCGTGGTCATCCCTTCGCTGCACCTGCGCGATAACCTTCAGCTCAAGCCCGGCCAGTACGCCCTGCTTATCAAGGGCAATCAGGTGGCTTCGGCAGAAATTCTGGTCGATCACTTTCTGGCCATGGATCCCGGCAACGTGACCACCAAGATCAGCGGCATTGAAACGCGCGAGCCTGCCTTTAACCTGCCTGCCCTGTGGATCCCCGACAGCCAGCGCGAGGAAGCCATGCTCGCGGGCTACACGGTGGTTGACCCGGCAACGGTCATCGCCACGCATCTGACGGAAGTGTTCAAGCGTCAACTGGCAGACTTTCTTGACCGCCAGGGCGTGCAGGGGCTGCTGGACACGGTCGCCAAGCATTCGCCCAAGGCAGTGGAAGACCTGGTGCCCAACGTGCTGCCCCTTGGCGTGGTGCAGAAAGTGCTGCAACTGCTGGTGCGCGAAAGCGTCAGCATACGCGACATGCTCACCATTGTGGAAACTCTGGGCGACTTTGGCTCAAGCGTCAAAAATCCCGACACGCTGGCGGAATATGTGCGCGAAAAACTCTCCCGCGCCATTGTACGGCCCTATCTGGACAGCCAGGGAACGCTTTCCGTGCTGACCCTTGCGCCCAATGCCGAGCGGCTGGTGCAGGAAGGCATTCGCCATGCCGACAACGGCGTGACCTTCCTCTCCATGAATCCGGCTGTGGCCCAGCGGCTGGTGAACAACATCAGCACGGCCGCCGACAATGCGGTGAATACCGACGCCCAGCCGGTCCTGCTGGTGACGCCGATCATCCGCCCGCATCTGGCCCAGATTGTCACGCGCTTTCTGCCCACGGTGCCGGTCATCTCGCAGGCGGAGATTCCGCCCGACATCCGGCTGCAATCGGTGGGCGTGGTAAGCGCCGAATAATCCGGTCTGCCCCAACGTTACGCGGCGCTCCGACCCTTGTGTCAGAGCGCCGCTTTATTTTTTATATTACGCTCCAGCTATCAGGATTCGTTGCCTTTTACTTTTCCACCAGCTAGTATTGTCTATGGCGACAGCTGTGTTCCCGTGATTGAAACCGCATGGGCCAATACTGCCCCCAAAGTTGGCCCCGAATTTGCAGATACTGGTCTATCGTCAAACAAACGGCACTGATGCGCCGCTGGGCGAGATTGAACCGTTAGGCAAAGGAATGGGCCATGCAGGTAAAGACGTTCACAGGGGCCACATCACAGGAAATTCTGGCCAGAATCAAGGCCGAGATGGGGCCTGACGCCGTTATCCTGGGCAACCGCACCTATCGCAAGAACGGTGCCGTCTGCCATGAAATAACTGCCGGGATAGAGCGCCCCAAGACCGAAGCAGCGCAAGCCGCAGGCGCGCCTGCTGGCTGGGGCGAATGGCACAAGGAATGGATGCATCTCAAGGATCAGATTTTTGCCTTGATGAAGCCTGCCATTCAGCTTGAACGCCTCACGCCCCGCCAGCGTGTTGCTCTGGAATATTTGCAGCGCGAAGGTGTTTCCGACTCTGTGGCGGTTGACCTCTACCAGCGTTTGCTGGCGGAACCCGGAGCTTCTGTGCTTGAATGCCTTTGCGGCATGGTTCCGGTTAAGGCCTGGGGAGCGGAACAGTGGCGGCAGCGCATCCACCTGATGGCCGGGCCTTTCGGTTTTGGCAAAACCACAACAGCCCTGCGCTTTGCACTGCACCTGCGCAAGCACGAGCCAGAAGCGCGCGTTGCCTTTATCAACGCCGACTGCCTGCGCGGCAACGGCAGGCTGATTTTGCGCCACTGGGCGGAACTTTCCAATTTTACGTATATGGAAGCGCCCGACAAGGCGGCCATGGAACTTGCCCTGGCCGCCACCCGCGAGGCCCGCGCCGTATTCATTGATGTTCCCGGCCTTGACCGTAACGGCAATCTTGCCCACTGGCGGGCCGACATGGGCCTGGACACTGTGGAAGCCGCTACGCACCTTACGCTTTCGCCATTTTTTGACGCGCTGCAAACACAGGCGTTTTTGCAAAGATACAAATTTGAAGGGCCTGGCTCCCTTGTATGGACCAAGCTGGACGAAGCCGTAAGCTTCGGCAATATTGTGAATGTGGCCTGCGCTGCCGGATTGCCGGTTTCAGCACTGTCGTTCGGCGCGGAACTCAAGGAAAGCCTCGCCCCGGCCACCGAGCCGCTGGTCTGGCGTCTTATTTTCAAAAGGCAACTTCCCGGCCAGGCCGCCTAGCGCGGCATGAGCCATAACATGTGGAGCAGACAGATGAGCGGCACTTTCCCTCTGGTTTTTTCCGTCACCTCAGGCAAGGGCGGCGTAGGCAAGACCAATATCTCGGTCAATCTCGCCATTTGCCTCGCGCAGCTGGGCAAGCAGGTGGTGCTTATTGACGCCGACCTCGGCCTGGCCAACGTAGACGTGGTGCTTGGTCTGACCCCGCAGAAGAATATTTTTCATCTGTTCCACGAAGGGGCCACCATTTCGGACATACTCTTTCCCACGCCTTACGGCTTTTCCATCTTGCCGGCTTCTTCCGGCATGAGCGAAATGCTCACCCTTTCCACGGGGCAGAAGCTTGAACTGCTCGAAGCCGTAGACGAAATGGAAGACGGGCTTGATTACCTCATCGTGGATACAGGTGCAGGCATCAGCGACAACGTGCTCTATTTCAACATGGCAGCGCAAGAACGCCTGGTGGTGCTTACACCGGAACCGACCTCGCTCACTGACGCCTATGCCCTTATCAAGGTGCTGAAAAACAATCACGGCGTTGAACGCTTCAAGGTGTGCGTCAACATGGCCCCGGACCTCAAGACGGCCAAGGACATGTTTGTGCGTCTGCATCAGGCCTGCGACCATTTTCTCAGTGGCGTTTCCCTGGAACTCGTGGGCGTTATCCCGCGTGATACAGGCGTGCGCAAGGCCGTGGTGCAGCAGTTGCCCTATTGCATAAGCGAACCGCAAAGCCCGGCGGCAAAGGCCACCATGTCGCTGGCCAAGAACATCAGCGCATGGGAAGCCCCCGAGAACCTCGACGGCAACATCAAGTTTTTCTGGAAAAAACTGCTGTTCCGCTAGAACTGCGGGTTGGATTCCGGTCTGAAAGACATTTGGCGACAGAAACAACGCTCCATAACCTCAACGTGTCAAAAACGCAGCGCAACCAGCCTTGGCGGGCAGGTGGAGCGAGGCATAACAGGCATCCAGATGCCACGGGGTAGAAGAGGCAAATCCGAAGGAAACCAACATGAAGACCGGCACAGCGCAAGCGCAAGCTCCCTGCCCCTGGGAAGCGCTCGAAACCGGGGCAACCCCTTGGGAGAGCTTTTCACCGGCAGAGCAGGAATCTGTGGTGCGTCACTACGCGCCCAAGATACGCTTTCTCGCTTTGCGGCTCAAAGCCAAGCTGCCGCGCAGCATAGAACTTGGGGAGCTGATCAGCTCCGGCACCCTGGGCCTCATGGAAGCCTTGGGCAAGTTCAGGCCGCAGCTCGGGATACGCTTTGAAACGTATGCCGAAAGCCGCATCAAGGGAGCCATGCTTGACGAATTGCGCCGCCTTGACTGGTTTCCCCGGTCATTGCGCCAGCGTGTACGCGTGCTTGATGAAGCCATGCGCAGGGTTGAGCACGAGCAAGGCCGACAGGCCACCGAGGACGAGCTGCAAAAGATCACCGGCCTCGACATGCGCGATGTGCGGCAGGGGCTTGAAGCCCTGCAAAACCAGCTCTGGATTTCACTTGACGCCATTCAGGACACGCTCTCGGGCGAAGGCCCTGAAGGTGGAGAACCCTTCCGCAGCACTGCCCTGCAAGAGCTTGTGGAGCGCGTGGCGCCCCTGATCGACCGCTTGACGCCAAGAGAAAAGTTGGTACTCTCGCTGTATTATACTGATGAGTTGAATATGCGTGAAACTGCCGAAGTCATGGGCATCACCGAAGGCAGGGTTTCACAATTACATTCACAGGCCCTGAGCCGCCTTCGCAAGGAGTTTCATAATCTCTACGGCGAAGGCACTGAAATATAAGCTTACAACAGACAGTGGCGCACGGCTGCAACGTCTGTTGCAAACCGATATTGACGGCGCTTCAAGGAGTTCTTCTCATGCCTTACAATCCGAATATGCGAGTTCTTGTGGTTGACGATTTTTCCACCATGCGCCGTATTGTGCGCAACATTCTGCGCCAGCTTGGTTTTCAGAACGTGGTGGAAGCCGATGACGGCACCTCGGCATGGGAAGTTCTGAACCGCGAAAAGATCGACTTTATCGTTTCTGACTGGAACATGCCCCAGATGACAGGCATTGATCTGCTCCGCAAGGTTCGTTCAAGCGAGCAGTTTGCCAACATCCCCTTTCTGATGGTTACTGCTGAAGCCCAGCAGGAAAACATCATTGAAGCGGTGCAGGCCAAAGTTTCCAACTACATCGTCAAGCCTTTCACTGCGGACACGATGAAGCAGAAAATCGACAAGATTTTTCCCTAGGGCATTCCACGTTAAACTACTTGCAGGTTGCGATACGCATTCGTCCTGCAAGAATGCGCGGCGCGGATATCTACAAATATCCACGCAGGGCAGCCAGCCTTTTCGCAGGCAACCTGCCCTTGGCCACAGCGCCAAAATTTCCCTGGCTTTAACGGCCCGCTCCTGGCCGGGGTCAGCGCTGCAAGCGCTCACCTGGTTGGGGCGGGTTTTTTGTTCTTAGTGGTTGCGGTAGTGTAGTGCTGGTCACGGCATGAACAGATGAACAGGCCGTGATTGTCAGGAGAGGCGCGTGGCTGAAAAGCAGGATTTGAAAGACGCCCCCGTCAAGGATGAACTTCAGGTTGCGGTCAGCCAGGATACAAGCCTGCGCAAGGTCGAACTTGATCTTGACGATGCCCCGTTCCTTGTGGAGCAGGCGCCTCCTCCCCCGGCCAAAACCGAGGAAGCCCCACTTCAGGTAGCTGAAGAAGGGGCCGAACCACCCAAGAAGAAAAAAAAGCTGCTGATCATTGCCGCCGCTGCTGGCCTGCTCGTGCTGCTGGTGGCAGGCGCTGCAATCTGGTGGTTTGTACTGCGCACTCCCCCGCCGCCGCCACCGGAGCCAATCAAGCCAGAGGTGATCGTGGTGCCTTCTGCAAAAACGCCCACGGCCCAACCTGACAGCGTCAAGGAACTGGCGCCCTTTGTTATTCCCCGGCAAACACCCACTGGCGCGCGCTTTTTGATCTGCAAATTTTCAACAGTCAGTCAAAGCCCCAGAGTGGGCATGGAGATTGACCACAAGCTCATTCCTCTGCGCGATGCCCTGTATTATTACCTGAGCAGCAAGTCGGACGAGTTTTTGCTGAATCCGGCCAATACGGCTACTATTAAGAAAGACCTCGGCGGGGTGCTGAACGATTACCTGACGCAGGGGCGCATTGATGACATTTTGTTTGAGAGTTATCTGAACGAATAGCCACAGCAGCATCTGCCGGGCACTGAAGCCCGCAGACGCCAGCGCCCGAGCGCTGCGCAAGACCTGTTTGCTGCTGCACACGCGACCCTCTGAATGGTCGTACAGGCCCCCGGATCCGGCAACAGGAGGCCTCCATGAGCGTTGACGCCACCATGGCCGTGCTGTATGCCCAGACCAGCCTGGCCACATCCGTAAGCAATGCCGCTGCTGTCGCCCCGCAGGCATCGGCTGCCATGTCGCGCGTTATTGCCGCCGCCATGGCAAAGCAGGAGCAGCAACAGGTAGCGCGCACAGAACCCGGAAGCCAGACGGCGCTGACGCCGGATGCCGATCACCAGGGCGCACCCCATTTTGGCAGCCGCAGAAGGCGGCGGCCCCCCCCTGAACCGGAAACCCCATCGGGTGAAACTTCATCCCCGCTTGTGGGCAACCTTTTGAACATAAAAGTATGAACGACACCCTGCTTTACGCACTTATCATGCTCTTTTCCCTCTTCGAGCTTGCCATACTTGGCGGTGTGCTTGTTTTCTACCTGCGCTTGCGACGGTCAGAAGCCCTGCTCAACGCCTTGCAGGGCAATCAGGACAGCCTGCTGGCGCGCATAGAAATGAACGCCCGGCTGGAAAAGGAAATCGTGGCTACGTTTGCCCAACGACAGGCAGAGCTGCGGAATCTGGATGAAAAACTCGAAGCGCGCACGCATGAACTGCGTCGACTGTTGGAACAGGCCGAAGGCATCAGCCGCTCTCCCCAATTTTTGCGGGAACTGATTTTGAATGGACACCGCAAAGGCCTGAGCAGTCGGCAGATCGCCAAAAACGCGGGCCTCAGCGTGGATGAAGTGGATCTTATCCTTGCGCAGAACGTCCAGTAGCGCTCATCCTGCCCTGTAGCTGCTGGGCAGCTATTCCTGATGCAAACCCACAGTCCCAGACAAGCAATCGCTCACTCCGACGACATGGCTAGAAGTCAAGCTTGAACTGCATGCCCAGCCCCAGGGCGGATTCCGGCTGCTTGTTGGCATTGGTTCGCTCGCGCTGCTCATCCTTGAGGATCAGCTCAGGCCCGACCCTGATGCTCAAGTCATCGCCAGCGTCCACATCCGCATAGGCCCGCACAACATGACGGCTCTGCATGGGGACGTTTTCGTCAGCCTCTATTTCATGCTGCCCCTTCTTCCGCCACGCGGAGTCTTCCTGCCCCACGCTCACTGCCATGCCGCTTTTGTGTTCTTCTTTTGCTGGCGGTCCCTTGAGGGCGGAATTGATGCTGGCCGTTGTATTTACTGATTTTTCCTTGGGCGCGTCATCCCCCACGGCCCGCTTTTGCAGATCGTTGGAGCTTGTGCCCTCCCTCCATGCATCGCGGCTCTGCGCCTCGCCGCCGAACGCCCACGCCGGCGCGTGAATACCCTTGGAGTTCTTTTCCTTCTGTTTGCCCTCGCGCCGATTTGCCTTGGCAGAGACCCCCTTTTTTTCGCCAGAGCGCTGGGCACTGGATTTCTGGGGGGCGCTCGAAGACGTGCTTTTGTCGGTCTGTTCTGCCGGAGCTGAATTTTCCTTGGCACATGCCAGACCCGGCGCAGAGCAACACAAGCCCAGCGCAACGCAAAGAGAAAGGAAAATCAGGGGTAACTTTTTATCCATGTTTTTCCCTTTACGACAGGCTTGCCCCTTCTGTAAAGCCCCGCGAGCGAGCGAGACTGGTTTCAATACCCATACAGGCGACTATGCGCGCAAACGCACAGTGGGGGAAGCGCCGTCAGACGCTTCCCCCACTGTTTATCAGTCAGCGGCAGCATGCCGCTTCGGTTCGTGTATTATTCGGATTTAGCCGCAGGCGCGCTTGCCCGTCCACCAGCCTGCTCCTGCAACAGCTTTTCTGTGTTCACCACAGGGAAGCTGGGGCTTGTGCCGGGGTCTTGCCAGCCGCCACCAAGGGCCATGCACACGCTGACCACGCTATCAAGCCTGTCGCGCAGCGCTGTCGCCAACCGCAGTTCGGCTGCAAAAAGCTGACGCTCGGCGTCCAACACCGTCAGGTAGTCCGTATAGCCATTGTCGTATTGCAGGCCAGCAATCTGCGCGGCCCGCCGCAGACTTTCAACCTGCACCTGCATGCTGCGCACGATGTGGTCGGCCTCACGTTGCGAGGTAAGCGACGTGCGGATGTCTTCAAAGGCAGACTGCACGGTTTTACGATACACGGCGATGGCTGCCTTTTTCTGGGCTTCGGCGTCCTTGAGGTTATACCAGTTGCGGCCAAAATCCAGCAAGGGCACGGTGCCGCTTGCGCCATAGCTCCATGTACCAGCGGGGCCGGTAAAGAGGTTGCCCACAGAAGCGCTCAGGGAACCCAGCATGCCCGTAAGGGAAATGGAGGGGAAGAACTGTGCGCGGGCAACGCCGATATTGGCATTGTAGGCCATAATGCTGAATTCTGCCGCGCGCACGTCAGGCCGACGCTCCAGAAGATCAGAGGGCAGGCCAGCGGGCAGCACAGGCGGCGCGGGCAACATATGGATGCCCTGGCCGCGCTTCATTGCCCGGTCCATTATGTCGCGGGGTGAACGGCCAAGCAGCACTGCCAGACCGGCCTCTGCCTTGTCCACATCCACGGTGCTGGTGTGCACCTGGGCGCGGGCTGTTTCCACCTCTGCACGGGCGCGCTGCCAATCGAGTTCGGTAATATCGCCCTGCTTGTAGCGGGCGGTATAAATCTGGAACGATTGCTCACGCGATTTCAGGGTACGGCGGGCCGTATCAAGCTGCATGTCCTGCGCCAGCAGGGCAAAGTAGCCCTGGGCCGTCTGCCCGGCCACCGAGAGGCGGAGAGCTTCGTAGCCAATAACCGTGTTCATCAGGATATCGCTGAGCATGGTGTACTGGTTACGGATCTTGCCCCAGAAATCCAGTTCCCAGGAGGCGCTCAACGCACCCTGGTAAGCTGTGGTAGAACGCGACATCTTGCTTTGGTCAAAAGGCACCGTGTTGGCGGCTTTTTCTGATGCGCCCTGAGCTGCGGCGGAACCCGTACCGTTGATGACGGGCATCAACGCGGCAGTGCCCACGCCCACCTTCGCTGCGGCAGATTCGATCTTGGCCATGGATTCGGCCAGATCCTGATTGTTCTTCAGCGCTTCTTCAACCAGTTCTGACAGCACAGGGTCGTTAAACCTGTTCCACCAGTCGGTATGCAGGGGCGCTGAACCCATATCCACTGCCCGCCACTGCTTGGGCATTTCCTGCTCCGGCCTGTCATAGTGCGGAGCAAGAGAGCATGCCGAAAGCAGCATGGCCAGCATCAGCACCAATGCAGGTGTTTTGAGCATTATGCCCGGGGCCTTGCCGGAAGCGCTCATATGTCGTCCTCCTGGTCTTCCGCAAGGTGGTCCCTGCCCGCATTGGGATCGGTTTTGCCCTGCAGTTTCAGTGAGAGTTGCATGATGGCCTTGAAGAAGAACGGCACAAACAGCGTGGCTATGCACGTTGCCGCCAGCATGCCGCCGATGACCGCAGTGCCGATGGCGTGGCGGCTGTTTGCGCCCGCGCCCGTGCTGATGGCCAACGGCACGCAGCCGAGGATAAAGGCAAGCGAGGTCATCACGATGGGCCTAAAACGCAGCTTGGATGCGTGGATGGCCGCCGCATCAAGGCTCCGCCCGGCGCGCCAGGCCTCTACAGCGAATTCCACGATAAGAATGGCGTTTTTGGCCGCCAGACCAACCAGGGTCACAAGTGCCACCTGGAAGTAGATGTCGTTGGAAAGCCCGCGACCCCAGGTCGCCACCAATGCTCCGAACACGCCAAAAGGCACGGCCGTGAGCACTGAAAGCGGCAACGACCAGGATTCATACTGTGCTGCAAGAATCAGGAAAACCATGACCAGTGCCAGCACAAAGATGACAGTGGTGTCGGCGCTTGCCAGCTTTTCCTGAAGGGCGGTACCAACCCAGCCCAGCTGATAATCGGAGGACAAAACCACAGAAGCGGCTTTTTCCATTTCGTTGAGAGCCTGACCCGAAGAATACCCAGGCGAGGGCGCACCCATGATGTGGGCCGCCGGGAACACGTTGTAGCGTTCCACAACCTGCGGAGCTGTGCGGCGTTCAAGGGTCATTACCGCAGTCAGGGGCACCATCTCGCCATTTTTATTGGGCACGTATATGTCGTTGAGGCTTTCAGGCAGCACACGAGTATCCGCCTCAGCCTGCAAGCGTACCTGGAAGGTGCGGCCCATGAGGTTGAAGTCGTTGACGTATGAACTGCCGAAGGTGGCGCTCATGGCCGAATACACATCGGCGATGCTGATGCCCATATCCTTGCAGCGTTCGCGGTCAAGGTTGGCGTAGAGCTGGGGCGAACCAGTAGTGAAGAGGTTGCGCACCATGCCCACAGCCGGGTACTTGGGCGTGCCGTCGGCATTTTTGGAGGTCACTTCAAGCACCAGCTTGTTGGCAGCTTCTTCCATGTCCTTGAGGCTGCCGCTGCCGCGCATCTGCACATAGCCTTCAAAACCACCGGTATTACTCATGCCACTGATGGGCGGCGGCGTAAAGCCCAAGATAAAGGCCTCGGGCTGCATCACGGTTACAGCGCCCACGGTGTTCACGATGACGCTGGCGGCCTCCTTGGGATCCTTGCGTTCTCCCCAGGGCTTGAGCAGGGCAAAGAAAGTGCCGTAGTTACTCTTGGCAGCCATGGAGGTGATGTCCAGACCGGAGAGCGTGCCCACGCTCAAGACCGCAGGGTTCTTGAGCATGAAGTCGGTAAGCACCTTGTTGACCGCGCGGGTGCGGGGCTGGGCCGCGCCATCGTCCAAAATGGCCAGACCAAGCAGATAGCCCTGGTCTTCATCCGGCACAAGGCCGCCGGGCACTACGCGGAACAGCCCCACGATGCACAGAACCATGACTACGCAGAGCGCCAGCGCACGCCAGGCGGAGGCTTTGACAAAACGCACGGCGTTTACATAGCGGCGGGTAATGCGACCAAACACATAGTTGAACCACACAAAGCCCTTGGCAGGCGTGTGGTCATGGGCATGCGGCTTGAGCAGCAGGGCGCAGAGCGCCGGAGTGAGCGTCAGCGCCACAATGCCCGAAAGCACCACCGATACCGAGATCGTAATGGCAAACTGCTTGTACATCTGCCCCGCAAGGCCGCCCATGAACGAAACAGGGATAAACACGGCGCACAGCACAAGCACAATGGCGATAACCGGGGCCGTAACTTCGTTCATGGCCTTTGCTGTCGCCTCCCTGGGCGGCAGATGCTCCGAACTCATGATACGTTCAACGTTTTCAAGCACAACGATGGCGTCGTCCACCACGATACCGATGGCAAGCACCAGAGCGAACAGCGTAAGCGTGTTGATGGTATAGCCAAAGGCGTACAGACCCGCGAACGTGCCGATAATGGATACAGGTACGGCAATGCAGGGAATGAGCGTGGCGCGCCAGTTTTGCAGAAAGACGTAAACAACGATGAACACCAGGATCATGGCTTCGACCAGGGTGCTC
>NZ_DASQOG010000093.1:0-52317 GCF_035644575.1 Desulfovibrio sp. | reverse complement strand
AAAATGACAGTACTGCAAGGATCAAAAAAACCCAACCACGGGATCCTTTGTTAATATCAAATGTTTTAAATATATCACCATGCACACCTGGCATCACCCATTCTGCATCCGTTGTAGTATTTTTGACAAAGCAGGTGAGATTCTCTTTTCCATCTGAAACCTCACAAATAGCAATCTTGTGTCCAGGTCTAAAGGCCAAAGATCCAGGGAAACCCCATTGGACCTCCTTGCCATTATGATTTACCCAAACCTTTGTTTTCCACGATGTATGTGAGCTGATGCGTACGTTGGACATATGACCTGAGCCATTAGAAACCGATCCGCCCCCACCTTGACCGTGAACATGGGTGGTGCCCACTTCATCAAGCTGAAGAACCTCTCCCTCAAGAATTTCTGCGACCAGTTCAGCGTCCCCGATTGTATATTTCCGCGTAGTCTCCATCATTTTCTCCTTTTATGTTTTTTAGGCTCTATACGTCAGGGCTGCTTTTGCTATTAAGGAACCTTGGTAGCTGAGATTCCTTAGTCAGAAGTGGCATCCCATCCTTCAAAAAAACATATGGGTCACAACTGAAATCAGGGTTACAACTGTGACTCTAATAATGTCAAGAAAAAATATGCTAGCTTGATAAGATGAGAAGCGAACCTGAGATATATCAAGAAATTTCGGAGGTATTGGAGCGGCGACGTGTGGATTTGAAAATGTCGAAAAGACAATTAGCTAAACTAACTGATATAACGCCTGTATACTTAAGAGAAGTGCTGAGAGGTGATAGAAAACCATCCGTTGTTATTCTTATATCACTCTGTTCAGCTCTAAATTTAAGAATGTCTGATTTATTTCTTCAATTAGAAAGACAAAATAAAATATAAATCAATGCTGAGGATTAAAAAAGTGGTTCAGGAATAGCCAGCATCGTGATGTGTAGCTAGTTTTCTTGATGTATGAACTGCTCATCTGTTTTTTTCTATAATAAAAGGCTCTCGTTGCGAGTTATTGATTGGCTGTTTTCTCCGCTAAAGTGTAACTTGTGCTGCGCCCGCCGCTCTCGCCTTGCAGCAAAATACCGTATCCCATCAATTCCCGAATATCCCGTAAGGCGGTATCCGGAGAACACTTTGCCAGTTTTGCGTATTTGCCGCTGGTCAGTTTCCCCTCGAATCCGGTTAACAAGCGATTGATGATAGCCCGCTGGCGTTCATTGAGCGGGTACTGATTAGCATATTGCCACACATGAGCCTTGCGAAAGACAACGGCCAACGTTTCATCGGCTCCATCAATAGCCCGCCCAAGGCAGCCAAAGAACCAATTCAGCCAAGGCGTGATATTCAAGCCGCCCTTTTGGGTGCGTTCCAAGATATCATAATACTCTTTGCGCTCCCGCTCGATCTGGCCGGACATGCTGTAAAAGCGTTGTGGACAATCATCGGCCCGCGCCAGGGCACAATCAGCAATGGCACGGGCTATGCGCCCGTTACCGTCCTCAAAAGGGTGGATAGTCACAAACCAGAGGTGCGCTATTCCCGCCTTCAGTACAGGATCAAGTTGCAACGGCGCATTGAACCACTCCAGAAAGTGGCTCATTTCCATATCAAGGCGTCCTGCTGCCGGGGCTTTAAAATGAACCTTTTCATGGCCGATGTAGCCGGAGACAACTTGCATGGGACCAGCTTCTGGCTTGCGCCATGAGCCCACGGTGATACGTCGTGATGCCCCGAATCCGGTAGGAAAAAGCGCCGCATGCCAGCCAAACAGCCGTTCCGCTGTGAGCGGTTCAGCATAGCGCTGTGTTGCGTCCAGCATCATTTCAACAACGCCTTCCACGCTTCTGCTCGTGGGCATCAGGCCGCCGATGTCAATTCCAAGCCTTCGAGCCAGTGAAGAGCGCACCTGAGCCACATCAAGGGATTCCCCTTCAATGGCACTCGATTTCACCACATCCAGGGTCAAAGTCTCCAAGCCAGCCTCAGCGCGAATGGAGAAGCCAAGGGCGTTCATCCGTCCCAAGAGCAAGCCCTGCTTGTGGCGAATTGCGGCAAGCTGTTCCGCCAGTTTTGCAATGTCCCATTGGAATGTCGGCCAGTATGGCCTCTCGTAAATATAGCGCATAATATCCGCACCCCTTGCGGTGAATATGGCAGATATTCTTCGCAAAAGCAATATTCGCCGTAAAAATTGCGGCGAATATAAGTCTCAAACGCCGCATCTGTGTTGGAGGGGATTCACCAAGATGCATGATAGCATGTATGACGGCATTGATAACACGTTTACCGCATTTCTCCCACTGCCATCCCGTTGCCGCTAAAGACGCGAGCTGGGACAGCTCTTGTCACGCTTGAATTTGTTTAGCGGCAAAAAGAACGAAAGTGGGAGCATCTTCGCAGCTAGGGGCTAGGTTGAGAGGGAGAGGAATCCCTCCATATATTGACAAAGTTACGTGGTTTATTTTTTGAGCTGTTCGCGGTATTGTTTTCAATACCAATCTGATAATGAGAGTATAATTTAATGAATTTTCAGGAAGTTTTGACCAAATATCGGCAAATATCATTTTCCGAGCGTGATAAAGGTGATCGTTTTGAGCGCCTGATACAGGCGTTTTTGAAAACGTATCCTGTATACGACGGAAAATTCAAGCATATCTGGCAATGGAAGGAATTTCCTTACAAGCAGAATATCGGCGGCAAGGATACGGGCATCGATCTTGTTACTCAGACCGTTGAAGGCGACTTTTGGGCCATTCAGTGTAAATGCTGGGATCAAAAATCCACCATTGATAAACCTTCGGTGGACAGCTTTCTAGCCACGTCTAGTAAGACCTTTATTAATGATCAGCACCAAACTGACTCTTTTGCGCTCCGCTTATGGATATCTACAACCAACAGATGGGGTAGTGAAGCGGAAAACGCCATTCAGCACCAAAATCCGCCCGTCCACAGAATCAACCTTACCGACCTTGAAGACGCGCCAGTGGCTTGGGAAGAACTGGATAAAGGCATTTTCGGCGCTCAAGCTCGGCAGGAAAAAAAGAAACTGCGAGAGCATCAACGAAGGGCATCTGATACGTTCCATGAGCATTTTCAAAAAAATAGCCGTGGCAAGCTGATCATGGCTTGCGGAACCGGCAAGACTTTTACCTCTTTGAAAATTGCCGAGCGGGAAACTAGCGGAAAGGGCTTGGTGCTATTTCTCGTGCCTTCTATCGCCTTGTTGGGGCAGACCTTGCGAGAGTGGACAGCAGAGGCTGAAAAACCAATATTTCCTATCTGCATTTGTTCCGATCCGGAAGTCAGCAAACACAAAACCAAGAATGGCGAGGAAAGCGATGGGTACAGTGTTGAAAATTTAGCCCTTCCTGCGTCCACCTATGTCCCTGATATTGTAAAGCAGTTTTCATCCGCAGAAAAAACGTGTCCTGAAGGTATGATCGTCGTTTTTTCTACCTATCAGTCCATAGAAGTTATTGCCAGAGCGCAAGAGGAATTCGGCAAACATTTTGATCTGATTATTTGTGATGAAGCCCACCGCACTACGGGTGTCACCATAAAGGGCGAAGACGATTCTGCTTTTGTGAAAGTCCATGACAACGACTTTATTCGGGCAAAAAAACGTATATATATGACGGCCACACCGCGCTTATACAATGATAGCAGCAAGGAAAAAGCCAAAGAATCTGAAGCTTATCTTTGCTCTATGGATAACGAGGCCATGTACGGGCCGGAAGTTTTCCGTATCGGTTTTGGCGAAGCCGTGGATAAAAAGCTGCTCTCCGATTACAAGGTCCTTGTTCTTACTCTTAAGGAAAGCCAGATACCAGAAGCCTTACAGAAGGCCATTGCCGACAAAACCAAGGAAATCAGCACGGATGACGCCAGCAAGCTGATCGGCTGCATCAATGCCCTGTCAAAACGGATGCTGGTGGATGAAGGATTGCTTAGGGCATCAGACCCCAACCCGATGCACCGGGCGGTGGCATTTTGCCAGAGCATAAAAAATTCTAAGCGGATTACCAACACCTTTAACGAATACAAAGACGACTACTACAGCAGTTTCGAGCAAAACGAGCGCGAAGAGCTGGTTAACGTGTCTGCCGATCACGTTGATGGCACTATGGGCGCAACCTTGCGCGACGCTAAGCTGGCATGGCTGAAAAATGCCTCATCTGAAAGTAATGAATGCCGAGTCCTGACAAATGTCCGCTGCCTGTCCGAGGGCGTTGATGTGCCGAGTTTGGATGCCGTCATGTTCTTGTCCGCCCGGAACTCCCAAGTAGACGTGGTGCAGTCAGTAGGCCGCGTTATGCGTGTGGCCTCTGGTAAAAATTATGGGTACATCATCATTCCTGTTGTAATTCCCTCCAATGTTTCGCCGGAAGAGGCATTGAACGATAATGAACGCTTCCGTGTGGTCTGGACGGTTCTCAATGCACTTCGCGCTCACGATGACCGCTTCAACGCAATGGTCAATAAAATCGAACTGAACAAGCACAAGCCAAAAAATGGCGGCTCTGTTCTGATTGGCGGCATTGGCGGCGGTAACGGAAGCTCAGATGCTGGTGACAGTAAACCTAAGTCGCAGAAGCAACTGACGTTGCCTTTGCCGGAAATCCAGCAGCTCCAAAACGCCATATACGCCCGCATGGTGCAGAAAGTGGGTAATAAGCGCTATTGGGAGCAATGGGCGGCTGATGTTGCCCAAATCGCCCAGGGCTACATCGAACGCATAACTCGGCTGGTTGCCCAAGAAGGCCCGCACAAAGAAAAATTTGAAGAGTTCTTAAACGGACTGCGAAAAAACATCAATCCGTCCGTAAAGACGGATGAGGTGGTCGAGATGCTGGCCCAGCATATGATCACCAAACCGGTTTTTGAAGCGCTCTTTGAGAACTATTCCTTTGTAGGTAACAACCCTGTATCCAAAGCGCTACAAAGCATGGTTGATTTGCTTGAAGAACAGGCACTTGAAAAAGATACAGTGGTGCTTACCCGCTTTTACCAATCGGTAAAACAGCGTGTTTCCGGCATCGACAACTCCGATAGCCGCCAAAGCATTATGGTGGAATTGTATGAAAAATTCTTCAAAACAGCTTTCCCGAGAACAGTTGAAAAGCTAGGTATTGTATACACGCCTATCAAGATAGTGGATTTCATCAATAAATCTGTGGCCGATGTTCTGCAAAAAGAATTTGGACGCTCCCTTTCAGATGAAAATATCCATATACTAGACCCGTTTACTGGGACAGGAACATTCATTTCCCGTCTGATTCAAAGCGGCCTGATTGAAAAAAGTGCCTTGAAGCGGAAATACGAGCAAGAGTTTCACGCCAATGAAATTATTCTTTTGGCGTACTATATAGCGTCTATTAACATTGAGAATACCTTCCATGAGGCAATGGGGGAGAGTTCCGACTATGAACCGTTCTCGGGTATCTGCCTCACAGATACCTTTCAGCTTGGCGAAACAGAGGATGTAAACTGGCTGTACTCTCCCATGCTGCCGCAGAACTCCGAGCGAGTGCAAGAACAGCAGAAAGCGCCTATCCGAGTTATTCTTGGCAATCCACCGTATTCGGCTGGGCAAAAGTCTGCCAACGATAATGCGCAAAACCAAGAATACCCTAAATTGGAAAAGCGCATTGTAGACACCTATGCCGCCGGTTCAAAGGCAACCCTGAAAAACTCTTTGTATGATTCCTATATAAAAGCCTTCCGCTGGGCATCAGATCGCCTTGAACAAACTGGCGGCGGGGGTATCGTCGCCTTTGTCTCTAACGCCGGATGGATTGACGGCAATGCTATGGATGGTTTCCGGAAGTGTCTGGAGAATGAGTTCAGTGCTGCCTATGTGTTTAATTTGCGGGGCAATCAACGCACGTCTGGAGAAGTGTCCCGCAAGGAAGGCGGAAAAATTTTTGGCTCTGGCAGCCGAACCCCCATTGCCATTACCGTACTGATAAAAAATCCCACACATGAGGGGAAAGCCATTATTCGCTATCGTGATATCGGTGACTACCTTTCCAGAGAAGAGAAGCTTGATATTATCGCTCAAAAGCAGAGTATCTTGAGCGGTGAAATGGATTGGGAGCTTTTATGCCCCAATGAGCATGGCGATTGGTTAACTCAACGGAACGATTTATTTAGCAGCTTTATTCCCATTGGAGATAAAGACAATAAAACAAACAAGCATACTGTATTTATAAATTACTATTCTCATGGTTTAAAAACCCAGAGAGATGCTTGGTGTTTTAATTTTTCCAAGAAAAATCTTGAAAAAAATATGCGGGTTACTATTGATTTTTATAATGAGCAACTAGCCTTACTCCAAAACAATAGCGTTAACGTTTCTGATGCTAGCACAATAATAGGTAATGATCCCCAAAAAATAAGCTGGTCAAGATCACTACGTGCGGATATTACGAACAATAAGAAAAAGGTGTTTGAAATAAATAATATTCGAATTTCAGCATATAGGCCATTCTCTTTATGTAATGTTTATTACAGCAGAGAGATGAATGAACTTATTGGCCTCATGCCAAAAATTTTTCCGACACTTGAACAAAGAAATTTAGTTATATGTGTTTCAGCTAATAAGAACGAGTTGCCTCTTATTGCTATGAATATTGTTGACCTTCATTTCAATGGTGACTGCCAGTGTTTTCCTCTTTATTATTATGAAGAAAAATCCATCCAACACCCAACTCTGTTTGACTTCAATAACAATCAGTACACGCGCCGTGACGGCATAACTGACTTCATTTTAGAACAATGTCGTTTCCTCCATGGACCTAAAGTCACAAAAGAAGACATTTTCTACTACGTTTATGGCTTGCTCCATTCGCCTGATTACCGTGAGCAATTCAGTGCTGACTTAAAAAAGATGCTGCCTCGCCTCCCTTTGGTGGAAAAAACTGCGGATTTCTGGGCTTTCAGCAACGCCGGGCGGGCGTTGGCGGAATTGCATCTCAAATATGAAGAACAACCGCTTTACCCAGATGCCGTTGTTACCGGTGCGGAGCATGAAAACTTCCGGGTAGAAAAAATGCGATTTTCCACCAAGGGCGACAAAAGTGTTATTGAATACAACTCGCGGATTAAAATCTCAAATATCCCGCTTGCCACCTATGATTATGTCATCAATGGTCGTTCAGCTATTGAGTGGATCATGGATCGTTACCAAGTTAAAGTAGATAAGGCCAGTGGCATTAAAAATGACCCTAACGACTGGGCTGATGAGCGTGGCAAGCCAAGGTATATTCTAGATTTGTTGTTGAGCATTATCACTGTCAGCTTGGAAACGATGAAAATTGTGCATGCGCTGCCAGCACTTTTATTCGTTGAAGAAGCCGCAAAAGCTACGCCGAATGTCAAAACAGTGGCTATAACTAAGCCGCACCCGCAAATATTTCCGCACCCTGGTCGCGAGGCGGCTATCCGCAAGATACTGCCGTATATCCTTCAAGCTCGGCCCGGAATGGCCCAAGACAAAGCATTCCAACGGGCGTGGCTGTCCACATACCCTGAAGCTTGCTCAACTTTGCTTGCGGATAAGGCGCAGGCTTTCAATGACGCCTATTTCCAGTCCGCTTTGGGACAATGGCCCCTTGCGAAAGATGACCCAGTTAGAGAAAAAGGACTGTGGAAATCATGGAAGAATAACATGGGGATCATCGTCAATGCCAACGCTGAGTGCTTTGTTACAGGCGAGATTAAGTACCCCATTCAGGGAATTGGAGCCCTCATTCCCTTTATTCTAGAGGCTGGCGACAATTATGATCTGGGAATTGAGCAGCTTATAACGCAGGAACAATTCCAAGGCAGTGTTTCCAGCCTGCAAGCCTGCTACGCGCAGCTTACGGAAGCGCTAAAGGCCATAGACCAAGCCGCATAATGAGGAGGTAAACTTGCAATTTGATCCTTCTACTGCGCCCAAGCTGTGGTTCAAGCGGGTGGTGCTTTTTCGATCACTAAATCCCGTTGCAGTCATACGTGAAATCAAACTGTACCGCGGCTTGAATATTGTAGAGGGTAGATCATCCCGCGATCCTACCTTATCTAACAATCCAATGGCGATGGCCGGACATTCCGTGGGGAAGACCACCTTTTGCCGTCTTTTACGCTACTGCCTTGGCGAACAGCACTTTTCGACGGCAGGCAGCGAACAGTGTCTTCGGTCAAGCCTTCCCCACACTTGGATAGGCGCGGAACTGGAGATAGAAGGCGTCCCTTGGGCTGTCTTGCGTTCTTTGGGCGCACAGAAAGCGCAATCTTCCGCGCAACGAGATGCATCCATTGAAGAATTGGTTGCAACAACGAAAAAGGACTCCGGATATTTTGAGTTTCGTCAGGAGCTGGATAGATTGATGCCTTCCACCGTCCACCACCCGGAACTTACCTACAAATGGGAACATTTGCTGTCTTGGTTGGCAAGGGATCAAGAATGCCGACTCAGGAAATTCGAAGTCTGGCGCGATAGCGATAGTGGTTCTGAATCGCCGGGGTTTCGTAAGCCCAAAGAATACCCGATTCATTTAGTTCGGGGGATGCTCGACTTGCTGGTTCCGGAAGAATCCAAATGGAGCCACACTGTATCAGAATTGACGAGTCGACTGGGAGCCTTAAAAGAGCAGTACCGTACCTCCATGTTGGATGCAGACTATTTTTATAGAGCCGCCAGCAAAAGACTGGCTGAATTCATTGGCGAATTCCCAGATACAAGGAATGACATCACGCCACGCATTGACGGGCCAATCATGCAGGCGGAAATTCGCCAAGCGGGTCTTCTTCACCAGCATATGGAGTTGGAACAGCAATTTGAAGAGGCCGACGCCAATTTTCGCAAGGAGCAACGCTATGTGGATAATGCCCTGGAGCGAAAGAGGCAAATTGATGCTCTAAGAGTCGCCACTCCACCCGTACTGCAGGCCGCCACAACCAAACCTTTAAGTGAATACGCAGAAAAGAAGAAAGAATTGGCCAAACTCACTGCGCAAGTGGACGACGGCGGTGAATGTATGCTGGCCAATCAGATGCCGTTGTCCAAATGCGAACACATTGCCGCCTACATGAAAGATTTGGAAAAATTCAAGCCAATTCTCAATTTGCCCACAGAGCGTCAAAAACTAGCTTTGGCCGAAATGAACGCTCAGCAACGTGAAAAAATTCAGACGATCATACAGCAACAGAATGCTGCAGATGCCGCCTTAAAAGAAGCTGAGCACCGTGCAGAATATTATAAAACGAAGCGCAATAGTGTTCTGAAAAAACTGTCTGCGCTTGAAAATCAGATGGATCGCCTAAGCCGTACCCTCCGAGATTTTCAGAACGCGGAAAAGGCTAACATGAGCGGCGGGCAAGAAGCCGAGGCTCAAAGAGTCAAAGAAAACTTGGATAAGCTTGATTCGGAAATCCACCATGCAAGAAACCAATTGGAATTCTACCGCGATCAATCCGCAAAAAAAGACCAGGGGGTGCAGAAACTTTTTGACGAAATTGTACGCCGGATTCTCAAGGCTGATTATTCCGGCTCCGTCATAACTTCCGCTGATGGTTTCGCACCGCAAATACGGCAAGGTAGCACCATTACAGGGGCTGCGGTAGAAAGTCTAAGTTTCGTACTGATGGACATAGCTTCAATGCTGGCTTCATCACGGGGAATAGGCCAACATCCGGGTTTTCTCATACACGATAGCCCACGCGAAGCCGACCTTGATATTGGACCGTATAATAGCCTGCTTACTGAACTTGCGATGATAACCACAGAAAAGGGTGGAGAGGACTGTGCGCCGTTCCAGTACATTATTACAACCACAACCCCGCCGCCCGATGCGCTGAATCCATTAGTTCGTTTGGCCCTCGCCGCATATCCTGAAGAAGAAATGCTTTTTCGGCAACGGCTGAAACGCGAAATGCCGTTGGGGCATATGCTTGAAGGTTAAGAGTAGCAAAGAGGACACAACGGTAGATCGCATCACTGGGAGATATCATGGAAGGTTCCTTTCCGCAGAGTATTTTTAGCATGGCTGGAGCTCCTCTTAAATGGGTGATGGAATGGGCTTTTAAGCTGCTTCATCTAGAGGGCTTTCCAGAAACGATCTCTCTTTGCATAGTCCTAGGAATGATATTCTTCATTGCCCGTTGTTGGCTTGGGCTGCGCACGTTAAATACGGGCATACAGTCATGCTCGAACGCTTTGGGTCGCATTGATCCAACTGAAAAATTTTTTGATAATTCCCAGGAAGTTGAATCAGCAGTAAATAATTCTCCTCAATCGCTACGAGATTGTTGGAATAAATTTCGGGCAACGCTTGTAGAGCACCGTACTTCAGTCTTTTTAACGACAAACCCGATAGATTTTTTCAATATTAATACATTGGGTGCCGAAGTAACTTTACGCAAACTATCAAAGTGGAGTGGTCTTTTTGTTGGGATTGGGCTTCTGTTTACTTTTTTAGGATTGGTGGCAGCACTTAGCGAGGCCAGTAATGCAATTAAAGCGGCAACTGCGTCTTCAACTACTAATGCAGCCTCTCTTGCAACCCAGCCGCACCAAATAACTTCCGTCGAAAAGCAGCAAAGTTCAAGCCTTGAGCAATTTTCAGCCACAGAATTGTCACCCCTGCTAGATACTCAACGCAATAAGCAAGAAAGTATACAAATTGCGCTTAAAAATTTGCTCAGTGCTGCAACATTTAAATTTTATACCTCTATTTTTGGCCTGCTTGCATCACTTGTTGTTAGTTATTCTGAAAAACGCTTGCGTAACAACCTTGAGCGAAACGCAAATGACTTATGTTTAGCTCTTGAGCATGCTCTGCCACCTATCACGTCAGAACAGTTGTTGGCGGAACAAGTCAGGGAAGCACAGGAAACCTCAACCCAATTAAAGCAATTTAATGGCGAAATGAGAGAAGGTTTGGTGCAACTTTCTGGTGCCATGGAGAAATCATTGCTTGAAACTGTGGGGCCCGTACAGCAAGAATTGACCAATGGTTTCTCATCTAGTGCGAAAGCTATGCATGAAGCCCTGCATAGTAACATATCTCCTGTGAAAATTGGCATTGATCAATTGAGTGAAAATATTGGCTCTATGGAGCATGCAATTAGCCGCACAATTGGTGAAAATTTGCAGGCAATGCAGGAAAAGACGCTCAGTACATTGGCTGAAAAATTGGGTACTGTTGTAAACGATCAGGCTGGTGCAGAGCTTGGCAGCCTTACACGCACATTAGTGGATGTCACTAGCTCGCTAGCAGCCATGCAAACTTCTTTGCAAGAGGGCGGAGGGAATTTTGCTCATACCCTTGAGGGTGCTGCAAGTGAGTTGCGCGCTGGCGTTGCTGGACTGGCTGCTGCCGCCAATAAAATCAGCCAGAGCATGCATTCCGACATGGCCACTGCTCAGCAGACGCTTCGCGCACAGATGGACGCTTTGGCAACGGAGCTTGTTCAAAGAAGCCGGGATTCTGCTACGCAGATGAACAATGAAACCACAACCGTTTTAAGTTCAATGCAAGCCGCTTTTACATCTGTCAATCAACGCCTGAACGACATGAGTGAAGCATTGAAAAATAATGGTCATGCGCTGGAATTGCATTATACTAATGTTAATCAGGCGGCAGCGTCTACAGGCAAGGCGGCGCAAGTGCTTGAGCAAGCTTCGGGAAAACTCAACGCAGTGGTTATCCCCATGAGTAATGGTGTGAGTGGGCTGGACACGACTCTTAAATCCTTGCAGCAAGAAAGTGCCGCTGTTGGTGGGAATATTCGCCAAGCTCAGGATGCAATTCGGCAAGCATCTCAAAGTTTGGAGCAAAATTGGAAAATGCATGTTGATCGTTTTCAAGGAATTGATGAGGGCCTAGCTCGTGCACTAGAGGCCGTGGCTCAGAACCTCGACAGCAATACAACTCAAGTTGCCCAATATGTAGCGCAGGTTGACCAGAGTCTGGGCAAAGCTGCATCGGCACTTGATGAAAGTATACAGGCTCTAGACGAGATATTTAGAGACTATTTACCGGCGATGCGAAATGCCAGTAAGCGATAGGGAATGAAGCATGGCTATTACTCCCTCCCACCGCGCTACTGAGGAACATGAAGAAAGTTTTTTTGTTTCCATGACCGATATGATGGTGGGCATGCTCTTTCTTTTCATCATCATGCTCATGTTTTTTGCAATGAAATTCAGTGATGATTCTGGAGATTTGCAAGCACAAATACAAAGTCTTAAAGAACAGCTTGCTTTATTGCAAGGTGCAGAAAGTACCAGATCTAGAATAGTAAATGAGATTGGCCATGCGCTTAAAGAAAAAGGGGTAGATGTAACCATTGACGCAGACAATGGTCTTTTGCGCCTGCCAGAGTCCATCCTTTTTGATACGAATAAATCTGACATCAAAGAAGATGGCAAAATAGCAGTGAAAAAGTTAGCAGCGGCTCTGTACGAAGTTTTGCCATGTTATACTACGAACAAAGGGCTTTCTTGGGGCAAAATGTGTCCACCTACTGCTTTTGGTGTAAATGCCCTGCTGATTGAGGGACATACAGATACTGACGGCTACAAGGCCAGAAACTGGGAGCTTTCCGTTCAACGAGCTTTGGCCACATATCAGCTGCTGATCAAAGAGCAGGAGCAGCTAGACAACATGTGCAGCCCCCAGCAGAAGGCAGGGGAAGATCCATATCCAATTCTTTCCATTGCTGGCTTTGCTTCAAACCGGCCTGTTCCACGGCAGACGGATGAGAGTGATAACGCTTACAAAAAAAGGAATAGACGCATCGACTTACGGTTCATTATTACTCCCCCGGATGAAAAAACCCTTGATACCGCGCGGAGAGCCATCCAATGAGCGAAGGTCTGCGAGGTCTTCTTTTAAGGTGGGGTCGCGCCAGCCATGTGGTTAAGCCCATCTCTTTGCCAAAATCAATGGCCGTAGAAGTCGCGACACGTATTATAAATGGTGAGACGTTAGATCCCCGGCCCACTGAAGATTTAAGTAAGCTTAACAGTCTACTGTTCAACTGCTCAAAAAATAATGATTTTTCTCAACTCACATTCACAAATTGGCGAAATTCTCCTCTCGCCCTGAATGGTCAACAATCTTTGCTGGCGGATATCACTCTGCTTCAACGGTACCTCAAAGAGTTGGAGAATCACATTCGCGTCCGCATTTTGCGTTACCTTACCATCATATATCTGGATACTTTTTCAGCGGACAGCCAATCAACCAAACATATTGCTAATTTTCTGCAGAGATATGCTGATAAAATGGGGCCGATTTGGCTTTCTGCCAGAAATGAACACTGTATTTTCTCACCAGCTCAGACCATTCCGCATCTGGCCAATCTTCTTGCGACACAAGTTGGCCCTGCCACCCTGGCAGATACATTTTCGACTTGTGGCCTTCACCGCTCTATTGCACAGAGTAATGTAGGTTTGTTTGCCTTTGAGCAGGCAGTGCGAAGCATTACCGACAACTTTAAGCGTCTTGAAGGTATTCATGCTACGCGCACTATCATTGCTTTATCGGTCAACAAGGATGGAGCTCTCATTTTTGGCGGGGGAAGCAAGGTCATAAATATTTTATGTAATGCGTTGCTATTACCGTTTTCGCATGCGTCCCCATCGGCAGAACAACGCACCGAAATAGAAGCTTTTTTGCTAAAACATCTTAAGGATCCCCGTTTGAACGCTGCCTGCTGGAATGGGGCTTCTTATGAGGCCAGGGAGGTGATGCTTCGCTGGCTGACCAAACAATCGTTAGAATTATTCCTCGAGATTGTTGATAATGTTGTTAACACATCAGAAGACGCAAAGCGCATGTGGCAGAACAGAAAGCGTCTTTGGCGCAATTATCTTAGCAAGGGATTTATAGATCAGGCATGGGTAGTGCTTGGTAGAGACGGAGAAGAGTATGCAAAAAAAATATCCTCGCAACCGGGGCAATCTCAGCTCAGCTACGGACGCCTGTTCTACTCTACAGATGTTGTCAAACACATTGCTTTGATGATGAAGATTGACTCAGTCATAGTAGTTGACTGGAGTCATCTCGGAAAATGTCACATTTGGCCTGAAAAAGATCCTTCAGCACCAGCGTTTTATCATATTTCTTACAGTAAAATTCAGCTTGAAAGAGGCTCTGAAATATCTTTTGCGCACGATGTGCATGGCACATGGATGAAAAAAGTTACTACAGAGATTTTCAGAAGAACTGGTAGGCAAGCTACTTAACAATACGGGTATTGCGGGAATTTAAAATGAAACTGAGATTTGCATTTAGACCAGAACAAGACGGCGTAGCTTTCCAACTGGTTTGTTCCCGTTTACTGCGTGGTGAGGCACTGCTGCCCGTGGATCAATGGGAACAAAACATAAATGCATCCATACGCCCAGCCTACAGTTTGCTCATGCGTTTGTATGAGGAATCCCCCACCGTAGCCAGAAGCGACAGCATACTGCTATCACACAGCACACTTGCAAATCTCGGGCAGGCCGAAGCCTATATGCTTGGATTGCCGTCCGTTACTCCCTTTAATTTGCATATGCAGAGTGTTGGCAACATAAGCCAACAGGATTTTCAGATAGAGACATCGTGGCTTACCCCCCAAGGAACCAAAGCTCTTGGTGCCAAGCCGTGCGGTGCCATGCTTCAGTATCGGAGCCTATGGCAGCGCATCCCAGCAACTCTCTTTAATCTGTGCGAAGCAATTCAGGCTCACAATGCTTTGCCCTCCAACGAGCTGGATGAGCGTCGCAAGCAGCTGGCAGCAATTACGGCACTTTTGCCAAATGAAGCTCAAAATCAGGTAATAAAAGACGGCTTTTTATCTAGTTTGCGTGTTTACCATGCGGCTGCGCTATCATTGAGCTTAAGTACTTATAACGGAAAATTCGATTTCATGCCCGTACTTTTTGGACAGCACCAAATGCAGTGCGGATTTGAAGAGAGTTCTATCATCGACATCGATGGAGCTCCAGAGGTCGTCACTGAGAAGCAGTCACTCCTTCCACAAAATTATCAAGAAACGTTTAAAAAGCATTTTGCGTATACTTATCCAACTACTCGTGCGTCATACGTCCTTGGTGACAATCGATATGCGTATATTGAACCTATGTTGCAGCAGGCCTTGGATATTGTTCGGCGCATGCGCAATGCCACCCTTGAAATGCAGCGAGATTTTATTCGCAATCCTCAGCGATTTTTTAAGGAAGAGCTTGGCGAACAGTTTGATGAAATGGCAATTGATGCCATGTTTATTCCCACTCAAGAGTATTCTGAACGCGTAATTGGCATGGGGCTGTGGATTAAAAAGGCCCTTCCTTGGATACAAAAAACTAGTAATAAATGGATTCCAGAGTCATATGGAATTACATCTGGAAACGTAACAACGGTCATCCATGACAGTAATACTGCTCAAGTAAATATTGATATCATTAAAGAAGCTATAGCTAGTAATGCGCGGTTAGCCACCATTTCCGGGGCAATGCCAGATAGCCCAGAAAATTATCCCGACACCTCATTTAGTGAAACCCTTACCGTTCCGGCAAATCAAGAAACACTAAATGCGCTTGAATCTATTCAGAGGCTTGTACAATCTCATGAAAGGGCTCAAGAGGAAGCAGCAGAGAGCGATCTTTCTACAAAACATGATTCTGGACAAAATTCAGGACCTATCTTTCTTGGCACAGAGGAGAACATAGACTCTACCACATACAACAGATATCAGCCCCGGGCTAAAACTTTCGCCTCGCACACTCTTCCACTTGTGCTTAAGACAGGGCTCAAGCCGCATCAGAAGGATGCCGTTGAGTGGCTTATCAATATGTGGTCTGGGGGGTATAGCGGTGCCTTGCTTGCAGATGACATGGGGCTGGGTAAGACTTTAACATGTCTTACTTTTATCGCATGGCTACACCAGGCCCGCAAAGAGTTGGGGTATAAAAAACTACCAATCCTCATTGTTGCCCCCACTAGCCTCATTGGTAACTGGCAGCAAGAAGCAGATACACATTTGCATGCTCCAGGACTTGGAGGGTGTCTCGTGGTCTCCGGCGGTCAGATCAAATCACTACGCAAACAAGGAGTAGGAGCAGGGCGGGACATTTGTGACGGAACTTCACGTCTAGACACAGGTTGCATGGAAAAGGAAGACTGGATCCTCACCACTTATGAAACCCTTCGCGACTACCATCACAGTTTTGCAGCCATGCCTCTCGCTGCGGTAGTCTACGATGAAATGCAGAAGGCCAAGAATCCCACGTCACAAATTAGCTGTGCAATCCGAACGCTCAATTCAGAGTTTAGTTTGGGTCTCACCGGCACACCAATTGAAAACAGCCTGACAGACATGTGGGCTATCATAGATGTGCTTTTGCCTGGTTTTTTGGGAGAGCTACGCCAGTTTAATGCTACTTATGCCAATGCGGAAGAGAACACTTTGCGTGCACTGAAATCCCGACTCGAAGGTAAGGAAAGTGATGATTTTCGGCCCATGTTGCGTCGAATGAAGGACAACACTCTCGCTGGTCTTCCGACCAAACATGAGCATGTCCTCACCGCCACCATGCCCCCCTATCAGGCCGAAACCTATGAAAAGGCTTTAACAGGGCATTCGCAGGCTTTGGCACTGCTCCAAGCGCTTCGCATGGTCAGTCTGCATCCTGTACGTCCGGATGATACAGTTTTTAAAAATATCACCGATTATCTGACCGGTTCTGCGCGGTTTAACACCATGTGGTCTATTCTCGATTCTATTTACGAAAAAAATGAAAAGGCACTTATTTTTTTGGAAGCACGTGAACATCAGCCTGTGCTCGCAATACTGCTGCAAGAGCGCTATCATCTGCGATGTTTGCCCATCATTATCAATGGGCAAACCCCTGGTGCCGTTCGTCAACGTTATGTCAACTCATTTCAAAATGCGCATGATAACTTTGACGTTATTATTCTCTCACCAAAAGCCGCAGGTGTCGGATTAACGCTAACGGCAGCTAATCATGTGGTGCATCTTTCCCGCTGGTGGAACCCAGCTGTGGAAGATCAATGTACTGACCGTGTTTATCGATTGGGGCAACATCGTGACGTTCATGTGTACTATCCGCTGGCAGAACACAGCCAACCACACCTCAAAGAATACAGCTTTGATTTACAGCTCCACAAGCTTCTTGAAAGGAAACGTAGTCTGAGTCGAGATGTTCTGCTACCCCCTCAAACTGGGACTGAGGCAACGGACTTATATGAAATGGTGCATAGGAACTAGGTGTGAGCAAGATGGAGCGGGAAAATGGTGTAGGACAAATAAAAGACCCTTACGGATCGTCTCCGTAAGAGCGTGAATTATTCGGATGCGAGGGTGGATTTAAACGTGCGCCCCTCGGGTATACACACATGCTCGTTTGTGGAGAGGGTTAAAAGGGGGTTAGTTCAGGGGGTATGCGGATGTCTTTTGATGTATCTGGATGCACTCTAACATTGCTAATTTATTGAATTAACAGTTTTAGAGGCTGTCCTTTCACGCCGTCGACAGGGGTTCAAATCCCCTTGGGGACGCCACTTGAGAATAAAGGGTTACATTGAAAAATGTAACCCTTTTTTCGTGCGCTTTCTACAGCCCCACGGGCCGCATTCCCCGCAGCATTCATTTTTCTTCTACTCCGGCACCTTCTGCGCGTGAGGGCAAGCTGGCCTGCCCCTGTCTGCCATTTACTCTGGACGGACGCCATGCCCCGCCTTAGCGGCAGAGCAACCTACCATCAAACAGCCAGCAATCTCCAACATTCCCCAGCACGTGACCGCATACCCTCCCGACAAAAAAAAAGGGCGGCCCCCGAAGGGAACCGCCAGATTTGTCGGTGGAATAAATCCACTTGTTATAGTTGTCTATCCAATTCTATCCTGCTAAGAAAAATCAGATGACGTTTATCAAATATTAAATTTCACCCTTGCTGTCAATGGGGAATATATGCCAAAACTCTACCGCTACAATCTGGGAATTGATCTGGGTATTGCCTCTATCGGCACTTCTCTTGTGCTTATAGATGAAGAAGGCAATCCCCAAAAGCTTCTTGATCACGGTGTACGCACTTTTTCAATACCCGAAGGTGCGGCAATCAGACGATCAAAACGCCTTGAGCGCAAGCACATTCGCCGCAGGCGTCAGCGCATAGCCAAGCTTAAGCTTTTTTTGCAGCAACACCACCTGCTCCCCACGGATGACCAGCAACTGCGCGCCCTCATACGCACAAGCCCATATATCCTGCGCGAGCAAGGCGCTTCTGGTGTGTACCCATCGCTTTATTGCCTGGGGCGCAGCCTGCTGCACATGGCAAAATTCCGTGGGGCGGGCTTTTTAACGCAGTCAGAAGAAAACCCGGATGTCGATATTTCTGATGATCCGCCAAAGAAAAAAGACAGTCAGAAAACAGCCAACGCCTACCGCCTTCTGGAAAAAGCAGTAAAAGACAGCGGCAAAACGCTGTCGGCCTTTTTTGCAGAGCGCCTTGGGGAGAAAAAACCAATCCGCAGGCGAGCGCACCATGTGAGCAGCAAGGCCGTGGATTATGCAGTTCCGCGCTTTCTGGTCAAGGATGAGTTCCGCAAAATATGGGAGCAGCAATCACGCCATTACAAAGAACTGACCCCGGAACTCGAGCAGGAAATTTTCAGGCTGATTTTTAGCGACCACCCCCACGCGCCTTACGCCACAGGCTATTGCACGCTTATAGTGGGGCAAAAGCGCCTGCCTAGAATGCACAGGCTGGCAGAGCAAAGGCGTATTTACGAGCAGCTGGCCAATGTGCGCTACGTTACGCCCAAGGGCGAATATGCCCTGTCCAGAGAAATGCGCGACCACCTGGCGCAGCTGGCCTTTGGCGAAGGTACTAACCTTACAACAGCTGCCATAAAAAAAATACATTGCTCAAACCGCTGGGCAAACGGTGGTTCGCGTCAACCTTGGCGAAGACGCCAAAACCATTCGCGGATTCTGCCAGATTCAGGCCTTTGCGCATATTCCCGCATGGCAGACACTGCCGCCGCAAGAGCGGGATGAAATGGCTGATTTTATCGCCAACCCGGCCGTAAAACCAGAGGAAGAAAACAGCGTGCTGCTTCCGGAAGATGAGGTGATCGCTGCATTGTGCAAGCGCCTCGGCCTTTCAGGCCCGGAAGGTGAAAAGGCCGTCAGTATCGCCCTTGCCCGGCTCACGCCGGACAGGAGCAAACTCGGGCTTGAAGCCACCCAGCGCATTCTTGAAAAGCTGATCGAGGGCCAGCAGGTCGAAGCCATCGACCCGCATACTGGTGAAGTCACATCAACCTGGCAACCCCATACCCACCGTACCGCCGCCGATGCCTGCGGCTTTGAAGCGGAGGAAGAAACCCTGCGCAAAAAGCGTGGCACCTTTGCCTTGCTCCCCTACTATGGCGAGGTGCTGCGGCAGGATGTAACGCCCATCCATCCGTGGCACATCAAACAGGCAGCCCCGGAGGAGGCAGCGCACGGTCGCATTCCCAATCCTGTGGTGCACACGGCGCTCAACCAGTTGCGCAAGGTGGTCAATGAAATTGTGTCCCTTTATGGCAAGCCGCAGCGTATCCATATAGAGCTGGCCAGAGAACTGGGCATGTCCGCCGCCAAACGCGAGGAACTCCAGCGCGACATGCAAAAACGCGAAAGGGAAAACGCCCGTATTGACGCAGAGCTGGTAAAACTTGGTCTCTCCCCTTCGCGTACCAACCGCACAAAGTTCCGCCTGTGGGAGGAACAGGGCAAACGCAGCCTGTTCAGCTATGCCGAGATCAAACAGTCAGACATTGCCGCCTGCGAGATCGAGCACCTCATCCCGCAATCACACGGCGGGTCAGACAGCTATATGAATCTGGCCCTCGTATCCGGCAATGAAAATTTTGCCAAGGGCAATGCGTTTCCTTACGAGTTCATCCAAAAAAATTCTCCGGAGGCATGGCAGCACATTTCCAAGGCCATTGCGGAAAAATCCTTCCCCAAGGCCAAGGCATGGCGCTTTGCGCCCGATGCTTCCAACCGCTATGGCGAACAGGGCGATGAAGACGCCACAGACAGCCGCCTTTCCAATACAAGCTATATGGCAAAAATCGCGGCGCGCTATCTTTCCATGCTTTGCGCCGATGTGGTAGCCGTTAAGGGCGGCACCACCGCCAGATTGCGCCACCTGTGGGGGCTGGACGGCATTGAATATGAACTTTTGGGCCTACCCATCCGCAAGCACGAATACGACCCCAGTACGGGCGAAATACAGCTCAATAATTTTGGCTACCCGGTTCGCAATCCGTTATGGGTGGCAAAACCGCGCATAGATCATCGTCATCACGCCGTTGACGCCCTTGTGGCGGCCTGCACCACGCGCAGCATGGTGAGCCGCATGGTGCGCGATGAAAAAGCCAACAAGCGCTCGCCAGACTTTCCCTCGCCCTTGGGCGGCGATACTAGCTGGTTTCGCCAGCAGCTTCTGGAGGCACTGTGCAAGGTGGTGATTTCGCCCAAAAAGGAGCACGGCAAGGCCGGGCAACTGCACGATGCCACCAAGTACCGGATTTTGCAGCAGGATACGCGCCGCAACTCCGGCAAGACCCTGATACGCTACAGTAAACCTGTTGATACGCTGAAAGATAAAAAAAGCGTTTCCGGCATACTGCCGGGGGCGACCATTCCGCAGGATTTGCCCGCAGCAAGGGTTGCATCAGCGCAATGCAGGGCAATCAGGGACGCCATAGAATCGCGCTACATTATCGCCGCCGACACCATTGAAGCAAGGCGGCAGGAAGCCCGCAACAACGGAGGCACGGTGCGGGCGCTTACAGAAAAGGCAAGGGAAGAAGCCATTGTGGCCGAAGCCATTGCACTGGCCCGAAAGGATTGGGCCATTGGCGCAACCTACCCCATCATTGAATATAAAACGCTGGTTGCCGTTAATGATGCCTTGCAGTTTGGCTTTGAACCGAAAAACAACTATTGCGTTGAATTTTATGAAGACCAGAACGGCGCGGTGGGCTGGGAATGCATTACCCGCATAGATGCCAACAATCCCGCCTTTGTGCCCGAGTTGAAGGGCAAAGGTGGGCGGTTTATCTGGCGTTTGTGCATTGACGATGTCATTGAGGTGGAATTGACGCCAGAGCTCAAGGCCAAACTCAAGGTTCCCTGCCCTGTAGGCAAGTGCTACATGGTGGTGCAAAAAATGAGTTCCGGCAGGCTCCAGTGCAATCTGCTTAACGATGCACGCCCGCTCAATGGGCGCACTTCCACTATCAAAAGCGGCACGGTTGCCTTTGAGGAGTACAAAAGGTGGACAAGTGGCGAACTTGGCCTGGGCGTGTGGTGCCAGCTCAAGGCGCGCAAGGTGGATATTTCGCCATTTGGCAAAATACTGCACAAACACAAAAAACTCTGGCATGGCAAAAAGGCCACGTAAGCCAAGCCATTATGAGCTTATGTGGCTTGTTGTCATGTTTGATCTCCCGGTCAGCAGCAAGGCCGAAATGAAGCGTGCCACGCTTTTTCGCAACAGCCTGCTGGAACTGGGCTTCAGCCGAAAGCAGTTTTCGGTCTACATGCGCCACTGCGACAATCTGGAAAGCGCACAAAACATGGCCCAGAAAGTGCGGCACTGCCTCGTGCCCAATGGTTTTGTGTCTGTAGTGTTTATTACAGACAGGCAATACGGCATGACACAAAACTTCTTTGGCGAAGCAAAGGAAGAAAACGAAGCAAAAACGTTGGAAAACACCAAACAACTGTTTTTGTTCTAGCAGGCCGCCACGCCAGGCTGCTGCAAGAGCGGCAGTGACAAGGCGGGCTCTTTGGCAAGCACGCAGTCTGCAAAGGATTGGGCCACGGTATTTGTTGCGGGTATAAATGCCGTGGCCCCCGCCTTGCACTCCAGCTTGTGGGCAAGAATGCCGCTGAGGTGCTTTTTGGCAGGGGTATCCAGTGTTGCGGCAAACTCTGTGGCCTCAAGGTGCTCCACCACAAAGGCGTCCGCCACAGGGCGTAGCGGCTCCATCAGGTCATCCACAAGGCAAAAGGCGTTGAGCGTGTTACGGTGGTGTACGCCAAACATGGGCAACAGCCCTGCGGCGCACACGGCCCGCGCCACACACGAGCGCACAATGGCATAGGCATAGTTGAAAAGGCTGTTGCTGCCTTCCAGATCAGGCCGCCGCACAAAGCCCTTTCCCATAAGCGCAGGCCAGTACAGGCGCGCGGCCTGAGCTTCGTGGTTGTCCGTATCGCCGCTTTTCACCTTGCGCTGGAGCAGGTGCAACTTTGCCAGCACGGCTTGTTGCTCTGGCCGGAACCCGGCAAGCGTAGCGATCTGGTTATGTATTTTTGCCTGAATAATGCTTTTCCAAAGCTGCTTGTGAAGCACAGGCGGGCACTGAACCTGCTGTTTTGCAATGGCGGTGTGCCTGTGGTGCGCCGCGATGGGCGCGGCGATGGAAAGCGGCATGTAGTCTTTGCCGCAAATGATAATGGGGATATTGGCTTCGCCAAGGCGTACAAAAAAAGATTTTGCGAGGGTCGCCCCCTCTGCGCTGATGATGGCAGCCACCAGACTGTCTATGGGGATACGCCCGATTTCTGCCGAATCCTCGCAAACAATGACAAAACCACGCGAACACCGCACATGGCGGGAGTTTTCTGAAACTTCCAGAATATAGTTGCCCATCGCTCCCCCTTTTTCAAAAAAACAAAAAAATCCGTTTGAGCCGCATTGTCATCATGCAGTCAGACGGATTTTTTTGCGGCTTTTTCGGAGTAACCGCTTTCATTATAGCAGGTTACACCAATGAAGTTTAGCAGGATAGATTTGGACAGACAACTATAGCGGGGAGTATGAGCAAGACTGCGTGTTGCTAGTTTAGCAGGATAGATTTGGACAGACAACTATAGCTTACCGTCCGTCAGCCGTGGGCGGCACTGAAGTTTAGCAGGATAGATTTGGACAGACAACTATAGCAGAACTTTCACAGGGGCTTATTCTTTCTTGAGTTTAGCAGGATAGATTTGGACAGACAACTATAGCTGCCTTATGCACATATGCAAGCACGGGGTTAGTTTAGCAGGATAGATTTGGACAGACAACTATAGCCACATGCTGCATATCCTCCATGTGCCAACGAGTTTAGCAGGATAGATTTGGACAGACAACTATAGCCTCAGCAGACTGTTCAACACGTTGTGACCAAGTTTAGCAGGATAGATTTGGACAGACAACTATAGCAAACCTGGCGACATTATCTACAGCGGAATGAGTTTAGCAGGATAGATTTGGACAGACAACTATAGCTGACCAGCTATCCCCTCCGCCGCTTCCCCCTTGCCCAGATGGGCAAACCGCCGCTATACTTGACATTGCCCGGCCTGACGCCGAAGGCAATCCTTCAAAGGAAACCGCCCATGCCCGCATCCCTGCTGCTCAATCCCTTCCGCACCGCGCCCGCTCAGGGTGTGGACGTTAGCGATTTTTCGCCCGCCGTGGCCCGGCACGTCCGCGCATACCACGCATCTTTCAGCCAGTACCGCCCCACTCCATTGGTAAGCCTGCCGGGGCTGGCGGCAAGCCTTGGCCTGAAAAACGTCTGCGTTAAGGACGAATCGCACCGCTTTGGCCTCAACGCCTTCAAGGTGCTTGGCGGCTCTTACGCCGTGGCCCGCTGCCTTGCCGAGCGCATGCACCTGCCAGCCGAGGGCCTTGTGCGGGGCATGCTTGACGCCCCCGCCGCCAGAGCAGCCGCAGGGCAGATCACCTTTATCAGCACTACGGACGGCAACCACGGCAGGGGGCTGGCATGGACAGCCCGCGAGCTGGGCTATCCCTGCATCATCTACATGCCCAAAGGGTCGGACAAAACCCGCCAGAACAACATTCTGGCGCTTGACGCGCAGTGCAGCATCACTCATCTCAATTATGACGACACCGTGCGTATGAGCTGGAATCTGGCGCAGGAAAAAGGCTATGTGATGGTGCAGGATACCGCGTGGGATGGCTACGAGCAGATTCCCGCATGGATCATGCAGGGGTACTTGACCCTTGCCGCAGAAGTTCTGGAGCAGATGGACGCAGCCGCCATTCGCCCGACCCACTGTTTTCTTCAGGCTGGCGTGGGGTCATTTGCCGCTGCGGTTGCGGGTTTTCTGGTGGCGGCCCTTGGCGAGGCGGCCCCACGATTCATTGTGGTGGAACCGCACGCCGCCGATTGCTTTTACCGCTCCGCACTGGCGGGCGACGGCAAGGCCCACGCCGTGGGCGGCGACCTGCAGACCCTCATGGCGGGGCTTGCCTGCGGCGAACCGAGCAGTCTGGCCTGGAGCATTCTCAAGGATTACAGCACGGCCTTCATGTCCTGCCCGGATTACATGGCAGCCAATGGCATGCGTTTGCTGGCAGCGCCCGTGAGGGACGATCAGCCCATTGTTTCCGGCGAATCTGGCGCGGCTGGCGCGGGTGCGCTGCACTGGCTCATGAGCAGCCCCGCTGCGGCAGACCAGCGCGAAACTCTGGGCCTGAACGCCGAAGCCTCGGTTCTGCTTATCAGCACCGAGGGCGACACTGTGCCGCACATCTACAAAAAAATTGTCTGGCAGGGCGCGTATGCGGATGAGGAACGCGCCTGACAACAGCCGCACCCGTCAACCATACATCCGTCAGATGCGGCATCCATGCGCAGGCCACACCGCAACGGGTGCATATATGCAGCCCCTGCGCCCATTAGCGGTTGTTTTCCCATTCCTTTTTCAGCAGGGCATAGAGGCATGTATTTTCGTATTTGGGCGTTCCATCGGTATTGCTGACAAATGAAATGAACTCCTTGAAAAGCCCTTCCCTGCGCATGCCCAACCGCTCGCACAGTTTTTGCGAACGGATATTGTCATCTTCCACATAGGCATATATCCGCCGTGCGCCCTTGTGGGTAAAAAGGATACCAAAGAACGCCCTTGCGGCCTCGCTTGCGTATCCTTTCCCCTCATGGCTGGCGCTCAGATGCCAGCCCACGCCATAGGAATCCGGCTCATCGTTCGCGGCAAACATCAGCCCGATCATCTCATCCTGCTCTTTGAGGCAAACCGCCAGTTGCACTGGGTCTGCGCTTCGCCGCGCAACATCGGCAACCGCCGCTTCCATCGAATCCAGACGGTCAGGCGCAAAACAGTGGACGCGTGGGTGCGAAAGCATTTCAAAGAGGCCTGCCGCATCCTTGGCTTCAAAAGGTCTCAGGACAAGACGTTCCGTTTCAAATTTTGCCACAGCAACCTCCTGTATTTCAAAATCATGATCCCTGATCATGGCATGCTCAATGTTGTTCTTGCTGGGCCGCAGGCTCGGCAGAAGGCTCTTTTCGCCGCAGCTTTCCGCTGAAAAAGCGGCTCACTACAATGAAGAACAGCGGCGTATAGTAAATGCCCAATCCTGTCGCGGTGATCATGCCCGTCAGCACTGCTGTACCAAGGGCGTTTTGCGCGCCGGAGCCTGCCCCGCTGCTGAGCGCCAGCGGCACCACACCAAGAATGAAGCATAGCGAGGTCATTATGATGGGCCGCAGGCGAAGCCGGGAGGCCTCCACCGTGGCTGCAACCAGTTCTTTGCCGCCCCTGTGCATTTCTCTGGCAAATTCCACGATCAGGATTGAGTTCTTGGCCGATAGGCCAATGATCGTCAGCAGTGCAATTTGCAGGTAGATGTCGTTATTCATGCCGCGCAGGTACACGCCGCCCAAGGCGCCCACAATGCCCGTGGGCACCGCCAGCAGCACCGCCAGCGGGATAGTCCAGCTTTCGTACAGGGCAGCCAGACAAAGAAAGACCACGATAATGGAAACAGCGTACAGCAAAGGGGCCTGACTTGCGGACACACGCTGCTGATAGGAAAGCCCCGTCCAGGCATAATCAAAACCGGGGGGCAGACTTGCCGCGCTTTTTTCCATTGCCGTCATGGCCTGCCCGGTGCTTTGCCCCGGCGCGGCGGCCCCTTCAATCTTTACGGACGGTATGCCCTGATAGCGGGTCAGGCTTGGTGAAGCCAGAACGGATTTTACGCCGATGAAACTGGAGAACGGCACCATCTCGTCCTTGGCGTTGCGCAGATAAAAACGGCTGAAATCGCCTATTCCGGCGCGAACCGAAGGCTCCGCCTGAAAGTAAACCTTTTTTGTTCTGCCCTTGTCCGAAAAATCGTTGATATACTCGCCTGCCCAGTAAGCGCTGATGGCGCTGTTTATTTCGGCTCTGCTCAGGCCGTAAGCGCCAGCCTTGCTGTTGTCGATGACCAGATCGTACTGTTCGGTATCGGCCATGCCGCTATACCTTACGCTGGTAACAGCAGTGGATTTTGCCGCACTTTCCAGCAGGGCATCCTTGGCGTTGAGCAAGGCCGCGTGCCCTTTGCCGCCGCGATCCATCAGTTCCAGTTCAAAGCCGGAGGAAGTGCCAAGCTCCATGACCGCCGGGGGCGACATCACAACTATTTCCGCCCCGGCTATGGATGAAAACCGTTCCGTGGCGCGTTCCATCACGTCAGAGGCGCTCTGCCCCGGGCCGCGTTTGCTCCAGTCCTTGAGCAGGGGAAGCACCATGGCCGAATTCTGGCCGGAACCGCTGAATCCCCAGCCGATAACACACATGACGCTTTCTATGGAATCCTTTTCGTCGTTGCGAAAGTAGGCATCGACCTCTTTGACAATCTTTTCCGTGCGTTCAAGTGACGCGCCCGGCGGCAACTGCACGTCAACATACAGTATTCCCTGATCTTCATCCGGCAAAAATGCCGAGGGCAAAAGCATAAATAAAGCCAGGCACCCTGCTGCCAAAGCCGCAAATACCACGCCCCACCACAAAGGTTGCCGCACCATGCCGCTCACGCCACGGCTGTAACGTTCCGTAAAGGCGGCAAACCATCGGTTGAAGCGCCCAAAGAAGCCTTCGCCCGTTCCGTTGCCATGCGTACGCAGCATGGTGGCGCACAGGGCAGGCGTAAGCACAATGGCAACCACCACAGAAAGCACCATTGACGCAACAATGGTCACGGAAAACTGCCGGAAGATTGCCCCGGTGGAACCGGGCATAAAGGCCATGGGAACAAACACGGCGGATATGACCACGGCAACGCCTACAAGCGCCCCGGTTATCTGCCGCATGGATTTGAGCGCGGCCTCCTTTGGGGCAAGCCCTTCATCGCGCATGAGGCGTTCCACATTTTCCACCACAACAATGGCGTCATCCACCAAAAGGCCGATAGCCAGCACCATGCCGAACATGGTCAATGTGTTGATGGAAAAACCCGTGGCCGCAAATACCGCGAACACCCCGAGCAGCACCACAGGCACGGCAATGGCCGGAATAAGCGTGGCCCGGTAGCTCTGCATGAACACAAACATCACCGCGACCACAAGCGCGATGGCCTCAAACAGGGTACGCACAACCGAGCGTATGGATTTTTCCACAATAGGCGCGCGGTCATCGGCATAGGCATATTTGAGCCCCGGCGGGAAAAAGCTGGCGAGCGACTGCAATTCTGCCTTGATGCCCTTGGTGGTTTGCAGAACATTGGCCCCGGACGACAGCTTGAAAGCCAGCCCCGTGCCCGCATGCCCATTGAAAAACGTGACACCCATGAAGCTTTCTTCGTTCAGCTCGATGCGGGCAACATCCTTGAGCAGCACTGCGGAGCCGTTTTCTTCCACCCGCAGTTGGATCTGTTCAAACTGTTCCGCCGTTTCCAGGCTGGATGAGGCGTTGATGGCAATATTGATCTCCTGCCCCGGCACGGCAGGGGCCGCCCCCACCTGACCGCCCGCAACCTGGGCGTTCTGGGCGCGCACGGCAGCAATAATATCCTGCGGATTCAGCTTGTACTGGCGCATTTTATCCGGGTCGCACCAGATGCGCATGGCATTCTGAGAACCGTACAGGGTGATTGTGCCAACCCCTTGAACGCGGCTCAAGGGGTCAACCAGCGAGCTTGCCACGAAGTCGCTTATGTCGTTGGGGCGCATGGTGTCGCTGGCATCGTAAAAAGCCACGGTCATGAAGGAATTGTCCACGGCTTTGGATACCTGAACGCCCTGCCGCTGCACGGTATCGGGCAACAGGGAGAGAGCCTGCTGCACCTTGTTCTGCACCTGCACCTGCGCGGTATCGGCATCCGTGCCCGCAGCAAAGGTGAGGGTAATTTCCGTACCGCCGGAGGAACTGCTGGTTGATTTCATGTGCAGCAGGTTGTCCAGACCTTTTATCTGCTGCTCAATGATCTGCGTGACACTGCGGTCAACAATGGACGCGGTCGCTCCGGGGTACTGGGCAGAGATGGATATCTGCGGCAAGGCGATATCCGGATAATGCGCAACAGGAAGCTTGCCCAGGGCCAACAGCCCGGCCAGCATAATGATGATGGCAATAACCCAGGCGAAAATGGGGCGATTGATGAAAAAAGCTGCCATACCCTACCGCGCCTCGGTGGTTGATGCCGGGGCGGCAGCCTTGGCCTGCAATGATTGCGCAGGCACGCCCCGGACAAGCTCGCCGGAGGCCGCTTTCTGGAAGCCCTCAACCACCAGCATGTCGCCAGCGCCGAGGCCCGCGCCCACAATCCAGCGGTTGCCGTATGCGCGGTCAATGCTCACATCGCGCCGCGTCAGACGATAAATTCCGTCCTTCGCGCCTTCTTTCTGCAAGACGTAAACAGAGTGCGCGCCCGTATTGTTCACAAAGGCGGCCCCCTGCGGGATCAGCACAGCCTTGTCCACCGAGCCTTCTTCAATAGCGGCCTTAACGTACATGCCCGGCAGCAGCAGCCCGTCAGGATTATCGACCACAGCCCGCAGCATGATGCTTCCCGTGCTCTGCGCGACAGATATTTCAGAAAACAGCAGGTCGCCCTGTATCCAGGCCGATTCACCAGCATGCGCTGCTGTGGAGACTGGCGTATAGGGCGAACCGTCTTCCAGCGTCAGCCTGATTTTTGCTGTATTGCCGTTGGCGGATATGCGGCCTTGCGCAAGGGCGCGACGCAGGCGAATAGCCTCCGCGCTGGATTGCGTCATATCAATATAGACGCGGTCAATCTGCTGGATAACGGCCAGGGGGGATGACTGGTTGGCAGTAACCAGAGCGCCGACCGTAACGGCAGAGGCCCCAATGCGGCCTGACACCGGGGCTTTTATTTCTGTATAGGCAAGGTTGATGGCCGCTGTTTCAAGTTCGGCCTCCGCCCTGGCAACGCGGGCGCGGGCCTGACCATGCTGCGAAATGGAATTGTCCAGCTCCTGCTGGCTTACAGCGTACTGCTTGATCAGCAGCCTCTGGCGTTTTTCCAGCAGGGCAATGGCGGTAACAGCGGCCTTTGCCTCCGCAAGCGAGGCTCTGGCCGTGGCGTGGGCCGCCTGATAGATGGCCGGGTCTATGCGGTACAAGACCTGCCCTTTTTTTATATCAGCGCCTTCCTCAAAAAGCCGCTCAATGATAATGCCGTCAACCTGAGGCCGAACCTCCGCCGTTACCAGCGCGGAGACCCTGCCCGGCAGTGTGCTGCTCAGGGTCAGCTTTTCTTCCCCCAGCACGAGGTATTGCACCTCGGCATGGGCTGGGCCAGACTCCTCCGCCTTGGTGCAGCCAAGGGCGAGCACGGTCAGCCACAGGGGCACGAGCAGCCACAGTCGAAATTTTTTCATACTAAACCAGCACATTACAAACACCTCTGCTCTTGTATGGGCAAGCGACTTCCGGCTTGCCCTTTTGCCTGTAATTTGCCAGCGTAAACTATACAGTTACTTTAGAGTCAAGGAAAAAATGAAATGAAAAAGAACCTGCTCACCTCAGGCGAATTCGCCAGCCTGTGCGGCACGCAAAAAGGCACCCTGCTGTTTTACGAAAAGGAAGGGTTGCTGAAACCCAGGCACGTTTCAGAAAACAGGTACCGGCGATACGGGATTGAGCAGTATTTTGAATTTGACCTGCTCTCCATGCTCAAGGAGGTCGGCAGCTCGCTGAAGGAAATCAAGGCGCACCTGCATAACATGAACGGCGAGGACTTCCTGTCATTCTTGCAGGAAAAACAGCTCGCCGCAGAAAAGGAACTGCGCCGGGTGGCCCAGCGCAGGCTGATGCTCAAAGACATGACCGCCTGCCTGCGCGAAGCCCTGGATTTTGAATACGACACCATGACCGTGCGGCATCAAAAGGCAGAACGGCTGGAAATGACGCCCACAGGCGCAAGCCCGTCAGAATCTCAGTGGGAACTTGTGCAGCGTTTTGTGGAATATAATCGTGGCTATGAGCAGCAGGAGGAAAAACCGCGTTACCCCTTTGGCGTTGTCTTTTGCCTGGATGACATACGGCAGGGCAGCTATGTTGAGCGGTATTACTTCACCAGGGTGCGGCGCTCCACGCCGCCCTCCCTCCTCCATATCAAACCAGAGGGAAAATACGCCATTCTGGCCCACAGCGGTACGGATGCATCACACCGGCTGGCCCTTGCCGATATGCTGGAAAAGGTCAGCGCTGCCGCCCTGACCATTAAAAGCGAGGTCTACGTGTGCGACATGATGAGTTACGTCATGCAGGAGGGCGGCGACTGCTACGCGCTGAAATACGCCATCCGTGTGGAATAGCGGCATGGGGCCTCAATTGACGGCTCCCCGTAATCAAGCAGCCAGCAAGGCCCGTGCGCGCGCCTCAAGCCCTGCCGATACGTATTTTCCTCTTGCGGGCGGGGCGCTGTAATCGTAAAGATATGCAAGAGCTACACGATTGCTCCACCAAAATCACAACGAGGCCCCACATGCAGGTTTGCAAAAAAATGGCTGACGGCGTTTTGCATGTCAGCATAGCGGGCAAGATCGACACCGTGACGGCTCCGGCGCTGGACAGGGATTTGCAGGAAGACTGCGGCGCTGCGGACGAACTGGTGCTTGATTTCAGCGAGGTGGACTATATTTCCAGCGCAGGCCTGCGCATATTGCTGCGCCTGCACAAGCGCATGGTTCAGCGTAAGGGCATGCGCATCATCCACGCCAATGAAACCGTGAGGGAAGTATTCAGCATCACAGGTTTTGTGGATCTGTTTACCATAGAATAGCCGCACACCCGCAAGCCCGCGCCGCCAGGTTCGGGCTTTCCTTATGCTGCGCGGGCAAGCCCGCAAAGGCGGGCCGCCATGCACAAGTTATTTCACAAATGGCTTTTTATCTGCATTTTTCCCGCCTTTTGCCTCACGCTTGCCGCATCCTATCTGTTGCAGACCCGTCAGGCCGAAGAAAACGCCCGCCACATGCTTTCCAGCAATCTGGACGATGGGGAAAAATATCTGCGCATGGTCATCACCAATGCCGCCTACATCCGCGAAATTTCCGATGCTGGGGCTTTGACCAAGGCGCGGGCCTTTGCGGCCATAATCACGCAAAACCCAAACATACTTAACGTCCCAACAATATTACATTTTTTGCGAAAACTGCTGGATGTGGAGGAGCTGAACGTTGCGGACGACCGGGGAGTGATCATCGCCTCCACGGGCCCCTTTGCGGGTTACGACATGGCCTCTTCGCCGCAGTCTGCGGCATTTTTGCCAGCCCTGCGCGATCTGGATTTTGCCCTTGTGCAGGATATTGAAGAGCGCGGCGCAGACCGAGTGCCCTTTCAGTATGCTGGCGTGGCCCGCCGCGACTGCACGGGCATTGTGCAGATCGGCTATTCCCCCAAGCGCCTGACAGCCGCCCTGCGCTCCGCTGCTGTGGATCAGATCGCCCCCCGCTATCATATTGGCTCCAACGGTTTTATGGCCATCTCCATTTACGGAGCCGTCATCAGCACGGGCAACGAGGCCGCTGTTCCCCTTGGGGCCAATGTGAATGCCCTCGGCCTCATACAGCCAGACGGCAAGGGGCTGGTTTCCATTCTCGGCAAGCAGTACATCTGCCAGAACATCGAGGTGGAGGGCTACACCCTCTTTGCCCTGCTGCCACGCAACGAGGTATTTTTCTCGCGCGACAGCATGCTCCTGTACATTGCGGCCTGCAATCTGGCGCTGTTTGCCGTGATTTTCTGGATGGTGTCGCATCTGGTCAAACGTCTGGTTATCAACGATGTGTACCGCGTTAACGAAGACCTGCAAAAAATCACCTCCGGCAATCTGGATGTGGTGCTCAACGAGCGCACCACACCGGAATTCGGGCTGCTCTCGGACGGCATCAACAAGACCGTACAGAGCCTCAAGGCGGCCATCAGCGCCGCAGCTGGCCGAATAGACGCGGAGCTGGAATTTGCCCGCGCCATCCAGTGTTCCTCGCTGCCAAGCGTTTTCCCCGCCTATCCCGAGCGGGAAGATTTTGACATTTTTGCCGTCATGCGCGCCGCCAAGGTGGTGGGCGGCGATTTTTACGACTTCTATTTGCGGGATAAAAACCAGCTTGTGATCGTGGTGGCCGATGTGGCGGACAAGGGCATCGGCGCGGCCCTGTTTATGATGACGGCCAAAACCCTCATCAAGAGCCTTGCGGAATCGGGCCTTTCCCCGTCAGAAATATTCACGCAGGCCAACAAGCGCATCACGGCGCACAATGACCAGGATATCTTTCTCACTGCCTTTCTTGCGGTGCTTGACCTCACCACCGGGCGGCTGGTCTGCGCCAATGCCGGGCATGAACACCCGCTGGTATTCAGACGCGCCGAGGGCAGCTATGCATGGCTTGAAGCAGGCCACGGCCTGCCGCTGGGGGCCATGCCCAACTCCCGTTACAGGGAGCAGACCTTTCAGATTGCCCCCGGCGACCGTATGTTGCTTTATACCGATGGGGTGAGCGAGGCGGAGAACAGCCGGGGCGAACGCCTTGGCCTCAGCGGCATAGAAAGCGCCGTGCGGGGCACCGAACGTATGGATGCGGAGCAGACCGTGCAGGCCCTGCTGCGCCAGGTGGACGATTTTGCCGCTGCCGTGGAGCAGGCGGACGACATCACCATTCTGGCGCTGGAATTTACTGGTCTGGCCTGGGATGAACTGCTCATAACAGCGGATGACGCTCATCTGGAAACTCTGCTGGCCTTTCTGGAAGAAAAGCTCAAGGCCGCCCAATGCCCTGCCGCCACCCTGCCAATGCTGCTGGTTACTGCGGAAGAAGTCTTTGCCAACATCGCCCACTATGCCTACGCCCCGGATCAGGGAACCGTGCTGGTGCGCTGCCGGATGCGCTCCGGGCCATTTCAGGCCGTGATGCAGTTTCAGGATACAGGCCGCCCCTTCAACCCCCTGCACCAGCCAGACCCGGATACAAGCCTGCCCGCCGAGCAACGCCGCGAGGGAGGGCTGGGCATTGCCATGATGCGCAAGATCATGAGCAGGGTGGAATATGCCCGCACTGAGGACGGCAAGAACATTTTAACCCTCTGGAAGCAGGAAGACGCCTGAGCGCCGGGCCTGGCTCGGCCCGCCTGATTCGCAGCCCGCGCCAGCCTCCTGCGTCAGGTGCGGCATCTTCGCCGCGTGGTTGCCGGTTCTGCCAATGCCCATAGGGAGTAGCATCATGGAAGCAAAAAAAGCCATCATCGAGGCTGTGGCAGAATACCTTGCCCCGCTCTTCGGCCCCGCCACCGAAATTCTGGACGATGACTACACCAGGGAAAATTTTGAAGACCTCGCCGAAATGAACGGCAGGCGCTTTATGCTGCGGGTCGCCCTTACCGGTCAGCCGGAGGATGAAGTGTACCTGTTCCGCGCCATTCCATTTACGGAAACGGAGCAGGCCATTGCCCGCAACATTCTTGATGAATGGGAAAAAATCTTCACCACGCCCCATATAGATGATTACGCCGCCGTGTGCATACGGCAGGCGCAGATCATCGGCATTGCAAAAATACTCTCGCCAGAGCGGCACACAACGGTGCTGCGCATGCTGAATCTGCTGTCGTTCTGGTCGAGTGAAACGTATGAAGGCGACAAGATATCCTTCTGCGTGGGCATTGACGAAGACGATCCCCGCCCCGGCAGCGTGAATTTTTTTGATGCCAGCAAGGAGGACTACGCCAAGGTGCTCACCTCCGGCTGCGACACCCTGCTGGTGTGCAATGCAGAGGGCGGCATAACCGCGTACTGCGAGGCGGATTTGCCCGCAGAGGCCGAGGCGGCCCATGTTTACGCGCCTCTGGCCTTTCTGCCCGTGGCCTACTGGACATCACAAAACAGATGCGCTTTTTGCCTCAGCAGAAACGGCGACGTCCTCATCTTCAAAAACAGGCAGCTCTTTTTTGCCAAAAGGCGCGGCAAGTGGCTGCACTTTTCGCATCAGGCCTACCTTGCCGAGCTTGGCTATCAGGGGCAAGGCGGCAGCAGGGGCACCATTGAGGCGCTGTACCTGAGCCTGCTTGATGTTTCATTCAGGCGCAAGGGCGCGTGTATCGGCTTTTTCCGCACCAACGCCGTTACCCCGTGGATGATAAACGAACGCCGTAACCAGCGCATTGGACAGAACATTTCCCAGGATGAACTGGTGCGCATTTCGCAAGACAGGCTGCACGGCTACCTCAACGAAATAGTCAGCCAGGGCGATATGCTGGCGCACGATGCCAGCAGCAAAACCGCGCTGCTTCGCTCGGCTCTGCCCAGCCTGAATTTCGCGCAGATTCCGCGCAAGCTGCGGGCCGAGCTTCTTTCCATTGATGGCGCAACCCTGATCTTTGACGATGGCAGCGTTTTTGCGGTGGGGGCTATCCTCAAGATTCCCGGCGGCAGCAGCAGCGGCGGGCGCAAGGCGGCAGCCATGACCCTGGCCGAACACGGCATCGGCATCAAGGTTTCCAACGATGGGCATATCACTGCCTGGAGCCGCAGGGCCGAGGAAGGACAGGCCCTGTTTGAAATAGGCTAAGCGGCGGCAAATTTTGGTGAGGCTGGAAAAAACGTTCTTTTGTGAGCCCTGTCAGCACGGATTGTGTGCTCAAACGAGAATAACCGCTCCACCCGGCATTTTTTTTGTCTTGTCATGAAGTTCCCACTGAGGTAAATTAGTGAACAGAGCCTTTTTAATTTTTCTCTCCCGCTTTTTTTGCTTGCCAAGGACTCTGATTCCTAGTATGCATCCTCTTTCAACGATTGGTGCGGGAGGCTCCTTTCTGTTTTTCAATAACTTACTGACCAAGCATATATATTAAAGGTAATGCCCTGACCCCAGCCCTGTTTACCCAGACAGGGATGGGTTTTTTACGCCTTGCCCGCAGTAAGTTCTTTTTAGCCTTCCCACCAGATTACGCTTTCAGGGTGCAGTGACAGCAAGTTTTTTGCCCGCCGGCTTAGGCATGCTGATTTGTCTCGCGCAGCCGGGGCGCAACCGCTACCTATCTTGAGGTACCCATGGGCCAGCTCACCAAACAGTTCGGCAAGATCAAGGTTTCCCTCCCTATCCCACATCTGCTGAATCTGCAGATAGATTCTTACCAGAAATTCCTTCAGGAAGGCGTTTCAGATGCCGACCGCAGCCCAGAGGAAGGGCTGGAAGGTGTGTTCCACACCGTCTTCCCCATTGAGGATTTCAATAAGACCGCCAGTCTTGAGTTCGTCAGCTATGAAATCGGCGAACCCAAGTACGACCAGGCCGAGTGCATTTCCAAGGGGCTGACCTACGAGGCACCCATGCGCATCAAGGTGCGCCTGGTTGTCTATGACACCGATGAAGCTTCGGGCAACCGCACCATCCGCGACATCAAAGAGCAGGATATCTATTTTGGCACCCTGCCCCTGATGACGGAAAAGGGCACGTTTATCATCAACGGCACCGAGCGCGTCATCGTTAACCAGTTGCAGCGCTCGCCGGGCATCATCTTTGAGCACGATGGCGGCAAGACTCACACCAGCCGCAAGGTGCTCTATTCCTGCCGCATCATCCCCATGCGCGGCTCGTGGCTCGACTTTGACTTCGACCACAAGGATATTCTGTACGTCCGCATCGACCGCCGCCGCAAGATGCCTGCCACCATCCTGTTCAAGGCCATGGGCATGAGCAAGGAGCAGATTCTTGAATACTTCTACTCGCAGGAGCACTACCGCATTGAGTCGGCCAGCAGCCTGTTCTGGGAAGTGCGCAAGGACCTGTACCGCAAGGACAACGCCTACGCCGACATCATCGACGCGCAGGGCAATGTCATTGTCAAGGCTGGCAAGCCCATCACCAAGCGCAGCTGGCGTCTGATCTGCGAAGCGGGCATTGAAGCTATCGAAGTTCGCCCCGACACGCTGGACGCCATGTTCCTGGCTTTGGACGTGGCCGATCCCAAGACCGGCGAAGTGCTGGCCGAAGCTGCGGACGAAATCACCGCAGGCCTGCTCGACCGCTTCCGCGAAGCGGGCATCACGCGCATTGCCGTGCTGCACACCAAGGGCACGGATACGTCTTCGTCCATCCGCGATACCCTGGTTCAGGATCGCATCCCCGACCAGCAGAAAGCGCAGGAAGAAATCTACCGTCGTCTGCGTCCGTCTTCTCCGCCTACCCCGGAAATTGCGGCCAGCTTCTTTGACAACCTGTTCCGCAACGGCGACTACTATGACCTGTCGCCCGTGGGCCGCTACAAACTCAACCAGCGTCTGAGCCTGGATGAGGCTGACGACCTGCGCACGCTGACCGACCACGACATCCTCACCGCCATCAAGGTGCTGGTGCAGTTGAAGGACAGCCACGGCCCCGCCGACGATATCGACCACCTTGGCAACCGCCGTGTGCGTCTGGTGGGCGAACTGGTGGAAAACCAGTACCGCATCGGCCTTGTTCGTATGGAACGCGCCATCAAGGAGCGCATGAGCCTTCAGGAAATTTCCACGCTCATGCCCCACGACCTGATCAATCCCAAGCCTGTGGCGGCTGTGCTGAAAGAATTCTTCGGCACCTCGCAGCTTTCGCAGTTCATGGATCAGACCAACTCGCTCTCCGAAGTGACGCACAAGCGCCGCCTTTCGGCCCTGGGCCCCGGCGGTCTTACCCGTGAACGCGCGGGCTTTGAAGTGCGCGACGTGCACACCTCGCACTACGGACGTATCTGCCCCATTGAAACGCCTGAAGGCCCGAACATTGGTCTGATCGTTTCGTTGACCACCTTTGCCAAGGTGAACGACTACGGCTTTATCGAAACGCCTTACCGCGTTGTGCGCGATGCCCGCGTTACCAATGACGTGGTGCACCTCGATGCCTCGCGCGAAGGCGGTCAGGTTGTGGCTCAGGCCAACGCCCGCACCGATGCCGACGGCAACCTGCTTGACGAATACGTTACCGTGCGCGTCAAGGGCGAAGTGGAAATGAACCCGCGTGAAGAAGTGACCCTGATGGACATTTCGCCCAGCCAGATGGTCTCCATCTCTGCCGCGCTCATTCCCTTTCTGGAACACGACGACGCCAACCGCGCGCTCATGGGTTCAAACATGCAGCGTCAGGCCGTGCCGCTTCTGCGCGCCGAAAAGCCCCTGGTGGGCACCGGCATGGAAGTGGACGTGGCCCGCGACTCCGGCGCGTGCATCGTGGCTCCCGCTCCGGGCAAGGTGGAATATGTGGACGCCGACCGCCTCATCGTTTCCTACGAAGGCGATGTGTTCCCCAAGCAGGGCGGCGTGCGCGCCTATGACCTGCTGAAGTTCCACAAGTCCAACCAGAACTCCTGCTTTGGGCAAAAGCCCACCTGCTACCCCGGCATGCCCGTGAAAAAGGGCCAGATTCTGGCTGACGGCCCCGGTATTGACGAAGGCGAACTGGCCCTCGGCAAAAACCTGGTGGTCGCCTTCATGCCCTGGTGCGGTTACAACTACGAAGACTCCATCCTCATTTCCGAGCGCACTGTTCGCGAAGATACCTTTACCTCCATTCATATTGAAGAATTCGAGGTAGTGGCCCGCGACACCAAGCTTGGACCGGAGGAAATCACCCGCGATATTCCCAACGTCAGCGAAGAAATGCTGCGCAACCTGGACGAAAGCGGCATCATCCGCATCGGCGCAGCGGTCAAGCCCGACGATATCCTTGTGGGCAAGATCACGCCCAAGGGCGAAACCCAGCTTACCCCTGAAGAAAAGCTGCTTCGCGCCATCTTCGGCGAGAAGGCCAGGGATGTGAAAAACACCTCCCTCAAGGTTCCCCCGGGAGTGGAAGGCACCATCATTGACGTGAAGGTCTTCAACCGCCGTTCCGGCGAGAAGGACGACCGCACGCTGGCCATTGAAAGCCACGACACGTCCGTGCTGGACCAGAAGGAATCTGATCACCTTCGCGCTTTGTCCGACCGCACCCGCGTTCAGATTGCCCCGCATGTGCTGGGCAAGCAGATCGCCGCCGCAGTGCCGGGCAAGAAGAAGGGCGAAGTGCTGGCCGAAGTGGGCGCAGCCCTGACCGAAGACGTGCTTGAACAGATCCCCGTGAAGAAGCTCGCGGGCCTGTTCAAGAGCAAGGAAGTCAACGACGCCGTGGCCGACGTGCTCAAGTCTTACGACCAGCAGGTTGAATACCTGAAGGCCATTTACGACTCCAAGCGCGAAAAGGTTACGGAAGGCGATGATCTGCCCCCTGGCGTCATCAAGATGGTCAAGGTGCACATCGCCATCAAGCGTAAGCTCTCTGTGGGCGATAAAATGGCTGGCCGCCACGGTAACAAGGGTGTTGTTTCCTGCATTCTGCCGGAAGAAGACATGCCCTTCTTTGCCGACGGTCGCCCCGTGGACATCGTGTTGAACCCCCTGGGCGTGCCTTCACGTATGAACATCGGGCAGATCATGGAAACCCACCTTGGGTGGGGCGCCAAGGAACTTGGTCGGCAGCTGGCCGAACTGGTTGACTCCGGCGCGGCCATGCAGGTTGTGCGCGAAGAACTGAAGGGCGTTTACAATTCGCCTGAAATCAGCGCCCTGGTGGACAGCATGAGCGATGAGGAATTCAAGGCCTCCGCCCTCAAGCTGCGCAACGGTATTGTTACCAAGACCCCGGTGTTCGACGGCGCGACCGAAGAAGAAATCTGGGGCTGGATGGACAAGGCTGGTCTTGCCAACGACGGCAAAACCACCCTGTACGATGGCCGCACGGGTGTTCCCTTCAAGAACCGCGTGACCACGGGCGTCATGTACATGCTCAAACTGCACCACCTGGTTGACGAAAAAATCCATGCCCGTTCCACTGGCCCCTACTCGCTGGTGACGCAGCAGCCCCTCGGCGGTAAAGCCCAGTTCGGTGGCCAGCGTCTTGGTGAAATGGAAGTGTGGGCTCTGGAAGCTTACGGCGCGGCCTATCTGCTGCAGGAATTCCTCACGGTCAAGTCGGACGACGTGACCGGGCGCGTGAAGATGTACGAGAAGATCGTCAAGGGCGACAACTTCCTTGAAGCCGGTCTGCCCGAATCCTTCAACGTGTTGGTGAAGGAACTCATGAGCCTTGGCCTCAACGTGACCCTGCATCAGGAAGAAGGCAAGAAAAAGCCCAAACGCGTGGGCTATATGAAAGAACGCGAGGAAGAGGCGTAACAGCCCCTTTCTGCGGCCCCGGAAACGCGTTGCGTTGGCCGTGAGCGGTTATGCCTCTCACGGCCAACGACAGCATGGCTAACGATTTCAACGAGCTTTTTACAAAGCAAGGTATACTATGAGCCTGGACGATCTTTTCACCGCACGCGGCGCGTCGACCAACGTGACGAACATCCGCAACCTGAAAGCCATCCAGATTTCCATCGCTTCGCCCGAGGCCATTCGTGAATGGTCTTACGGCGAAGTGAAAAAGCCGGAAACCATCAATTATCGCACCTTCAAGCCGGAGCGCGACGGCCTGTTCTGCGCCAAGATCTTCGGCCCCGTGAAGGACTATGAATGCAACTGCGGCAAATACAAGCGCATGAAGCACCGCGGCATCGTCTGCGAAAAGTGCGGCGTTGAAGTTATTGCCTCCAAGGTGCGCCGCGAGCGCATGGGCCACATTGAGCTGGCCGCGCCCGTTGCCCACATCTGGTTTTTGAAGACCCTGCCTTCCAAGATCGGCACCCTGCTCGACATGACCATGGCTGATCTGGAAAAGGTGCTGTACTTCGACTCCTACATTGTTCTTGATCCCGGTCAGACCAATCTGCAGAAGCGTCAGGTCATCTCTGAAGACCAGTACCTCCAGATTCTTGACCACTACGGCACGGACGAAGTTCTGACCGTGGGCATGGGCGCGGAAGCCGTGCGCAGCCTGCTGGAAGAGCTGGAGCTGGAAAAGCTGCGCGCCGAACTGCGCGAAGAAGGCGAATCCACCAAGAGCCAGACCAAGAAGAAAAAGATCACCAAGCGCCTCAAGATTGTTGAAGCCTTCCTTGAGTCGGACAACAAGCCCGAATGGATGATTATGGAAGTCATTCCCGTCATCCCGCCGGAACTGCGTCCTCTGGTGCCGCTGGACGGTGGCCGTTTTGCCACCTCTGACCTCAACGACCTTTACCGTCGTGTGATCAACCGCAACAACCGTCTGAAACGGCTGATGGAACTGGGCGCGCCCGAAATCATCATCCGCAACGAAAAGCGCATGCTTCAGGAAGCTGTGGACGCGCTCTTCGACAACGGTCGTCGTGGCCGCGCCATTGCTGGCACCAACGGTCGCCCGCTCAAGTCGCTTTCCGACATGATCAAGGGTAAGCAGGGCCGCTTCCGTCAGAACCTGCTCGGCAAGCGCGTTGACTACTCCGGCCGTTCGGTTATTACCGTTGGCCCTTACCTCAAGCTGCACCAGTGCGGTTTGCCCAAAAAGATGGCGCTTGAGCTGTTCAAGCCCTTCATCTATGCCGAACTTGAAAAAAGAGGCCACGCCTCCACAATCAAGAGCGCCAAAAAGATGGTGGAGCGTGAAGAGCTGGTAGTGTGGGATATCCTTTCGGAAGTGGTGCGCGAATACCCCATTCTGCTCAACCGCGCCCCTACCCTGCACCGACTGGGCATTCAGGCCTTTGAACCCCTGCTGGTCGAAGGCAAGGCCATCCGTCTGCATCCGCTCGTCTGCTCGGCCTACAACGCCGACTTTGACGGTGACCAGATGGCCGTGCACATTCCCCTTTCGGTGGAAGCGCAGATCGAATGCCGCGTGCTCATGATGAGCACCAACAACATTCTCTCGCCCGCCAACGGCGGCCCTGTCATCGTGCCTTCTCAGGATATCGTGCTTGGTCTGTACTACATGACCGCCGAGCGCAGCTTTGAGCTGGGCGAAGGCATGACCTTCTGCGCCCCCTGGGAAGTGGAAGCCGCCTATGACGGCGGACAGGTTTCTCTGCATGCCCGCGTCAAGGTACGCATGCCCGATGGGCACGTGTACGACACGACCCCCGGTCGTGTGCTCGTAAGCGACATCCTGCCCGAAAAGCTGGGCTTCGAAAACGTCAACTGCGTGCTCACCAAGAAGAACATTGCGCGTCTCGTGGGCGCGGCCTACCGCCACTGCGGCATCAAGGCCACGGTCATTCTGTGCGACCGCCTCAAGGACATGGGTTACGAATTCGCCACCAGGGCGGGCGTGACCATCGGCGTGAAAGACCTCACCATTCCTGAAAGCAAGAAGCACATTCTGGCTGCCTCGCAGGCGGAAGTGGACGACATTGAACATCAGTACCGCGACGGTATCATCACCCGTACTGAAAAGTACAACAAGGTGGTTGACGTGTGGACCAAGGCCACACAGGACGTTTCGGCAGAGATGATCAAGGATATCTCCTACGATATCCTCACTGATCCCAAGACCGGCAAGCAGGAAAAGAACCAGAGCTTCAACCCGATCTTCATGATGTCCAATTCGGGCGCTCGTGGTAACCAGGACCAGATGCGTCAGCTCGCGGGCATGCGCGGTCTTATGGCCAAGCCTTCTGGTGAAATCATTGAAACGCCTATCACATCTTCGTTCCGCGAAGGTCTGTCGGTGTTGCAGTACTTCACCTCCACCCACGGTGCTCGTAAGGGTCTGGCCGATACGGCTCTTAAAACGGCCAACTCCGGTTACCTTACCCGCCGTCTGGTTGACGTTGTGCAGGACGTTATTGTCTGCGAACACGACTGCGGCACTGTGGACGGCATTGAACTGACCCACCTCAAGGACGGCGGCGATATCAAAACCCCGCTGGCCGAGCGCGTCATTGGCCGTGTGCTGCTCTACCCCGTGTTTGATCCCGATGATCCAAACACCGTGCTGATGCCCGAAAACACGCTTATCGAGGAAAGGGAAGCCCAGCTTATCAGCGACAAGGGCATTTCCTCCATCACCGTGCGCTCGCCCCTTACCTGCCAGGCCGAACGCGGCATCTGCGCCCTCTGCTACGGGCGTGACCTTGCCCGCGGGCACCTGGTCAACACGGGCGAAACCGTGGGTATCATCGCGGCCCAGTCCATCGGTGAACCTGGCACGCAGCTTACCATGCGTACCTTCCACATCGGTGGTACGGCTTCGAGCACCATTGAAAAGAACAAGTTTGAAGCCCAGAACGCAGGCCGAGTTATTCTTAACCGCGTGCGTTCCGTTACCAACCGTGACGGCGTTGAACTGGTGCTCGGCAAGAGCGGCCAGCTCACCATTGTGGACGCGCAGGGCCGCGAACGCGAAAAATACATTCTGCCCAACGGCGCACGCCTGCTTGTCCATGACGGCCAGGAAGTGACCAAGGGCGTTGTGCTGGCCGAATGGGATCCGTTCAACGAACCCTTTGTCTGCGAAGAAGAAGGCGTTATCCGTTTTACGGACATCATCGACGGCAAGACCGTGCAGGAAAAGGTGGACGATATTACCCGTCAGGCATCCCTGACCATTATGGAATACCGCACCACCAACTTCCGCCCGTCCATCTCCATCTGCGATGAACACGGCAGCGTCAAAAAACGCAGCCACGCAGGCACGGCGGCGGTTTACACCCTGCCTGTCGGCTCCATCATCATGATCAAGGACGGCGCAGACATCCAGGCGGGCGACATCATCGCCCGTAAGCCCCGCGAAACATCCAAGACCAAGGATATCGTGGGTGGTCTTCCGCGCGTGGCCGAGCTCTTTGAAGTTCGCAAGCCCAAGGACATGGCCGTGGTTTCCGAAATCGCGGGTACTGTCACCTACGCTGGCGAATCCAAGGGCAAGCGCAAGCTGGTTGTTACGCCCGAAATTGGCGAGGCCAAGGAATACCTGGTGCCAAAGGGCAAGCACATTACCGCTGCTGACGGCGACTTTGTGGAAGCGGGCGATCCGCTGACCGAAGGCTACCCCGAACTGCACGATATTCTGCGCACCCGTGGCGAAAAGTACCTTGCCCGCTACCTTGTGGACGAAATCCAGGAAGTGTACCGCTTCCAGGGCGTGGGTATCGACGACAAGCACATCGAAGTTATTGTGCGTCAGATGCTCAAGAAGGTTACGGTTCTCGATTGCGGCGGCACCAGCTTCCTCGTGGGCGAGCAGGTGGACAAGGCCGAATTCAAGGCTGAAAACCAGAAGGTCATTGCCGAAGGGCGTGTGCCAGCTACAGCGGAACCGCTGGTGCTGGGTATCACCCAGGCTTCGTTGACCACCTCCTCGTTCATCTCGGCGGCCTCCTTCCAGGAAACCACCAAGGTGCTCACCGAGGCGTCGCTCAAGGGCAAGATGGACTACCTGCGCGGCCTCAAGGAAAACGTCATTGTGGGTCGCCTCATTCCTGCCGGTACCGGCTACCGCGAATACGTCAATGGCGATATCGTGGTTCCCGACCAGAAGGAACGTCCCGACAAGTTCCTTGAAGACCTTGAAGAAAATCCTGTGCTGGTTGACCTGAACAACTAGGCAGACAGAATAAACCGGGCCACGGCCTGGTGACTGAAAGCCCCCTTCGGAAGTTCGCTTCCGAAGGGGGCTTTACGTTTGCGCATGAGAACCTGCGGTGCATCTACTTCCACGCATGGGCTTTCCACGGCCTGGTCGCGACCCGTTTCCTCCACGGAGGCAGGCTCACCCCCCGGCATGACTTCTTGTCGCAGTGAACTTCACTATTCTCAAAATCCTGCCGTACATGCTGTCTCCCGACAAAGGTGACAGCCACATCAGCCAGGGTCTTCTCCTGCCCCATACTGGCCCCAGGAAGAGTCAAATCAGCTTCACACGAAGCATAATCCATATTTAACACCGCAAGCACGTCGCCCCCCTTTATACAGCCGCAAGATCCCTACATGTGGGCCCTATACAGGTTATCAAGAAGCTAACCGGGCATTTGCGCTGCGAATCTTTGCAGTTTGTACACACAAACACCATTACTTATAGAAACAATAAGCAATCTTTTAGCTACGTTTATACATAATTCATATGCACCTTTTCATGAAAATATTTTTTAAAACATTAATTGTATTGTTTTACTATGCAATGACAGTGTTTATTGCAATATCAATACATTAGCTTTCATGCCGTTTGTGCAATTTTTCTCATTCAAGATAGATTGTCAATCCTTTCAATACTTGAGCTTAACTTGTAATTTTTTGCATGAAAAAATCCATACCTCGTTGACACAGTATATTTAATATGAGAATAGTTTTGTACGGATTAATTACATCAAGTTTTTTATTAATTAATTGCTCTTTTTAACCGCCTCATATAAACTGGGGCGCGACTGCGGAAGACGCAGGGGGTTGTTATGTCAGCTTTGTCAGAACGCGATTATCTGGCCGATGAAATTTGCGAACTGTTCACCAAGCTCACAGGCGATGCGTATGCCGAAGACATGGCACGTGCGCGCAAGCTGGCCGAGGGGGGAAACCCTCACGATCACTGGTTGCACACCACCAGGCTTGACTACGAATCGCGCCTCTTCATGTACATGGCGGCGGCTTTTGCCATGCGCTGCATGAAGGGCGAACCCTACAAGTGTGCCGTTTTCATGCGCAGCGCGGCCGAGGCCCTTAGCCAGCCCCAGGACTAAGCGAATGTCGACAACGGGAAATCCCGACGCATGTGCGCGGGATTTCTCCAATTGTGCCCGGCACAATTCAGGCCGGGAAAACACCATCTGGATTTTGTCAGGAAGCAAGGATCCATCATGCGGGAAAAACTTATCAGATTCAGAACCACTCTCCCCTGCCTGTTATTATTGATCTGCGGCCTGGCGGCATTGCCCGGCGCGGCGTTTGGCAACGAGCTTGTGCCCGTTACCACGCCCGCCGTGAGCAAGCCAGAGATGCCCAAGGTCTTTTTTCCCCATGACAAGCATGTGGACGCAGTGGAGGCCATGAACGGCGACTGTTCAACCTGCCACAACATGACAGATGCAGGCATGTCTGAAACCCTCAAGGACGTAACATCGGTTCCGGCGAAAAAGCAGGTTACTTACATGCACACAGCCTGTACCGAGTGCCACGTCAAAGCTGGCAAGGGCCCGCGTCTTGTGGACTGCCGAGTCTGCCACAGTGAACGCACCGCATCTGAGTTTGCCGGCAAGAAGAAATAGCCAGTAGGCTCAAGGTACACCGAAGAATACGTTAGGAGGCAGATCAGATGCTGGATTTCATTACCGGACCACTTTTCATTATTTCAATTGCCGTATTTCTCGTCGGCCTGCTTGTACGCGCGGTTTTGTACGTGCGCGGCCTGGATGCACGCCTTGAGCGCGTCGCATACAGCTATCATTCTGAGCGTTCCATCCCCGGCGCGCTTGCTTCCATTTTCAAATGGCTTATCCCTGGCGGCACCAGCGGCTGGCGCGCCCAGCCGGTTGCCACCATTCTGTTCTTTCTTTTGCATTTCGGCGCTGTGCTTATACCGCTGTTTCTTCTTGGGCACACGGTTTTGCTTGAAACCTATGTGGGTATAAGCCTGCCGTCGCTTCCGGGCGGCGTTGCCGATGTGCTTGCCATCATGGCTCTTTCCGGCATTGTTCTGCTTGCCTTGCGGCGTCTTTCCTCACCGGCGCTCAGGCAGCTCAACAGTGGGCAGGATTGGCTTATTCTGCTTTTGACCTTTCTGCCCTTCGCCACGGGTCTTATGGCGCGCCTTGACGGCGGCGCCTACCAGACGTGGATGATAGCCCATGTGCTCAGCGGCGAACTGTTTCTTCTGCTGGCCCCCTTCACCAAGCTTTCGCACATTGTCCTCTTCTTTATGTCCCGTGCGCAGATCGGCATGGACTTTGCCATTAAAAGAGGCGGCGCAACGCGCGGCGGCGCTTTCCCCTGGTAATCGGGGCAAACGAATTATCTTTTCGCCTGAAAGGAGCGAACCATGTCCGAATTGCTGTGCACCCCAACCCCCGTCACCACCAAGGAAGGTATCCTTGATCTGCTGAAGGACAAGGGCGGGGCGCAATATTATGCCCAGATGAAGGAACTGAAGGTCGATCAGGAAGCCCTGGCACGCGACCTCGAACAAACCTGCAAATCGCGCACCCGCACATGGCTCAGCGTCTGTGCGCACTGCGCCATGTGCGCGGACAGCTGCTTTTTCTACCGCACCAACAACAACGACCCCACGCAGATTCCCTCGTACAAGATTCAGGCTACGCTGGGCGAGCTGCTGCGCCGCAAAGGCAAGGTTGACGCCGAGTTCATGATCAAATGCATGGACGCCGCCTGGGGCAAGTGCACCTGCTGCAACCGCTGCGCCGTATACTGCCCGCACGGCATTGATACGGGCGTTATGTTCAGCTATTTGCGCGGCATCCTCTTCAAGCACGGCTTCATCCCGTGGGAAATGAAAATCGGCTCCGGCATGCACCGCGTTTACGGAGCGCAGATGGACGTGACCGAAGAAGACTGGGTTGAAACCTGCGAATGGATGGTCGAAGAACAACAGGATGAATGGCCCGACCTGGAAATTCCTGTTGAAAAAGACAACGCGGACGTCATGTACATTCTCAACGCCCGCGAAGTGAAGCACTATCCTGAAGACATCGCTCAGGCAGCCATTCTCTTTCACGCCACAGACACCAACTGGACTGTGCCGCGCGAAGGCTGGGAGAACACATCTCTCACCATGTTCGCTGGCGACTGGGAAGGCTGCGCGCAGAACGTCAAACGCATCTACGCCGCCATTGAGCGCCTCAAGCCCAAGGTGGTTGTGGGCACGGAATGCGGCCACGCCCACCGCGCCACAGTAGTTGAAGGCCCCTACTGGGCCGGACGCGAAAGCGGTGATCCGCCGGTGCGTTTCATGCATTATGTGGAATGGGTTGCAGAGATGCTGCGCACAGGCAAGATCAAGATTGACCCTGCCAAAAAGCTCAAGATGCCCTGCACCCTTCAGGATTCGTGCAACTATGTGCGCAGCCACGGGCTTGGCAAGGCCACCCGCGAAATCATGAGCTACATTGCGGAAGACTTCCGCGAAATGGACCCCAAGGGCGATCACAACTTCTGCTGCGGTGGCGGCGGCGGCCTCAACGGCATTGGCCTGTACCGCAAAGAGCGCAACGTGGGCCTGAAAAACAAGCTGGACCAGATCAAGGCAACCGGCGCGGAACTGGTCATAAGCCCCTGCCATAACTGCTGGGACGCCATCCGCGACATGATGGAAGTCTACGAGGAACACAACATCAAGTGGTCGTTCCTCAAGCCGCTGCTGGTTGATATGATGATCATTCCGGATCACATCAACCACAACGAAGTATAAAAAGATGGGCCGTCTGTGCGGCAGACGGCCCAATCAAACAAGGGTTCCCAAAAAGAACCTGAAAAAACTCGCCGTTTGCCGCGCCAGCATTTGTCCTTTTGCCTGACGCGGATAACGGAGCGAACCACAGCCCTGACGGTCGGGTACTATCCCAGCCCGACCGTCAGGCGAGTATCAAACAAGAGCGCTATGCCATAGCGGCGCTGACGGTAGAAAGCAGCGCTTCGCTCGAACAGTTTTTTGAAAGAACGGGAATTCCCGTTCCAAAGCTCACAGGCCGGGGCCCAACAGATGTGCACACCACCGCCGGAAGGGACCTGGTGCTCGCATTGCGGCGCAAACGACTGTACATGATGGTGCCGGATGTTCCCTCCAGCTCCACATCAAAAACAACGCAGTCGGGCCTGTCGCTGGCAATCTTGGCCAGGCTTTCAGCACAGGTGCTGGCGGTGCTTACCCGGTAATCACACTGCTGAAGGGTTTGGGACAGTCTGCTTTGGCTTTCGGCATCGCTGTCTACCAAGAGAATATGCTTTTGCATTGGTGCCTCCGAAGTCGGTCTCCGGCAGAAGCGGAGAAGAGGGTTGCGCCACCCTGCGGCGGGTGGCTTGCCGCGGCGCTGAAGCACTACTCTGTCGAACGGAACTGAGAGTCACAGCTTCGAGCGAACTGTTCATGGAACGGGCGACCATATCCCAGGCGTCCAGAGCAGTTTTGCCCCTGGGGGCAACATTGCTGACACCGGGCAGGGAAATGCCGCCTTCAACTGCAATAATTATGTCGGCCAGCGTTATCTCATCAGGAGTGCGCGCCAGCATGTGGCCTCCGGCAATGCCACGAACGCTTTTGACAATGCCCTCTGACTGAAGCAGCCGCATGATCTTTTGAACAAATTTTTCAGATATGCCGGTGCAGACCGAAAGTTCGGACGCAGAGGCAGGGATGTCGTCGTCTTGTTCAGAAAGGCACAATAACAAGTGCAAAGCATGGCAGGCCATTGTCGAAATACGCATAGTCATTCCTTATTTTGCAGGAGACAATAACTATCTCTAAACCGTATCTGTCTAATTTAGACTGTTCTACTCAACTTTTTAGCGCACCAGAATAACGGCGTCAAGCGGGTACCAGCGTACCAAAAAGAACGCCGCCGACCAGAATTCGTCATGCTTTCAATGATGTGAATAGTTTCGCAACCTTTTGGCGAAGAAAAAAAAATACTGCCCATAGCAAATATAATGTGTTAGATTTGTGCGTCATTAGTCATAGCTAGCCGCAGCATCGGCGCTGAGACGCCGGCAGTCATGGCAGATGGAAACTATTCAATCTGCACACAAGAGGGACCCGCAATGAAGCTTTCTGCAAAAACCCGGTATGCCGCCAGAATCCTGCTTTTTCTGGCAAAAAACGGTCTTGAGAAACCGGTCTCTTCAAGCCAGTTGGCTGCACAAACTGGCATAAGCTCGCAATTCAGCGAACAGATTTTGCGCCAGCTGCGCCTGGCTGGCATAACGGGCAGCATCCGTGGGGCCAAGGGCGGGCATGTGCTTTTGCGCAAGCCCGAAGAACTCACATTTGGATGCATTGTCAAACTGATGGAAGGCGGCATTGAGCTGACAAACTGTATGGAAAAGCCCGGCGAGTGCGCGCGCTTTGATGGATGTGAAGTCAGAAAAGCCTGGGAGAACCTGCAGGCGACACTTGACGGCGTTTTCGAGTCAATTACCTTGCGCGATCTCATGCACGACCCGCACATTCTCCTGTAGGCAGCCCGTTTTCTATCGTAACAGCCTTTTATACTATCATACCACTTGACACACAAAGGTCGGCCTGCGCCGACCTTTTTTATTATCTCAATATCACTGATAAATTTTATCATACTAAAAAAGTATATAATTTTTCATCCCAAGCTTGTTAAAAAAAATTTTTAGTTTGCTTGAAAAAAAATTTTTATAGGCGTAATCTACTTGATTTAGTTAAATAAAATTAGGTTAATCCAGATTAAGTTTACTGTATTGTTTCCATCTGACATCTTTGCATTTTTTGTAATTTTGAGTATCAGGGGGGTCACCGTACACCTTGACTATGTCGACTATTGTGATCAATTCCTGATTACAACGGTCAGATTTGACTCAGGCGTCGGCCCATTAAAAGGAGAGGTTGCAGGCAGGCAGACGCATGCCGGGCTTGAAAGCGTGTCGGCTGTGCCGGCCGCAACTAACCCACGATTTAGCGGCATCTTGACCCCACGGGAGTAAACGCATGACCACACTTTTTTACATTCTTGGCTATCTGGCGGTAGCCGGCTTTTTCTGCATGGCCTACCTCAAGATCAAATCGTATCTTGCAGCCAGCCCCCTGCACGTACGCTGGGAACTGTACCCCGTGCCTCACGAAGGCTCCAAGACGGTGTACGGCGGCAGCTTTATGGAAGAAAAGGACTGGTGGACAAAGCCTCGTCACATCGCTCACATGGGCGACGTCAAGGCCCTGCTGACCGAAGTGCTTTTCCTGCACGCCACCTTTGAACACAACCTCAAGCTTTGGGTGCGCACCTACCCCTTCCATGTGGGCATGTACATGCTCATGGGCGGCACCATCGTGGTGCTGTTTGCCGCCATCGCGCAGGTTCTGGGCCTCAACCCCCAGGGCGGTCTGATGATCTTTGTCGGCAATGTTATCAGCGCCTGTGCTCTTGCTGGCACGCTGTGCATCATTGTGGGCGGCGTCAGCCTTGTTTTGCGCCGTCGCGCCGATGAAGGCCTGCGCCGTTACAGCACCCCCGAGCATTACTTCAACCTGCTTGTCTTCGTGCTCTTCGGTGTGCTGGGTCTGGCTGCCTGGGCTTCCGCTCCTTCCTACTTCGAGCTGGCCCGCACCTTCATGTACAACCTGATCACGTTCCACTTTGCCCCGCAGACCAACGTGCTGTTCAGCCTGCACCTGCTGGTGGGCTTCTTCCTGCTGATCTGGATTCCCATGACCCACATGGGCCACGTCTTCATGAAGTACTTCACCTACCACGACATCCGCTGGGGTGACGAACCAACCAACTACAGCCCCAAGAACCAGCAGAAGATCATGGACGCCCTGAAGTTCAACGTCACGTGGTCTGCCGATCATATCAATAGCGATGGCCAGCCCAAGACCTGGGTTGACGTGGCTACCACAAATCCCGCAGCCCCCAAGAAGGAAGACTAGGGAGTTCCACAATGAAAGATAATCTGCAATTGAAAGATGTTTCCACTGCCGAAGGGCAGATGGTCAGCATTGACCTCAAGGATATTCCTGAGCTTCCCCTGGACGTGCACACCATGCCCTGGAAGCCCTTCACCGATGAACAGAAGCAGAACACCGCCTGCATCCTTGACGATGTGTGCGTGCTGAACATTCCTGTGCCCAAGAACAAGGAAGAAGAAGAGGAGCTGGTCAACAAGTTCCTCAACGGCATGCGCAAGCTGTTCACCAAGGAAAACAACTGGACCTTCCTGCCCATGCTCGAAACCAGCATGGACTACTGCGCCCAGTGCAACTCCTGTTCTGACGCCTGCCATCTGTACGAAATGTCGGGCAAGAACGAAATGTACCGGCCCAACTTCCGGTCTGAAATCTTCCGCCGCATCTACAAGCAGTATGTGAAGAAAGAACCCTTTGCCAAATGGCGCTACGGCGACATGGGCCTGAACTGGAAGACCGTGGCCCGCCTGGGCGAACTGGCCTACCGCTGCAACCTTTGCCGTCGCTGCGCGCAGACCTGCCCCATCGGTGTGGACAACGGCCTGCTGGCCCGCGAAATCCGCAAGCTTTTCAGCCAGGAGATGGGCATCTACGCCCGCGAACTGCACGAAAAAGGCACCATGAACCAGATGAAGTGCGGGTCTTCCACCGGCATGACGCCTGAAGTGGTGAAAGAAAACGTGGAGTTCATCGACGAGGACTACACCGAAATCACCGGCGTGGGCATCCACACTCCCTTCGACGTGCAGGGCGCGGACATCATGCTGCTGCACAACGCTGGCGAAGTGATGGCCTGGCCTGAAAACATCGCCGCCTTCTCGCTGATCTTCCAGGAAGCTGGTCTTTCATGGACGCTTTCGAGCAAGGCCCTGGCATACGACGGCGTGAACTACGGCGTGTTCTACGACGACGCCCAGACCGCCCGTATTGCCCTGCAGCACATGATGGCCGCCAAGGAACTTGGCGTGAAGAAGATCGTCATCGGTGAATGCGGCCACGCCCACAAGGCCCTGACCGTTATCGCCGACCGCGTTATCCCCTTCGAATATCAGGTGCCGCGCGAAAGCTGCTACGTGACCCTGCACGACATTGTCATGTCGGGCCGCCTCAAGCTTGATCCTTCGCGCAACAACTTCCCCGTGACCCTGCACGACCCCTGCAACATCGTGCGCCTCATGGGCATTGTTGAACCCCAGCGCGAAATCGTGCGCAAAATTGCGCCCATGTTCCGCGAAATGCCCTGCCATGGTGTGGACAACTACTGCTGCGGCGGCGGCTCCGGCTTTGCCATCATGACCCGCAACAACATTGAGCAATGGCGCGGCAACATCTCTGGCCGCAAAAAGATGTGGCAGATCGCCGAAGCCTTCAAGGATTGCCTTGGACCGGAAACCCGCAAGTACATCTGCGCTCCCTGCTCCAACTGCAAGGGCCAGATCCGCGAAATGCTGGAACACAACGATCTGTACACCAAGAACAACTTCGC
>NZ_DASQOG010000092.1:0-5309 GCF_035644575.1 Desulfovibrio sp. | reverse complement strand
TGGCCGCTGCACATAACCCCATGAGGTGGCGCATGGTTGCCAAGAACACCGCTGAAACCGATGACCAGATCATCGATCTCACAGAACTGATCGAAAAAGGCGAAGTTCCGGCAAACGATCCGTCCGAGCAGCCCCAGGCCGCTGCCGCCCCCGAGGTAGAAGCGGATCAGGAGGCGCTGAACGCGCACCTGCGCGGCCTTAATGATGGTTCAAGTGCTGCGGATGCAGAAATTGACGATCTGCTGGCACAGATGGACATCAAGGACGAAGGCCAGAGCGACACCAATGACGTGGCCCTGGACTTTTCCGCTCCGTCCACGCTGACCGATCATCCCATTGACCCCAATGAGCAGTTGCACATGCCGGGCATGGGTGATGTGGACAGTCTGCTCAATTCCCTTGATATCCCCCCGCAGCCGTCAGAAAGGGAAACGGAAGCGGCCGCATCTGCCAGCGCTAAACAGGCCGCAAGTCCGACCGCGAACCCAGCCGCAGATGATGCCGTGGACGCCCTGCTGAACGATTTTCATGCTGCTGCGCCTGCGCCTCAAGCGTCTGCTGAACCGCAGAACACTATTCCAGATCTGGACGAACTGCTGGCATCCGTGAGTCCCGCCCCGGCCACCGGGAACACAAGCGATATTGACGATCTGCTCAGCGCTGGCAACCTCGCAGCGGCAAAGCCCGAACCTGCAGCAGCACCTTCTGCTGCGCCCGCTGCGCAAAGTCCGGCCTTCTCCAACGATGATCTCGACAGCCTGCTGGCTGCTGCGGCCAATGGGCTGGATGTGCCCCCGAGTCCTGCGCAGGCCGCCGCCCCGACTCCCCAGGCTCCGGCACCTGCGGCAGCGGCTGCACCAGCACCCACTGCCAGCCCGGACATGGGCGTGGATATCGACAGCCTGCTGGCTGCCGCCGCTGACGATTTGCAGAGCAAGCTTGACGCGGCCCAGCCAGAAGCAGCTCCCGCGCCGCAATCAGCTCCGACACCGCAACCTGCTCCCGATCCTGCGCCAGCCACTGCTGCAATCCCTGATATGCCTGCCGACCTCGGCGTGGATATCGACAGCCTGCTGGCTGCCGCCGCAGACGATTTGCAGAGTAAGCTTGACGTGGCCCAGCCCGAAGCAGCTCCCGCGCCGCAATCAGCTCCGACACCGCAACCTGCTCCCGATCCTGCGCCAGCCCCTGTTGCAAGCCCAGATATGCCTGCCGACCTCGGCGTGGATATCGACAGCCTGCTGGCTGCCGCCGCTGACGATTTGCAGAGCAAGCTTGACGCGGCTCAGCCAGAAGCAGCTCCCGCACCAGCCCCAGCGCCTGCCTCGGAACCTCAGCCCGATCTGAATGCAGACCTCGACAGCCTGCTGGCTGCTGTGACCGGCGGTGCGGCCCCTGCCGCTGAACCACAGGAAGACATTTCCGATGTTCTGCTCCATCCCGAGCTGGAACTCATGACCGATGCCCAGCCAGAGCCTGTTGCTGAAACATTGCCCGCCTCTTTGCCCGAACTGGAACCAGTGCTGGAGCCCGTTCAGGAATCCCAGCCGGAACAGGCTGTGGAACTGCCCACAGATTTTGACGCCCTGCTGGCCGCCGCTACGGAACAAGCCGCCACCAACCATGCGGATATGGCCCCCACAGCTGTCGCCCCTGAGGATGCCGCCCCGGCAGGCATGCAGGACATAATGACAGACGCCTCCGCTCAGGCAGAATCCGATGTATTTGAAGCCGTTGCCGCCGCTGAACCAGCGCAGGCCGATGACCTTCCCCTGCTTGAACCCGATGAAATCCTGCCTCCAGATGCCGATATTCAGGCCGAGCCTTCCGTGGATGAGCCTGTCGGAATGGAACCTTCCGGAGCCGAACTTTTCATGGCTGAGCCTGCCGAAGCAGACGCTACTGAAGTGGAGCCTGCTGCGGCAGATATGCCGGAAAGCGCCGGGCAGTTCGCTTATGAACCTGCATTCAGGCCTCAGGCGGCCCCTGTTGCGGATTCGACAGATATTGCAGATGACCCGGCTGCCGCAGCTGTGTCCGGCGCAGCCCTTGAGGCTGTCATGGAACAGGCCAAAGAGGCCTCGTCCCACGCCATTGACGCATTTGCCCAGGCATTTGACGCTTCCACGCGTGCGGCAGATGCTGCCGAAACCGCCAGCAAGCTTACCGAACGAGTTGAGCAGTGCGAGGCCGCGCTTCAGGAAGCCGGGGATCGCATCATTGCGCTGGAAACCGCGCTGGAAGCGCAGATTCACGCATCGCAAGAGCTGGCCGCCAACAGCCTGCCCCGTCAGGAACTGGAAGACATGTTTGTCGAGGGCCATCCCCTCTACCAGAGCCTCATGGATTGCATCGCCAAGGCTGTTGCCGCAGCCCTGGCATCAGCTCCGGCCCCGCAGATTGAACATGACGATGCACAATCGCTTGTGGAAGAGCGCCTGCAACCCGTTGTCACTGCCGCCCGCAGCGCTACGGCGCGCATAGATGCCCTTGAGACCCGGCTGGATGCCCTTGAACCGCGCTTCAACGACAGGGTGGAACGGGCCGCTGCCGCAGCTGCGGCGCGTATACTGCGCGAAGAGATCGGCAGGCTGCTCGAAGATCAGTAGGGGGGCTTTTTGCCCTTTGCAGCGGACCGCAACCAGCCGCCGAACCATTCCGGATTGCTGGCGCCTGTTGGCAGCATACCTGCCCGTCTGCGCTGCGCGATTTTTGGAGAAGTCCCCTTGGCAACGCGCCTGCAAACCAAGCCAGCTTCGCCCCGGCCTAAGGCCCGGATTCAATCCCTGTGCCGTCAGCAACAAGTATTTCAAGGTTAAAAGGCTCCAGGCGCGCAGGCATGTCGGCCTTGCCAATGGCAGGCGGAACGCATATGCTGTTGCGCGGTTTCGTGGGCGCTGCCCCGCGATTCTCAATCAAAAAAACAAAGGGGCGGGGGCTGTTGCTTCCGTTTCTTAACCCGTCCAGGCAATACCCGCTGTGGGTCACGGCCGTTCCCCAAAGGGGCGGGTTTTTCATATTTGCCGCGCCCGTCAGGGCCGGAAGCTGAGGCCCGCATGGATAAGGATCGCAAGGAAGCCCTTCAGGTTGCCAAGGAACTGACCGCCAAATTCATAGAAACGCGCACGGTTTCCCCCAGCAATTTTGCTGAGGTATTTCCTTCGGTCTATCGCGTTGTCTGCACCGCTATCGGTGTGGATGCCGACCAGGACAAGGCCGGGAAATAACGTGGAATCTCCCCGCAACACCGCTACGGAAACTGTTGTCAAACCTGCGCACGATGCGGCTGTGGCAGGCATGTTTGGCCGTATTGTGCCGTTTTACGATCTGCTGAACCGCGTGCTAAGCCTCGGGCTTGATCAGTACTGGCGCAAGGTGCTCGCGCAAAACGTGCGCCTTGGCGATACCGGCCGCGTACTGGATCTGGCGGCTGGCACGCTGGATGTTTCCCTTGCCATTCGCCGCCGCCATCCCTCGGCCATTGTTCCGGCCATGGATTTCTGCCCGCCCATGCTGGTGCGCGGCAGCCGCAAGCTCAAGGACGCCAACGCCCGCAGTATTCTGCCCGTTGCCGCAGACGCCAAGCGCCTGCCCCTGCCCGATGCTTCTGTTGACTGCATCACCATTGCCTTTGGCATCCGCAATATTCTGCCCCGCGAGGCGGCTTTTGCCGAAATGCTGCGCGTTCTGCGCCCCGGCGGCAGGGCCTGCATTCTTGAATTCGGTTCCGGGCAGGAGCGCATCTGGGGTGGCCTGTACAACGTGTATCTCAACCACCTGCTGCCCAGGGTTGGCAAAGTATTTTCAAAAGATCCGGGCGCGTACGAGTACCTTGCCGATACCATCCGCAAGTTCCCCTCGGCCCTCAGCCTTGAAAAAGAAATGCGCGCCGCGGGCTTTGAACGTGCATGGCACGAAAAGCTCACTTCCGGCATTGTCTGCCTGCATGTGGGTGAAAAAGCGCGCTAGATCAGCTTGGCGCGAAAGAACATGCCGTTTTCACGACGCATGCCGCACAGCGGCATCTGAAGCCACGGGCAGCAGCCAGACGGGAGATGCAGGGAATCAGGTCTCAGCGCGAGGCCAGCGCCACCAGACCAAGCCCTGCGGCCAGGGCCACCAACCCGATAACGCGGAGGCGGCTTTCCGGCTGGGGCAACAGTTGCAGCAGGGCACGCCGCATGCCGCCGGGAAAGAGTGTCCAGCAAAGGCCCTCAATAATGATGGCCAGACCAAGAGCGCGGAGAAAAAGGGCGTAATCGAATTTCATGGTTTTCTGGTGACGGAAAACCCGCCTTTTGTAAAGGAACGAATCATGGCTGCTCACACGGCGCTGCAAAACGGCACAGACATGACCTGCGGGGAAAATCCCGCAGGCGCGTTCTGTCCAGCCCTGCGCCCGGCAAGCAGCAGCCAAAGGCAGTGATCCTGTGAGCCTGCTGCTTTGCGCCGCCACCGGGCTGGAACTGGCGAGCCTAGTGCCCGGGTTTTCTCCGGCGGGGCTTGCCGTCACAGCCGGGGAAACAACTGAAAGCCCGGCGAAATCCTGGCCAGAAATGCACCTCTGGCCCTTGCGCCTCAAGCATGGCGCCGCGCTGTGCTGCATTACCGGGGTCGGCCCCATTAACGCCGCTCTGGCCATGGGCATGGCCCTTTGCCGAGCTAAAGCCGAGGGTACTCCCATAACGGCTGTGCTCAACGCAGGTCTTGCCGGGGCCTTTGATCTGGCAGAACGTCGGCTTCTGGGATTGTGCATGGTGAGCGAAGAAATCTGGCCCGAATACGGCCTGCACGACGGGCGCTCCGTCACCGCCGAGGCTTTTGGCTTTCCGCAGTGGCAACCAGAGACCGGGCCTGCGGTGCGCAACCGTCTGTCCCTGGCAGGGCCGGAAGCGCTGGAACGCTTTGGCGCGCGGCAACAACCGGATGTTTTTTTGCCCTGCACATCGCTCACCGTTGCCGGGGTCAGCGCGAGTTTTGCCAGAGCGGCAGACCTGCGCGCCCGCTATCGGGCTGATCTGGAAAATATGGAAGGCTTTGCCGTAGCGTATGCCTGCGCCCGCGAGGGCATCCCCTGTGTGGAGGTACGCAGCGTTTCCAACAAGGTCGGGCCGCGCGCCAATGACGAAAAGGATTTTCCCGGCGCGCTGCGCGCGCTTACGCGGGTGTTGCCCGCGCTTAACCTTATCTGAGTAGCATATGATCCAACTGAAAGCACGTCTGGCCCTTGAGCTGCCCGGCATCAACCGCGCTCTGAACAAGGCAGTGGACACCCTGCCGGAACCGGTGCGGCCTGTGGCCCGGCACAT
>NZ_DASQOG010000091.1:0-13999 GCF_035644575.1 Desulfovibrio sp. | reverse complement strand
CGATATCAAGGCTATCAAGCCCGAGGTCTTCCTTGATATGCGCTGTAGGAACAAGCTGATCCGGGGACAATTCAAATTCTTCACTCAAGGCCGCGTCAATCGTCTCTCTAATTTTATTATCGTTCATTCTTTCCCAACATTCATTGAATTTTCACTCAACCTATCAAATATGATAGTGCAATTGCAACCGCCAAGCGCAAAACTGTTTTTTAATACCAAACCGCTTGGTTTATGCATCTGGCCGTACATATGGTTCAAATTTCCGCATCTGGCATCAGGATTACGCAAGCCGCGCGTTGGAAAATATGTGGAAGACTGCAACATTTCTATACATAAAATACTTTCCAGCGCGCCGCTGGCCGCCATGGTGTGCCCCAGGTGCCCTTTGAAGCTGCTAACAGGTGTTGTTGAGCCAAAGACGGCTTCAATGGCCTGCCCTTCTGCAATGTCACCGAATTCGGTAGCGGTAGCATGGGCGTTAACATAGGCAACATCCTGCGGTTGCGCGCCTGCATCTTCCAATGTTCTGCGCATGCAGTCGGCAATGGCAGCCGCATCGGGCTGGGCGATGCTGCCGGGCGATGAAGATATGGCCGCGCCGCGTATTTCCGCCAGTACAGGCGCATTGCGGGCCTGGGCGCTTTCCAGACTCTCCAGCAGCAGGATGCCCGCACCTTCGCCGCAAACAATGCCCGTGCGGTCAGCATCAAAGGGACGCGAGGCGCAATCCGGGTCTTCGGCGTGCGAGGCAGCGCCAAGGCGGTCAAAGGTGGCGGAGGTCAAAAGGTGAAATTCATCCGCGCCGCCGCAGAGCATCATGTCTTCCCGCCCAGCCGCGATAGCCTCAAACCCGAGACACAGGCTCATGAGGCCAGAGGCGCAGGCGGCAGCAGGCGCAAGCGTGCGGCCTGCGCACCCGCAGGCCAGAGCCACATTGGCGGCGACCGTGTGGCTCATAACCTTGAAAAATACCGTGCTGCGCATGCTCTCCACACTGTGCTCGCGCAGAAACATCTCAAAAAACTCATGCAGCATGGTGGGGCTGCCCACAGTTGAGCCAACGGCTACGCCCATGCGCTGCTCGGGGCGTGTACTCAGCCCCGCGCTGTTTAGAGCCTCCCAGGCTGCCAGACAGGCAAAAATCGACATGGGCGACATGGAGCGCCGCAATTCCCTTGGAATGCGCTTTTCGTGCAAAGGCGGCACCAGCCCGGCCACACGGCACGACAAACCTTCAAGCTTGTAGGCTGGCAAGGGGGACAATGCGCAGCGATTATCGCGCACACCTTCGTACATGGCGGCCACGCCTTCGCCGAATGGCGAAACCGCACCCATGCCCGTTACGACTACTCGCTTTCCGCGCATTCCCTGAACTCCTTGAGAACGTTATCGTGACCGTAGGAAAATCCCACGGCCAGGGCAGCACTGACCATGCCGCCCAGCACGCCGGGCAGCAGGATGTTTTGCCCCGCCAGAAACAGCCCCGGCAAACGTGTGACAGGCAGCATGGGCATTGCGCCAAGGTGGTGCTGCACGCCATAAAGGCTGCCAGTAGCGCCGTAAATCCAGCGCCGCATGGTCAACGGGCTTGCTGCATCCAAGATGCGCCAGCGCCCTGCAAGCTCCGGCAGACGCTGTTCGATGTAAGCCTGCAATCGGGCAGAGGACTCACGCTTCCACTCCACATAGTTACTGGGGCGCGGATGCGGATCGCCGTTGGGCAAATCCTTGTCGTCCATGAGCGCCACGGCCATTACAGCCTTTCTGCCATCCGGCTGCGGCCTGTCGCAAAAAAGGTATACGCTGGGGTGCGCGCTTTCCACACCTTGGAACAGTTCTTCCGCTGAAGGCTCCGGCAGCAGATAAATACTTTCGTTTTCATTCAGGCAGTCGCGTGTTTCGGCAAACAGCAGCATGGCCGGGCGTGTTTCCGGCAGCTCATTTATGCGGTGCAGATAGGCCGGACGCATGAGGCCCTTGGGGATCAGCCCCTCGAGTTGCGAAGGATGCCCGGTAAAGAAACAGCGCTCGCAGGCAAGGCAGGAACCGTCACGCAACACCACGCCGCGCACTCCCTCGCTCTTGTCCGCATCAATACCTGTAACAGCGGCGTTGCAACGCACAGTGACCCCAAGCTCGCCGAGGCCCGCAAGAAGAGCCTCAACCAGAGCCAGCCCACCGCCCTGCCACGAACCGCTGGACTGAAAATACGGCCCTGCCACAAGGGAATATTCTTCAAGCGAGGATTCTTCGGGCCGCACGCCATACAAAAGGCACCGGGTGCCGAGCATGGCCCGCAAGTGAGGAGGAAAGCCGACAGATTGAGTATAATCGGACACGCTGCCCGCGCTGTGGAGCGCAAATGACGGTTCTGCCCGCACAGCAGGATTCAGGTAGGGGGAGTGGCCCAGCTCCGCATCCATATGGTGCAGAAAAGCCTCCATGGCTGGCCCAGCGCCGGGGAATTGCCGCTCTACGGCATCTGCAACCTCGCGCTGCCCTGCCGGAAGCTGAAAAATATTGCCGTCGGCAAAGTGAAAGACCTCCGTGCGGCTGGTGGTCACCTGCTGCAAATGCTTTTCTAGACCCAGCGCCCGCAGCCAGCGGCGCAAAACACCCCCGGCATGCAGGCCTCCGCCGCAGTGAAAGCCAGTATCAAAATACAGCCCATCGCGCCAAAAACCACGCAGCAGCGGGGCAACGCGTGCGCCCGCTTCCACCACGGCAACATCGTGGCCCTGACGCGCCAGCAGCAATGCGGCAGTCAGGCCGGTAATGCCACTGCCTGCGACCACGCAGCGCATCAGCCGAGCCTCAAGGCGATACTGGCATTGCTGCCGCCAAAGCCCGCCGCATTATTCAGCACCACTCGCGGGGGCTGCTCCAGCCTGCGGACAAGTACAGGAATGCCAGCGGTATCGTCGTCCGGCCCTTCATAATTTATGGTAGCAGCCGTAAAACCCGCCTGAGCCATAATGACGGCGTAGGCCACCTGCGCCGCGCCAGACATCCACAATTCATGCCCGGTGAGACTTTTCAGCGCCATGACATCGGGGCAGTCAGCGCCGAAAACGGCCCGCAGATTTGCTGCCTCCGCCGCATCGCCCTGAGGCGTAGATGTGGCATGCGCGTTGACAATATCCACATCGGCAGTACTCAGCCCGCCTTCCGCCAGAGCCATGCGCATGGCGCGCGCAAGCCCGGTGCGGCTGGGAACGGAAAGGGTTTCGCCGTCCGCGCTGCAACCAAAGCCCAGCACTTCTGCCAGAATGCGGGCATTGCGCCTGCGGGCCATGTCGTAATCTTCCAGCAGCAGGGCCCCAGCGCCGCCGCTTGGCACCAGGCCGTCCCTGCCCTTGTCAAAGGGGCGGGAGGCCGCCTCCGCAGGGGTGCGCACAGAAAAAGCCCCCAAGCCGTCAAAGGAGCAGACAGACGGCCAGTTCATTTCTTGCGCAGCGCCGCAGACCACGCGGTCAAGCCGCCCAAGGCGGATTTGGTCTGCCGCCTGACCTATGGCATATGCTCCGCTGGCGCAGGCGGCGCTTGTTGTCCAGCTTGGGCCGGTATTGCCAAGCAGCACGTTGAGATTCATGGTGATTGTGGAATTCATGCAGCGAAAAACATGACCGCTGCCCATGCCGGAAGTGCAGCCCGCCTCCAGCAGCGCCACCTGCTGGTCAACTACAGATTGCACAGTGGAATCATTGCCAAAAACAAGGCCGCACCTGTCTGAGCGCAGGTCTTCGGGTGCAAGCCCGGCCTGCTCCAGGGCATCCAGCGTTGCCGCATGCGCCTGAATGGCAAAATCCGGCATGCTTTTACGCTGCTTTCTGTTAAGATGGCGCGCGCAATCAAAACCGTCTATGCGCCCGGTAAGCGGGCTGCGAAATCCATGCTCCAGCCGTTGCGGATCGGCAACTATGCCGGAAATTCCATTATACAGCGCGTTGGCGATCTGCTCGCGGCTAATGCCCAGAACAGATACAAGCCCCACGCCAGTTATGACAACTCGCCGCATCGGGCCTCACATGTACAGTCCGCCGTTGACGGACAGCACCTGCCCCGTAACGTAGGAAGAGAGGTTGGAACACAAAAATCGCACGCACCCCGCCACTTCTTCCGGCAAGCCCGGCCTGCCAAGGGGCACGCTTTTCATATATTCATCTACTGGCAGCCCAGCCGTCATCTCGGTGCTGATAAAGCCAGGGGCCACGGCGTTAACAAGCACGTTGCGCCGCCCAAGCTCGCGGGCGAGGGCGCGTGTTGCGCCGATAAGACCAGCCTTGGCGGCGGAATAATTCACCTGCCCCGCCATACCAGCCTGCCCAGAGGTGGAAACAATATTTACCAAACGCCCTGTGCGCGCCCGCTGCATATGCGGCACAACCTTGCGCGATACATGGAAAAACCCGTTGAGATGCACGCCGATGACGGAATCCCACTGCTCTTCGGACATAAGCCCAAAAACGGTATCGCGGGCAAAGCCCGCGTTATTGATCAGTGCAAAGGGAGTTTCCACTGCGAGCAGAGGATCAAGTGCGGCTTCCACCGCATCTTTATCCGTCACATCAAAGGGCAGCAGCGCGCATTGACGACCCAGGGCCTCAATGGCGTCGCGCACGGCTTCTGCGGCATCGTGATCGCTGCGGTAGTTCAGCCAGATATCAAAACCATCGGCGGCTAAGCCAAGGGCAATGGCCTTGCCAATTCCTTTGCTTGCGCCGGTTATCAGGGCAATGGGCGAATTTTGCATTTGCTCCCCTGCTTGCATGTTTGCATGCCTTTATTTATTAAAAAGGCACCAGTTAAGACAGCCGCACCATATACAAGAGAATCTTTTAGGACAACTCTCAATTTAGGACGGAATTTATCATGCGGATTCTTGCAACAGCCATGATTGCGCTTTTTTTCTTTTCCAGCGGATGCAGTTGGGTTGGCAGAACTGCTGGCAAAGCCTCTGCAAAAATTGAAAGAAAGGTTGATGCGGTTCAGCAGGGCTATAATGACGGTTACAAGGGTGAACAGAAAAAAGCAGACTAGTTTGCTATGTTGCTTTTGCGGCACCGCGCTACGTGCTGTAGAATAATTCAGCAATCACGGTGCCCTGTCTGCCAGATAAAACCGATTAACCTCACAGGATGCGAGGCAGCAAGAAACAAATATCGCCTTGAGTTGCACGCACTTTTTTGCATGCCGCCATCTCAAAATTTCAGCATGGCTCATACGTCCTTATCAGACGTATGAGCCACGTTTTTGTTTATTCTTTCAAGCAAAGCTTCAACATCTGCCCCTTACTTCCCTGCGGGCACCCGCGTAAGACTTATCTCCGCCAGTGCGGCATCCAGATCAAGGTTCATGGCAAACCGCAGCCCTTCGCTGCCAAGCACAACACGCACGGGCTTATCCGCATTTTCCGTACCGCTCACAAACAGGATTTCAAAGGCCTGCCACATGCCGTCACCGGTTTGGGGGCAATCCACGGCTTTTCCCTTGGGGGCGAGGGCCGCGCCCTGCGCGCCAAATACGCTTGTCTGGCCTCCGGCTTCCAGAACCAGCGGCAGCCAATCGTTCTTTTTCAGTTCTTCAAATATGGCCCCGATGGTTGTATTGGCAAAGGGAGCAGACAGGGTAATCGTTTCCAACTCGCCGCCCTTGCCGTCAAACTTCAGGCCTTTGCCCGCGAGGCTCCAGGACTGATCGGCAAAGCACACCGCATAAGCGCCAGGCTCTTTAAGCCCTTCATAACCCGGCAGGGCAAATTCCTTCCAGCGGGCCACATCCATTCCCTTGCGCATCAGTTGCACCAGCATGAACATGGGCACACCCGCCGGGGCCACATAGGCCTCACCATCGGGCATGGTAATGAGCATGGAGGGATACTTGCGGTTTTCGTTCCGGCCAGCGGCATCCATCGCAAACTCGATTTCCTTGGCTGAACCCGGTTCCGGCTCATGATAATACTGCCAGGCCATGCCGTTTTGCATGCTTACGCCAATGCGCGTGCAGTCATGCTCAGGAAATTTGCCCGGACTTACCGTTTTCGATGACTTTTTTGCCAAGCCTTCAACAACAGGCTTTTTATCCCCATTGTTGCCTACGCAAAAAACGGCCTTGATGTCAGAACCCATGCTGTTTTTCAGCACTATCCCCGCAGCAAACCCCGTTGACGGCAAACAAATCAGCAGGGCCGCCACGCCAGCAACCCATTGTTTCAGCAAGTACATGCAAGACTCCTTGTGATGCAATTTAAGAGCTGATGCCTGCCACACATGCTCAATGCCCTGCTTATCAGTGCAACGCTTCGCGCAGTTCCGCCAGGTTGGCATCGTCTTCGGGGTAGTACAGTTCAACAACCGTGTTGGCGTCATTGGTCAGCACGGTACCGATGCCGCCTTCGCGGGTAGTAAAATCAACGGTTCCTTCGCCAGTGGTGATATTGATGCCCTTCAGCTTGCGGGCAAGATCAATGAGATCCGTGCCCCACTGCCCGTTTTCCACTTTTTTGAGCGGATACAGGCCAACAGCGTACCACACTTTTTCGTCCGGCTTGTCGTAGATTGTCCACTGGCCGGTGTGCGTTGTACGCCAGCCTTCGGGGATGGTTTTTTCCTGCGGTGCAGGGGCGGGGGCAGCAGAATCTGCCAGGGCCGCAAAATCAGGCCTGTCGCCAGTAGGGTCTGCGGGTTCCACGGGCTTGGCATCGTCCGGGCGGTCGCCCGTCACAAGCCACTTGGTATTTTCCGGGCCTTGCGCTACTGCCAGCAGTTTGCCCAACGGCGCTGCACTCTTGGCCTTTGGGGAAATTTTCAGACTTTTTACAATCGGCCCCACACCTCGGCAGGCATGCCCAACAGAGACTTCCATATACTTGTCGTCCGCAAGGCCAACCCAGTACCGCGCAATCTTGTCGGCAAAAACAACTCCCTTGCCTTCACCCAGAGTGCGAAAGTCGTTGCCGCCGGTTGTGCTGGCAGAAGCTTTTGCAAGCAGCTCCAGATCGCCGTTAAAGCAATCCCTCTCAAGCATCGTCACATAGCAGTCTTCTTTTGGAGAGCTGAGCAGTACCTGATTCCCCTCCTCCTGTGTTTTCCAGCCTGCGGGCACCTCGACCACCCAATCCCCCACCGTGCGGGGAGCAGCAACAGCCGAAAACCCGGGCCACAGCAGCAGGCACAGCAATACAAGCGCAGGCTTCGCGGCAGCCTGCAACCATGAAAAAGGAACCACACTCCGGGGCATTCCCCAGCTGACACAAGCAGAGCCATCATGCGCGCACACGTTGAAAACCCTTAAATAGCCCATGTCGCAATCCCCCAGAATTTTATTGGTGATTTCGGCCTGATTTTCCATCTCCACTTCCTTACCTTCGTAACGTACCTGTGCATAAATGTCTTTGGATGTTTTTACCTGAAGGTGGCAAGATGGCAAAAATTCACCAAAATGCGCGTATCTTGTGGGGCTGACAGCACAGAAGCATTGACCGAATAGCGCACATATGCCAGTTTTTATGACAACATTAACGGGCCTTTTGCCACGCAAACCTGGGCCGTGCGCAACATGCTGCTTCATGAGCCTGCGCATGTCCCCAGCAAATCCAAGGAGTTCGTATGAGCACCGGCATTTTGATCGCCATAGGAGCCGCTGTGGTTGTGTTCGCGGTCATTGTAGCCCTTTACAATGCCCTGGTGCGCGGCAAAAACATGGTGGAGGAAGCCTGGAGCAGCATTGATGTGCAGCTCAAGCGGCGGCACGATCTGGTGCCCAATCTGGTCAGCGTCGTCAGGCAGTACGCCACCCATGAAAAGAGCCTGTTTGAAGAAGTGAGCGCTGCGCGCGCCCGCAGCCTCTCCGTACAAGGTGATGTTGCAGCACAGGCCAGGGCGGAGAATATGCTTTCCGGCGCGCTGGGCAAACTCTTTGCCATAGCGGAGGCCTACCCGGAGCTTAAGGCCAGCGAAAACTATCGCCAGTTGCAGCAAAGCCTCGCCACGCTGGAGGACGAAATCCAGATGGCCCGCCGCTATTACAACGGCGCAGCGAGGGAGCAGAACGACCGCGTCCGCCAGTTCCCGGGCAATCTGGTTGCCGGATTTTTCCACTTTGCCCCTGTGACGTATTTTGAACTTGATTCACCAGCAGAACGGGCGGTTCCTGATGTTGGTGCACAATAACAGGCAAGACGGGCTGGGCATCCGCTTGTGGCGGCAGGCCCTGTACTTCATAGTTGCCGCACTGATGGCGGCCTTGCAGCTTTGGGTCTCCGGCGTACTGATAATGGCGCGGCGGTCGGATACCTTGCTTGGCTGCAATCTTGCCGCAGGGCTGGTCTGGCTATGGTATGCGCGCCGGTGCTATATGCTCGGCAACTTTGCGCGGATGGCTCTGGCGTTCATGGGCTTGCTCGGCTCTGTGGGACTAGCGGCCCTGAGCCTGCCAGACCTGCTGTTTTAAACACCGCCAGCGTCACGGCATCCCCTCCACAAACAGTCTGCGCAAGGATGAACCCATGCACACTCTCTATGCCAGCAGTTGGTTTGCACGCCGCATTGCACTGACCGTATGCGCCCTGCTGCTCTGCATCCATGCCATGTGCTTTGCTGCATCCGCGCAGGAACGCATAGAGAGTTTCGCCTCCACCGTCACAATCCATCAAGATGGCAGCATGCATGTGCGCGAAGCAATTGTTGTGCATGCGGAAGGCAATCAGATTAAAAAAGGCATATATCGCGAGCTTCCTCTGCTCTATTCCGGCCCGGCAAACTACAGCGGGACGGTTCCTTTCACCGTTACATCCGCAAGCATCGACGGCGTGCCCCTCAACCCGGTCGAAACAGAAATCAGGGGCGATTACATTCGGGTGCTCATGCGCGGCAAGGAGCCTCTCTCCAATGGGCAGCACCGCTTTGTGCTGGAATACGATACATCCCTGCACCTGCGCTTTTACGAATCCAACGGCGAGCTCAACTGGAACGCCACTGGCGTATGGGGCTTCCCCATCCTTAACGCTTCGTGCCGTGTCATTCTGCCCAAGGGCGTAGCTGTGCGGCAAACAGCCGCGTGGGCCGGGCTGGCTGGCTCCAGAGATACAGACGGCATTACAATCGGCAAGCCGCAAGCCAACGAAGCAATCTTTACCCTTGCCAGTACCCTTGCGCCGGACACCCAGCTTACGGTGGCTGTGGCCTTTGACAGGCAGAGCATTGCCGACCCGGTGCTTCCGCTTGCATTGCAGCAACAAAGGGAGGACGAAGCCCTGGAGCTGGCCCGGCAGGAAGAGGAGCGTGTCATCAGGGAGCGGGGCCTGCTCTTTGAAGTCCTGTATGATAATCCCTTGCTGCCCGCGCAGTCCCTGGCTTTTTGCGCTGTCTTTTTTTACTATTTTCTGCTTTGGCAGCGCCTTGGCATTGACCCGCCCAAGGGTGCCATATTTCCCCGCTATTACCCGCCCAATGCCGCTCAGTGGAACAAAAAATCTGCTGCTGAGGCTACGCCGCAAGTGCTTTCACCGCTGGCGGTGGAGTTTTTCTACAAATCGGCCCGCATCTCTGGCCGGGGGCTTGTCGCCACGTTTCTGGCTCTGGCGTTCAAGGGTCTGTGCCGCATCAGCAAGGCTGACGCTAAAACCTATGCGCTGGAACTGCCCACCTCAACAACCGGGCGTAAAGAAGAGCTTGCGGTAGAAGAACAGGCCGTATACCGCGAGCTTGCACGCAGTACGGGTAAGGGTGAAAAACTCTTGCTGCGCCCCAAAAATGAAGATGTCCGCAGTATTTTCAACGCAGCCAGGGCAAACCTTAAGCAAAACTTTAAGGGCGCATGGCAGTTAAACACCTGGGTTGCGGTGCTTGGCTGGTTTTTGGTGCTGCCGCTGGCCTTTGCGGCGAGCTTTTGGGAAGTTGATCCTGTGCTGCTTATGCCGGATAGCTCTCAACTTCCGCTGATTCTGCTGTTGCTCGCGGTTTGCATGGCCTTTTGCGCAGCGCTGGCGCTCCCCTTGCTGCTGATGCGGCAGCAGGCAAAATCCCTGCTGGAAACTCTGGGGCTTATGGCTTTGCCCCTGGCCGGGGTAACTGCGGTTGGCCTTCAGTTTTATTTTTACGATCTGGGGTGGTTGCTTCTTCTGCTCATGATTATCACGTCCATTGCGTTCACAGCCGTCATCAAGGCTCCAAGCCCAGCAGCCCGCGCTGTGCTGGACGAAATTGAAGGCCTTGCCATGTACATGCGCACCGCAGAGCTGCCGCGCATGGAGCAGGTAGGCGCGCAGGACGAAAAGCCCGAAGACACGCCCGAGGTTTTTCGCCGTCTGCTGCCCTATGCACTGGTGCTGGGGCTGGAAAAAACGTGGTGCAACAGGTTTGCCGAGCAGCTCCAGGCGGCAGCGCTGGAAGACTCCGGCGTTGATGTCGCCCTTATACATGGGCATGACGGCTGGAGCGATTTTTCCAATGGTTTTGGCAGCGCGGTAAACGCCTCCTCCGCATCTGCCGAATCCTCATCCGCCAGCGGTTTCAGCTCCGGCGGGGGCGGCGCGGGCAGCGGCTCTGGCGGGGGTGGAGGCGGCGGCCTGTAGCGGAGGCGCATCAGCTTTTGTTTCTGGTTGCCGTTGTTTTTCCTATTTCAAGCAACGGCAAGATTGTCTCCTGCCAAAGCAGGGACCACTGCGCGGGCATTTCCTCCTTGACCATTTTTTATTTATCTATATATTAACAAAAAATTCCAATAAAATACTATTTATGAGTAAATCATCAGCTTCCATAAATGCCCTGCCGCCCAAGGTTCTGGCAAAACTTGAAGATCTGGGCCGCAGAATCAAACTGGCGCGAAAGCGCCGGAGTCTGACCCTGCACGAAATGGCCAAGCTCATGATGGTTTCTGTTGGCTCCCTGCAAAGGCTGGAGAGCGGTACCCCGGGAACAAGCCTTGGCACCCTTGTGACGGCCCTGCTCACCCTCGGGCTTGAAAACGACCTGGACAGCGTAGCCGCCATGGAAACGGACATGATCGGCCTTGCCCACGAACGCAGGCGGCTTGAGGGCAAAGCGGCGGGCGGCAAGGACAAAATTTCCTACGACTTTTAAGGGAGACCGGTCATGACAACCCGCGTGGCGTATGTGCATATGCACCTTGACGGCTGCTTTGTCGTTGCCGGACGCCTGCGCTATGTTCAGGATGGCCGGTTCAGCCAGTGCCTCTTTGAGTATTCCAACCGCTATCTGGAGCGGCCTGACGCCGTGGCCGTTGACCCCGTTGCCTTGCCCCTGCAACGGGAACACACCTATGAAGGCCCGCTGGGCGGCGCACTCTTTAACGGTCTGCGCGATGCCTGCCCTGACGACTGGGGTCGTCACGTTCTTGATATCGCCGCCGAAGCCTCAGGCTCCCACCTTGGCGAATTTGACTACATGCTCTATGCCGGGCCGGACAGAATCGGCGCGCTCGGTTTCAGCAGCGCGCCCGATGCCGCCCCCTTTACCGATGTGCCGCCCTGGGCGCAGAGCCTCCCCGGCGCGGAGCTTGATCTTCAGGGCATGTTGCTCGCAACGGACAATGTGGAGCAGGCAGACGAGCTCAACCCGCAGTACAGACGCTTTTTTGTGCGCGGTTCTTCCATTGGCGGCGCAAGGCCCAAGGCCTCGTTTGAGCAGGACGGCAAATTCTGGGTTGCAAAATTCAGCAAGGAACGCGAAGCCTGGCCCACCTGCCGCATAGAGCATGCAAACATGCTCCTTGCCGGAAAGTGTGGTATCAACGTGCCGGAAACAAAACGGATTACGGTTCTGGGCAACCGCGATATCCTTCTGGTGGAGCGTTTTGACCGCCAAATTCAAAACGGCGCCCTGCACCGCCTGCCCTTTGTTTCAGCCATGACTCTCATTGGCGCAGCAGGGCCGGAGGCGCACGCCGCCTACGCAGATATTGTCACGGCCATGAGGCGGGATTTTTACAGCGCCGAAGCCACACGCAACGATATCCGCGAGCTGTTTCAACGCATGGTCTTCAATACCCTCTGCAACAACTCTGATGACCATTTGCATAACCACGGTTTTCTGCACACGACTGACCAGAATGGCCGATCCGGCTGGCGGCTCTCCCCTGCATATGACGTGGTGCCGCAGCCTGTGATGGACGATGCTCCACGTGCCTTGCACCTGAGCGTTGGGCCGGAGGGCCGCAGCGCCGCCATGAGCAACGTATTGGCAGCTGCGCGGCACTTTGGCATTGCGCGCGATGAAGCCCGGATTCTTGTGGAAGAAATAAGAGGAACAATTCGCCAGAACTGGGAAGCCCTGCTCCTGAGCGCCGGTGTGCCGCAGCGTAACCTTGCCGATCTGCGCAACTGCTACGCACTCGCTCTGCTGCCTGATGCGGGCACGTCCTCATAATCCGCCGCCCTGCCCCGTATATTTCACTGGCAACCTGTCAACAAAAAACGACCTGCTCTGCCGCGTCACTATCGGCAAAGCAGGCCGCCCTGCGTACAAGTCGTTATTGTAAGGTCAGCCTACCATGCGGCTTGCACAGCTTCCGTGGCCAGCCGGATCATGCTTTCCGGCGCAATGCCAAGGGCCAGAACAAGCCCCACAAGGCAGATGCCCGCCATACGCGCGCCGGCGTGCGGCACAATGGGTTCCGCATCATGTTGCGCGGCCTCGGTATACACGGCGCGCACCACCTGCAAATAGTAATATATGCCGATGGCTGTGTTGATGGCGGCAATGATGACCAGAGCCGTATGCCCCGCCCGCCACGCGCCCGTCAGCAGCATGAACTTGCCCATAAAGCCCACAAAGGGCGGAATGCCCGCCAGGGCAAACATGCTCACGCCGAGCACAAAGGCCAGCATGGGCGAGCGCCGCGAAAGGCCGTTCAGATCCTTGATGCTCAGGTTACGACCGTCAGGCGAAACCACGCACAGCACCAGAAATGCCGCCAGCATCATAAAGACATAGCCTGTGGCGTAATAGAGCGCCGTGGCAATGCCCCAGCCTTGCAGGGTCGCCATACCCATGAGGATGTACCCGGCATGCGCTATGCCCGAAAAACCAAGCATGCGTTTGACGTCGGTCTGCACCAGCGCCGTGAGGTTGCCGTAGCACATGGATGCGATGGAAAGCCCGGTCAGCAGCAGCGCCACGTGCCCCTCGCCGGGATATGCCATGGCGCAGAACCGCGCCAGCACGGCCACAGCCACAATCTTGGGCATGGAGGCGATAAAGGCCGTGGTGTCGTTGGATGCGCCCTGGTACACGTCCGGCGCCCAGAAATGGAAGGGAAACACCGCCAGCTTGAAGAACATGCCGCAAAAGAGCATGAGCAGCCCCACCAGAGGGGCGGCATGCGAGCCGGCTGTCCTCATGGCGGGCAATATCTGATCAAGATAGGTGCTGCCCGCGATGCCAAAAATCCAGCTCATGCCAAAGAGCATGATGCCCGATGCCGTCACGCCAAAGAGCAGATACTTGATGGCCGCCTCCATAGGCGCGCGCATGCTGTCTGAGGGCGTGCGCATGGGCACCAGCAGATAGAGCGAGTAGGACGACAGCTCAAGGGCGATGAACAGGGTAATCAGCTCCACACTGCTTGAAAGCAGGGTCAGCCCCAAGAGGCTTGTGAGCAGAAAGAAGTAATATTCCGGGCGCATGCGTACGGAAATACCCTTGGTGTCCGCCCCAAAAAGCAGCATCGTGGTAAAACCGATGGACATCACGCATTTCACCAGCTGCGAAAACAGGTCTACCCTGTAGGCTCCGTAAAACAGGGTTCCTTTGGCAAAAAGACAAAGAACAGAGGTGGCGGCAAAGGCAACCCCAACGCAAAGAACCAGCAGGCGCAAGGTTTGCGTCCGGGCTTCCGTCAGAGTCATGCAAAATGCCAGCAGACACCCTGCAAGAAGAACCAGTTCCGGTGCAAAAAGATGTGCGTTCATGCGTAGGCCTTATGTCTGTGCTTGGGGTTCATCAACGCGCAATAAGTTCAGCAAGGGCCAGTGCGCTCG
>NZ_DASQOG010000090.1:0-3486 GCF_035644575.1 Desulfovibrio sp. | reverse complement strand
GCAGAAAATGGGCGGATGATCGGCCACATTGTCGGCATCCGTCATGCCATAGTGGTTCTCATACATGGGGCTGAAACGGGCGTAGGCGTACCACGCCTCGTCAAAGTGCAGGTTGTCCACGCTCTTGCGGAGCTGCTTCTTTATGTTGGTTACGTTGTAGCACAGCCCGTCATAGGTGGAATTGGTGAGGGCGGACATCTTGACCCGGCTGCTTTTCAGCTCGTCAGGAATCAGTTTGTTGGCGGCGATTTTTTTGTGGATGCTTTTTTCTGAAAATTCCGAAAGCCTGCACGGCCCGATGATGCCGCGCCGGTTGCGCCGTGGCGTCATATACACGGGGTAGGCCTCGGTAATGACCATGGCGTAGTTGAGGGATTTGTGACAGTTGCGGTCAACAAAGGCTATGTCGTCACGCAGCACCTGACTGCGCCAGATGATCTGGTTGACGTTGGAGGTGCCGTTGAGCACATAAAAAGTTATGTCCGCCCCAAAGACTCTGGCGGAATTTTCTTCCGCATCGCCAACCGGGCCGTTATGGTCAAGCAGGGAGCCAAGCTCGGGCACGGAAATGGAAAGGTCGGCGCGGAAGACGTTTTCGCCAAAAAACTTGTGCATGGCCACGCCTGCGGGGCTTTTGAGAAATCCCTCGCCGCCCATATGCCCAGGCGTGTGCCATGCGTATTTGTATTCATTGGCGTAGCGGGCCATGCCGCCAAAAAAGGCCGGATACACCGTTTGCAGGTAATCGCTGACCAGCACTTCAATGCGCCCGGCCAGAAAATCCACAGTATCCGTTATCTTCCAGATGCAGTCGTCCACCTTGGAAAGAACATCCGTGGGCAGATTCTCCAGCTCGGAATGGTCAGTGAGCAGCACGACCGGGATGGTTTTGTTGCGCTGGCGGATACCCTCAAGCAACTCCGCTGCCGTTGTTTGCTCGCCGGGGTCTTCGCACTGGATATCCCAGTCTATTATGACAGTTCCAAGGTCAGCGCGGGATGCAAAAATATTTATTGCGTCTTCATATCGCAGGGATATGAGAACAGAGCAGCCCTTGTTTTCCACAAGCTGTTTTTTCAGCTCGCGCAGCCTGCAACCTTCATCTGTTGCCGCATCAAATTCACCAGAAACAATCAATACAGGCCATTCATGCTTGTCTATGGGCATTGGCGCGCTCCTTACCATTACAGCGGCAAGTAGAGGGTGTGCGCAGCAGGGAGGCCTGCGCATGATGAAGCTGTGTTGTGCAGACTGAATGCCTATCTATCTGTTTGTCTTTTATCGCTCAAAGTATAAACTTTGTCCATTTGTGTTTGGCTGAGGTTTACTGAAAATTATACATTTTCAGTGAGGATTAGTGCAATGCCTGGCGTGATCTTGCAGCAATCCTTGAATATTCTTTATGTAATGCAACAATTGCACCGTGGTGGCTGGGTACAATATCTGGCAAGAAAAGCAGATACTATGGTCAGTCTGTCGGCAGGATTGCGCATGCTTGCACGCGGGGCGAGGGCGCGGCGTGAGCGATATCAGCGGCTGGAGGAGTCCTCGCCGGGCAGCGCCCACCAGGGCAAGCCCCGCCATGCGGCGTTGAGCGCCTTTTCGTGCGCGGGCCATTGGGGCGAAAAGCGGGCAAGCTCTTCCCTGTATGCCGGGGAATGATCCATATGACGCAAGTGGCACAGCTCGTGCCAGCACAAGTGCTCCAGCAGCGGGGCAGGCAGAAGCAGAGCGCGCCAGTTGAGGCTGATGCGTCCCTCCGGGCATGCAGGAGCGAGGGCTGAGCCGCTTTGGGCAAAGGATGGGGTCGCGTCATATTTGGCGGGCAGGGGTGGGGTGGAAAAAAAGTTGCGGATGCGCGTGGTGAGCTGTTCCAGCGATCTGGGGCGACCGAAAGCCCCTTGCGGCAAGTTTGACCGTTGCACTGCGGGCTGAGGGGTGTGCCCCCGGCGCAGGCGGGAGCAACTGCCCCAGCGTCCGCTCTGGTCCCGCACGCTCACACCCGCAAGGGCAAATCCTTCCGTTGTCGCAAGCTGTTCCAGATACGGCGGCAGCAGGCGGGCTGCTTTCTTGCGGCACCACTGGCGCAAGGCTTGCGCGCATAAGGATATGTCGTCTACAGCGCCATACAGGCGCACCTGATCCGCACTTTCCACCAGCAACAAGCGCCGTGCGCCGTTGGCAACCTGTACTGTAGCTGTCCTGGCGGTTTGCGCCGTGGCGGCTTTGCGGCCTGCTGCCATGTCGCCACTGGGCGTGACGGCAAAAATTTCGCCCGTGAGCGGCAGGGTGATGCTGGAAGGCAACTGGGGGGCGGGCACCCTGCGCAGCAGGGTTGTGCGGGCGCGCTCCAGCCAGGGCAAAAAGAGCGGCAGGCTTGATTGAAGCTGCGTTGGCCCCATGGTCAGCGGGATAGTCAGCACAAGGTCGCCCCGAGGCGTGAGCGACAGTTTTGCCCTGCGCGCACGGGGTGAAAGACGCACTGAAGCCCTCAGGCGCGTGCCATCGGCCAGGGTAAATTCTACCGTGGCGGGCAGATCGTGCAGGGGGGCGGCAGGGACTTTGCGGGCAGGCATGCGGCAAAGCTGCCATAGGCGGCCAAGGCTGTAAAGACTGCCTGCGGCATGGTTATTGCTCTACTACCTTGCGGAAAGGTCCACCCGGCAGGTTTTGCCGGGTGCAAACCCGTTGGGCAGCCGCACCCAGGGTTTCTGTGGGGGAGCCACTATTACAATGATGCGGTATTTCGCAGCAAAGATCACTGCGGGGGGCGTCATATGAGTACAACAGGGATTGGCAATCTGTTGGGTTCCAGCAGCGCAGAGGCAGTTTACAAGGTCGGTCTGGGGTCGAATACCATCCGCACGCGCAGCGGTTCGTCCGATTCTGGCGACACCGTGGATATTTCTGATGAAGCCAAGAAGCTCTTTTCTGAAAAGATCCACATGTACGACAAGGGTTCCTCCACGGCTGCGACGCCGCAATCTGCGGACAACAAGGGCGATACTTCCGCTGAAACTGCCGATGGTGAAGCCGGCGAATCCGGCGGCAGCGGTTCGACCAAGGCTAAGGGCGCTGGCGGCGGTGGGGGGAACGACAGTTCTTCTGATCCTACGGAAAAGATCAAAAAGCAGATTGCGGCCTTAAAGAGCCAGCTTTCCAGCCTGGCCAGCCATGCTGGCAGCGGCAACAGTGCGGCGGTGGAAAGTAAAATTCAGTCGCTCGAGTCGCAAATTGCGGCTCTCGAAGCGCAGCTTGCCGAAGCCGAGTCGACTTCTGCTTGACATAGGAATGATTCCTAATTAGAGTGGTTAAACAAGAGGGGCACTTTTGCTCGTGTCCTTTTTTGCCGTTGCGCCAATAGGCGCGCAGCCACCAATCATTCCAAGGAGAAGACGCTATGAAATCGCTGAAAGGCAGCCAGACGGAAAAAAATATTCTTACAGCCTTTGCTGGTGAATCTCAGGCGCGTAACCGCTATGACTA
>NZ_DASQOG010000089.1:0-10441 GCF_035644575.1 Desulfovibrio sp. | reverse complement strand
TTTTTGAGCGCAATATCCCATATGGAGGGAAATAATGCCCACGATTAACCAGCTTATCCGCATCGAGCGGAAGGCCGTGGTGAAGCGCAAGAAGACCCCCGCCCTGCAGGCTTGCCCGCAGCGCCGTGGCGTTTGCACCCGCGTTTACACCACCACCCCGAAAAAGCCTAACTCGGCTCTGCGTAAGGTCGCCCGTGTGCGCCTGACCAACGGCATTGAAGTTACGGCCTACATCCCCGGCGAAGGCCACAACCTTCAGGAACACTCCGTGGTCATCATCCGCGGCGGTCGTGTAAAAGACTTGCCCGGTGTCCGTTACCACATCGTGCGCGGTACCCTTGATACGTCCGGCGTGGCCGACCGTCGCAAGAGCCGTTCCAAGTACGGCGCCAAGCGTCCCAAGTAGTTTTATTCTTTCGGCGCGTGCCATGCGGCCCGCCTGGCTGCTTCCCTCGGGGAGCGCCGGTCGCCGCGGGGTTTGGTGCCGCCGCAAAACAAGCATGAAGGAGAAACCCCATGCCCCGTAAAGGTCCTATTCCCAAGAGGGAAGTGCTGCCCGATCCGTTGTACTCCAGCCGCCTTGTCACCAAGTTTGTGAACAGGCTTATGTTCGACGGCAAGAAGGGTGCAGCCGAAAAGATTTTCTACAGCTCCCTTGAGACCCTGGCTGAAAAGACGGGCGAAGAACCCATGCGCGCCTTTGAAAAGGCCCTGGACAACGTGAAGCCCCACATGGAAGTCAAGGCCCGCCGCGTTGGCGGCGCCACCTACCAGGTGCCCATGGAAGTGCGCCCGGAACGTCAGGTTTCCCTGTCGATCCGCTGGCTTATCAACTATGCCCGTTCGCGCGGTGAAAAAGGCATGACTGCCAAACTTTCCGCCGAACTGCTGGATGCTTTCAACGGTCGCGGCGGCGCGGTGAAAAAGCGTGAAGACACGCACCGTATGGCCGACGCGAACAAGGCTTTCGCTCACTACCGCTGGTAAGAGGGCCTTCCGTTTTTTATCTGAATTCAGCCCGACGCCGCGTCCGCAAGGAAGCGGCGTCGGCTTTGCACCACACCGCATCCGCAGTATGGAGGAAACACCGTGTCCCGCACCGTTGCTGTAAACAAACAGCGCAATATCGGCATTATGGCCCATATTGACGCAGGCAAGACTACCACCACCGAACGCATTCTTTTCTACACCGGCGTTAACCACAAGATCGGCGAAACGCACGACGGCGCCTCCACCATGGACTGGATGGAGCAGGAACAGGAACGCGGCATTACCATTACTTCTGCCGCCACCACCTGCTTCTGGAAAGACTGCCGCGTCAACATCATCGACACCCCCGGCCACGTTGACTTCACCATTGAAGTGGAACGTTCGCTGCGCGTGCTCGACGGTGCCGTGTGCGTGTTCGACGCCGTTGCCGGCGTGGAACCCCAGTCTGAAACCGTGTGGCGTCAGGCTGACCGCTACAATGTTCCCCGCATCTGCTTTGTGAACAAGATGGACCGTATCGGCGCCAACTTCTTCCGTTGCGTGGACATGATTCACGACCGCCTTGGCGCCAAGGCCGTGCCGTTGCAGTTGCCCATCGGCAGCGAAGACAAGTTTGAAGGCGTGGTGGATCTGGTGCGCGGGCATGCCATCCGTTTTGACAAGAGCTCCAAGGGCGCGGAATTCAGCGTTGAAGACGTGCCTGCCGACATGAAGGATCTTTACGACGAAAAGCATCACGAGATGCTGGAAGCCGTGGCAGAGGAAGACGAAGCCCTGCTCGAAAAGTACCTTGGCGGCGAGACTCTTACCGAAGAAGAAATCATCACCTGCATCCGCAAGGCCACCATTGCCCGCAACATCGTGCCGGTGCTGCTGGGTTCCGCCTTCCGCAACATGGGTGTGCAGCCCCTGCTGGACGCCGTGGTGGACTACCTGCCTTCCCCGGTGGACATCCCGCCCATGCCCGGCCACATTGCCGGCAAGGCCGAAGAGATTGTGGAATGCCATTGCGACGACAAGGAACCCCTTGCCGGCCTGGTGTTCAAGCTCTTCTCCGACCCCTTCATCGGTCACTTGTCCTTCTTCCGTATTTATTCCGGTTTCCTTGAATCCGGCATGACCGTGTACAACGCCAACACCGGCAAGCGCGAACGCATTGGCCGCATCCTGAAGATGCATGCCAACAAGCGTGAAGACGTGAAATGGGCTGGCGCTGGCGACATCGTGGCTCTGGTGGGTCTGAAAAACGCCTCCACCGGCGACACCCTGTGCGACGAAAAGCGCGAAGTCATTCTGGAATCGCTGAACATTCCTGATCCGGTTATCGAAGTTGCCATCGAGCCCAAGACCAAGGCCGACCGCGACGCTCTTTCCGCCGCTCTGAACAAGCTGGCCAAGGAAGATCCCTCGTTCCGCGTGAAGGGCGACGATGAAACCAACCAGACCCTGATCGCCGGTATGGGCGAACTGCATCTGGAAATCATTGTTGACCGCCTCACCCGCGAATTCGGCGTGAACGCCAACGTGGGCAAGCCCCAGGTCGCCTACCGCGAAACCATCTCCAAGCCTGCCAAGTCGGACCTCAAGTACGCCAAGCAGTCTGGTGGTCGCGGTCAGTACGGTCACGTTGTTATCGAGGTTGAACCCAACCCCGGCAACGGCTACCAGTTCGTCAACTCCATCACCGGCGGTGTCATTCCCAAGGAATACATCCCCGCTGTGGACAAGGGTATCAACGATGCTCTGAAGTCCGGCGTGCTCGCTGGCTTCCCCGTGGTGGACGTGAAGGTTACCCTGGTGTTCGGTTCGTACCACGAAGTCGACTCCTCGGAACAGGCCTTCTACGTGGCTGGCTCCATGGCCATCAAGGACGGCATGCGCAAGGCTACCCCTGTGCTGCTCGAACCCATCATGGACGTGGAAGTGGTTACGCCTGAAGAATACCTCGGCGACGTCATGGGCGACCTCAATGGCCGCCGTGGCCGTGTGCAGAGCATGGAAGCCCGCGCTGGCGGCGCACAGAGCGTGCGCGCTCAGGTGCCGCTTTCCGCCATGTTCGGCTATGCCACTGACCTGCGTTCGCGCACTCAGGGCCGCGCCACCTTCACCATGCAGTTCGATCACTACGAACGCGTGCCCCAGGCCATTGCTGAAGAAATCCAGAAGAGCCGTACATAATCTGAGCCTGGCGGCCTAGCCGCTCGGGGCTTTATACGGCGGGGGAGGAAGCAGTGAGCTTTCTCCCCCGCCTTGCTTGTGGCGGGTACCGAAATTAGCTGTTGTTGGCAGGGCCGGAAAAGGGCATTCTGCTGTAACGGAAACTTGGATTTGCTATATTGCGTGAAGCTTCGCATTCTGCTGGGGCATCACGGCACAGTCAACGATGTGATGGAGTAGGTGATGCAGGACGATCTGCCAAAGGGTTTCAGGGCTGGGGCTGCGGCTGCCAATTTCAAAAAGGCTGGCCGGGACGACCTTGGCATTATTGTTTCAGACACAACCGCCGTGCTGGCGGGCATGTTCACCCAGAACCTGTTCAAGGCCGCTCCTGTGCTGGCCTGCCAGGAAATACTGGCAAGCCGGGGCACAGCGCGTGCTGTTCTGGCAAATTCCGGTCAGGCCAACGCCTGCACCGGCGACGAAGGCCTTGCCAACTGCCGCGCCACGCAGGCTATGGTGGCTGGCCTTACCGGGCTTGAGGCCGATGAAATTTTGCCCCTTTCCACAGGCGTTGTGGGCGCGCATCTCAAGATGGATCTGTGGCTTGATGCAGTGCCAAAATTAGTCAGCAATATCGGCACCCGCGATGCGGAGGGCTTTACCCGCGCCTTTATGACCACGGATGCCTTTCCCAAATTTTCCATGCGCGAGGTTACGCTTGCAGGCGGCACTGTGCGCCTTACCGTGATGGCCAAGGGCGCGGGCATGATCTGCCCCAATATGGCAACCATGCTCTGCGTGGCGCTTACAGACGCCAAGGTGGCGCGCGATCCCTGGCAGGCCATGTTTGGCCGTGCCGTGGAAAAAACCTTCAACCGGGTGAGCGTTGACGGTGATACCTCCACCAACGACACCATTCTGGGTCTTGCCAACGGCGCGTCTGGCGTTGCCGCTGAAAGTGCGGCCGATCTGGCACTGCTGGAAGAAGCGCTTACCGACATTCTGGGCACTGTGTCGCATATGCTGGTTATGGATGGTGAAGGAGCCAGCAAGGTTATCCACATCACCGTGACCGGCGCCGCCAGTGATGACGATGCCCGCACCGTGGCGCGCAGCGTGGGGCATTCACAGCTGGTTAAAACCGCCATCTACGGCGGCGATGCCAACTGGGGCCGCATCGTTACGGCTGTTGGCTACAGCGGCGCAAAGTTTGACCCTGCCAAGGTCAGCATGAAGCTGTGCGGCATTGAGCGCTTCCGTCTGGGCTGCCCTGTCAATGAAGACAAGGAAGACGCCCTGGCCGAATTGCTCAAGGCCAAGGACGTGCAGGTGGAGATCGATCTGGGCGGTGGTTCCGGGTTCTACAATTTCCAGGCTTCCGACCTTGGTCATGAGTATGTGACCCTGAACTCCGACTACCGTTCCTAAGGTTTTACAACCAGTTTTCACTGTCATTGACCTTATCAAACCCCGCGCCGCATCAGGTCTTGCCTGTGCGTTGCGGGGTTTTTTGCTGTATCTTCCTGCATTTTCACAGATACTTGCTGATATGAAAGGATGCGTCCATGCTATTACTTCCTCCATGCTGCTTGCAGATATGATTTTTCTGCATGCCATAATTTCTGCCTCCAGTTCATGCAGACATGCTGGACAGGCAGGGCAGAGGAGTTTTAGTGTTTATGCGGAGGGAATTATGGAAGAAGAGTTTTTTGAACAGCGCTATCTGGAAAATGTTGACGCCTGTCCTGTCTGTGGCAGCAGACAGAGACAGGCTGTCTATGAGGTTGGCGGGGGAGTGATGGCGCAAAAGTGCGCTTGCGGCGGGTACTATTGCGACCATCGCCTTAACCCCGAGGGCTTGTCGGCCTACTGGCAGGACTATCAAAACCGTGAACATAGTGCAGTGCAGGAGGAGTGCGCCCTGCGGCAGCGCATGTACGCGGTGGACTATGCGTATATCGCGCAGTTTCTGAAACCAGGGGCCAAAGTGCTGGATGTGGGCTGTGCGGATGGCCTGTTTCTGGACTGGTTCGCAGCTGCCGGGCACGAGTGCAGCGGTGTGGAATTTGGGCATGAAGCGGCCTTGAAAGCCGCGCAGAGGTATCCTGTTCAGGAGGGATATTTTCCGGATCTGGACATAGCCCCTGGTTACGACCTGATTATTTTTCGCGGCGTATTGCAGTATGTGCATGCGCCGCGCGGCTTTTTCAGCAAGGCGGCATCCCTGCTGGCACCCGGCGGCCACGTGTACGTGACCGCGCAACCCAACATGGAAGCGTTTTGCCATCAGGTGTACCGCAACAGATTCCGCTTCAGTTTGACCCCATGTGATTGCGTGGGCTACACGCCGCAGTCGCTGGCGGCAGAGTTTGCTGCGCAGGACTGTGCCACAGCGGGGCAGACCTTCTTTTATGAGGAAACACCTTACGCTGACCCGCCCAGGGACATTCAGACCCTGTCCAGGGCCATTGAAGCCAGAAACAGGGGGGAAGAGCCGGAAGGAATGTCGCCGCCATTCTGGGGCAATATGATGACCATGGTATTTCGTAAAAACTGAGTCCATATTGCCAGCACAGACAAAAAAGCTCCGGGCATTTTCCATGTCCGGAGCTTTTACATTTCATTCATATGCGGCAGTTAGAAACCTTCAGCCACCCAGTCCACAATCTGAGTCATGCGGGTGAGGGTATGCTGGTTGTTGCGCTGCCTCTGGCCAATCTCTTCCATGGAACCTTCAAGTCGGTAGATGCGCCAGTCGCCCTCGGTCAGAACACCGAGCCGCACGGCTTCATTCACAGCCGCCCGTGCTTCGCCCGGCGAGCAGAACAGGTCGAACTCCTGTACGCCGGGGTCAAGTATCACCTGTGACCCGCTGGCAATATCTACAATGTAGTTGCCGGGGGCGTAGACGTACACAAAGGGGCAGGGCTCGACCGGAGGAAGGGGCGCAGTGTCCTGCGTTGGCTGGGCCTTGTTACAGGCTATCAGCGCAAGGCTCAGCAGGGCGGCGCAAACAAGGCGTGCGTGCATCATCTACCTCATGGGCTGTGGTTTTCAGCGCCCGGAAGCTGCCATTTCGCGCAGACGGCGAATGCGTTCTTCCAAGGGCGGATGGGTGCTGAAGAGGCTTGCCATGCCGCCATGAGCGTACATGGGGGTCACAATGAACATCTGTTCCGTGCTGGGGTTGCCTTCCTGCATGGGGATCTGCCCGCTGGCCATGCCCAGCTTGTTCAGCGCACCGGCAAGGGCCAGGGGCTGACCGCAAAGCGCGGCGCCCGTGTCGTCCGCCAGATACTCGCGCGAGCGCGAAATAGCCATCTGGATAAGCCCGGCAGCCATGGGCGCCAGCAGAGCCAGAGCAATGGCGGCAATGGGGTTGGTTCCGCCGCCTTCTTCGTCCCGGTTGCCGCCAAAAATGGCCGTAAACTGAAAGATGTTGGCAAGGGTCACAATGGCGGAACCCATAACGCCCGCAATGGTCTGAATAAGAATGTCGCGGTTGACGATGTGCCCGATTTCGTGCGCCAGCACACCGCGCAGTTCTTCGGGCGAGAGCAGGCGCATGATGCCGTCCGTGACGGCAACAACGGCATTTTCCGGATTGCGCCCCGTGGCAAAAGCATTGGGAGCTTCTTCAGGCACAACGCAGATGCGCGGCTTGGGAATACCCGCGTTGCGGGCGAGTTCTTCCACAATTTTGTGCAGGTAGGGGGCTTCTTCCGGTGCAAGCTCGCGCGCGCGGTACATGGAGAGCACTATCTTGTCAGAATACCAGTAACTGCCCACGTTCATGAGCAGGGCTAGGCCAAAGGCAAAAATAACGCCTGTGCGTCCACCCATCAGGCCGCCAAGCATGATTATAATGGCGGAAAGCAGGGCGAGCAGAAGAACAGTCTTGATCTGGCTGGTCATGCATTTTCCTCTCAAGCAGAATTAAGCTGCGGGTTTTCCGCATGCTTCTTTGATTATAAGCACTCTGTTGATGGTGGCAAGCGGGACTGACTCAGGGATGGCGAGCCCGCCACCACAGCTGGAAGACCAGCAACGTCCAGAGAGGCTTGCGCAGGTCGGCCCTGCCGGAGACATGCTCGTCCATGAGGGCGCGAACCGCCTGATAGTTGAATATGCCCTGCGCCTTCAGGGCGGATTCGCTCAGCAGATCTTCCATGAGGGGCCGCATGCGGCCACGCAGCCACTGCGCCACTGGAATCTGGAAACCGCGTTTGTTGCGGTACAGGATTTCATCGGGCAGCAGTTCGGCAAAAGCCTTTTTGAGCAGCCACTTGCGCTTGAATCCGTGCAGTTTTCTGCTCACGGGCAGGCGTGCTGCGAACTCCGCCGCGTCCTTGTCAAGGAACGGCGCGCGAACCTCCAGGCTGTGCAGCATGGAGCAGCGGTCAACCTTGACCAGAATATCATCAAGCATGAACTGGCGGGCATACACATGGAAAGCGCGGGCAAGCGGCGTAGCGGCGTTTTGCGGCAGCCAGTGGTCATAGTGTTCGCGCGTGGGGGCAAAGAGAACTTCGGGAGCCAGAAAGCCGGGCTGTTGCGCCTTGAAACCGCTATCCAGAATGGACTCCTGCATGTCGGGGGTAAAGGCCGTGAGCATGGTCTGCACGCGCTGCCATGCCGGGGCATGCGCTGCCCGCAGGAATGTGGCAACGGCCAGACGGGGGTTGATGTATCCCGCAGAGGAGGGCAGCAATTGCGCGAGCGGTTCTATGATACCCTTGCGCAGCGCTGAGGGGGCCGCATTGTACCACTGGGCAACCTTGAAGCCGATGTAATGTTCGTAGCCTGCCCAAAGTTCGTCTGCGCCATCGCCGCCAAGGGCCACGGTGACCTTTTCGCGCGTGACGCCGGAAAGCAGCCAAGTGGGAGCCACGGACGCATCCGCCATGGGCACGTCCATGCGGCTGATGATGCCGGGCAGCGTATCCGCGCATTCCTCGGCGGAAAGCACGCGTTCATGGTGGTCAGTGGCAAAGGCCTTGGCCACGATACGGGCATAGCGCGACTCATCGTAACTGGCCTCGCTGAAGCCGATGGAAAATGTCTTGATGGCGGTGGAAGACTGGCGGGCCATAAGCCCCGCTACAATGGAAGAATCAATGCCGCCGGAAAGAAAGACGCCCAGCGGCACATCACTGACCATGCGGCGGCGCACCGCCCGTGAGAGCAGAAAACGCAGTTCTTCGCAAAGTTCATTGTCGCTGCGTTTGTCGGATTCATCTGGCATGGGCATATCCCAGTAGCGGGAAATGCTCAGGTTGCCGTCCTGCAGCAGCAGCATGTGCGAAGGCGGCAGGCTCTGCACCTCTGTGTAGACGCTGTGCGGCGTAGGGACGTATTCGTAGGCCAGATAGCGCATAACGGCCTGCGGGTTCATGGTCAGGCTCAGATGGCGCAACTGCTCGATCCCGGTCAGTTCGGAGGCAAAATACAGCCTGCCCTGCTGCACGGTGTAGAAAAACGGCTTTTTGCCAAAGCGGTCGCGGGCGCAGAACAGACGGCGCTGCTGGTTGTCCCACAGGGCAAAGGCAAACATGCCGTCAAAGCGGGCCAGGCAGTCCGGCCCCCATATGCGGTAGCCCTCAAGAATGACTTCCGTGTCGGAACTGGTCTGGAATTGTCCGCCCAAGGCGGTCAACTGTTCCTTGAGCTCTGCATAATTGTATATTTCACCGTTGAAGGTGACGGTCATCTGACCATCGGCGCTGTGCATGGGCTGACCGCCGCCGGAAAGATCGATGATGGAGAGCCGCCTGTGCCCAAGGCATACCGGGCCGCTGCTCCACTGTCCCTCACCGTCGGGGCCGCGATGGGACATGCGATCGGTCATGGCCTTGACCCACTGCCCGGCTTCGGGAGTGAGGGGCGAGGCGTCAACTTGGCAAATGCCCGCTATACCGCACATTTTTGCTTCCAGATCGTGTAATGTTTGATGAAAATATCAGCCAAACGCCGATTGTTGCGGGTCGGGTCAAACATATCCGCCGCAAGCTGCTTGCCATTGCGCGCCAGTTCCTGAGCCAGGGCGTCATCATCGGCAAGGCATTGCAGGGCATCGGCTAGAGCCACGGGATCATTGGGCGGCACGGCAAGGCCGGTTTTGCCGTTGATCACCACTTCGGGCAGGGCATTGACCGTGGTGCTCACAACGGGCAGGCCGTAGGCCAAGGCCTCAATAACCGTGTTTGGAATGCCATCGCGGCGGCCAGATTCGTGCACTACGCAGGGCGCTGCAAAAATGTCGTGCTCGGCCAGAATGTGCGGCAGCTCGTTGTGCGAAATGATGCCGGGCAGCAGCACGCGGTCTTCAAGCCGCAGCTCCTCGCGCAGGCGCAGTATTTCTGCTTCCATACGCCCTAGACCCATAACCGCGCCGCCGCCGCCCGCAAGGGTAAGCCTGAAATCCACGCCCCTGTCGCGCAGGATTGCGCAGGCCTTGATCAGCACGTCAAAACCCTTGGTAACGTCAAACCGCCCCAGAGCCAGAAGACGCACGGGGCGCTCCATGGGCTGCTGTGTCTGGGCATGTTCCTGTGTCTTGGGTGCGGCAACGCTTGTAGTTGCTTCAGTTTTTGGCAAGGGCGGCAAGGTAAGGCTGTTGTAGATCAGCTCCACTTTGCCCTTGGCCTGCCCCGTGGCAAAAACCTCGATACGTTTCTTATCCGCCTCGTTGTTGGCACGGACAAAGAAAGCTGCGGTCAGCTTGTCGCCGAGGTCCGAGTCTGCTGGCTCCAGATTATCGCCGCGCGCGGCTGTGGCAAAGGGCAATCCGGCGATCTGCGAGGCAACCCAGGCTGCTGTGGCCGTTCCTCGGGGCCAGGGAGCGTAGACCATGTCTATGCCGGCTTCGCTGAACAGACGGCCCAGGTATACGCCGGCGCAGAATGCCCAAAGGTTTTCACCCAGGGTTTCCCAGCTGCGCCAGCGGCGGAACAGGACCCTGCGGAAAAGGCGTCCGGAGCGCAGCGGATGCAGCGTTATTTGCCGAAAGCATTCCCCCAGCACACGCCCCAGAGCGCGCATGCCGTAGGTGTGCGTTTCTCCGGCCACGGCCCGCATCTCGTTGGAACAGTGGCGCAGGTTGGGGCCGTAAAGGCTGTATACGGAAAGCGGCAGCAGCCCCTTGAGGCCCTCCACTTCCCTGAAGATAAAGGGCTGTGTAAACAGCGGATACCACAGCAGAACATAGGCCACGTGCGGCAGGCCCGTCTTGAATACGGGGCGGGAGGCCTTGGTGCTGGTTTCCGTCATGGTTGTCTCCAAATGCGGCGGG
>NZ_DASQOG010000088.1:0-5672 GCF_035644575.1 Desulfovibrio sp. | reverse complement strand
GGTTTTGCTTCAAGGTTCCTAGGGGAGTAATCAACACGTTTTGTTTGTGATGATGCCCGCAGCGAAGCAAAATCTTTTGAGAGGCAACAATTATTGTGGCGAAGGCAGTTTGAGCCAACGAGCAGCTTTCAAAGCAGAATTATTATCTGGGGTGTTGGCTGAAACGGATTTTATCCAAAGCTAAAGCGCTATCTGGCATTTACGCGGCGCGGAGGGAGATCTCCTGAGCGAGCGCAGCGAGAGAGGGAAGCTCCCGGAGCTAAAGCCGCGTTGTCCTCGCCACACTGGGGTTATTGATAGTCTTTCTTTCGGGGTGCTTCGGGGGGGATGCAAGGGGGGCCGCGAAGGGGGCGTAGCCCCATAACCGGCCTCGCCTTGCTGCGCGCCGCACAGGCGTCCCCGTTCTGCTGAGGCGCATGGGAATTGTATCCATATGGTCGCGCTGAACGGCTGAATTTTTTTCAATTGTAGATGCTCGTCTCATTAATGCTGTTTGGGATGTCCTTGTGTTTGCCTGTGCTTTGGTGCTTGAGGCTATATAGTTTTTGCCCCATGCGGCATAACGAAAAAAAGGCCGGGTTGCCCCGGCCAGTTTTGCGCTTGCAATAATTGTTGTCTACTTCACTACAATCAGATCATATTCGCGCGTGCCAAGGCCGATTTTTTCGGCATGCTCCATACAGGCACGCCACTCGGATTCAGGGCCAGAATTTTTAAAGTGATCGTGGTGATCCACAAATCCTTTTTTCGCAATATTTTCAGCGAGCTGACTGCCGGGCAGAGGTTTGGCCTTCATACAGGCATCCACGCAGGCCTGGTCAAGCGCCAGTGGGTCAAATGAAGCGAACATACCGATATTGGGCAGAATGGGCGCATCATTCTCGCCATGGCAATCGCAGTTGGGCGAAACGTCCACAATCAGCGAAATATGGAAGTGTGGGCGACCATCCAGCACGGCCTTTGTGTACTCTGCCATTTTGTAGTTGAGCATTTCAATGGCAGCATCATGCGCGAAAGAAATGGCGTCAAAATTACACGCACCCAGGCAGCGTCCACAGCCCACGCAGTTATTGTGGTCAACCGTGGTTTTCTTGGTATCGGCAGAGTAGTGCAAGGCGTCATTGGCGCACTGCTTGATGCAGGCCTTGCAGCCAACGCACAGCGATTCGTTGATGTTGGCCTGGCCGTTGCTGTGCTGCTCCGTTTTACCGGCGCGCGATCCGCAACCCATGCCGATGTTCTTGATGGCTCCGCCAAAGCCGGTCATTTCATGCCCTTTAAAGTGGGTGAGGCTGATGAAAATATCGGCGTCCATAACGGCGCGGCCAATCTTTGCTTCCTTGACATATTCGCCGCCCGCAACCGGCACGAGTGCTTCGTCCGTGCCTTTGAGCCCGTCGCCAATGATGATGGGGCAATTCACCGTAAGGGGTGTAAAACCGTTCTGCCAGGCACATTCCAGATGTTCCAGGGCATTTTTGCGGCTGCCGGGATACATGGTGTTGCAGTCGGTCAAGAAAGGTTTGCCGCCAAAATCCTTGACCGTGTCAACAACAGCGCGCGCATAGTTAGGGCGCAGATAACTGATGTTGCCAAGCTCCCCAAAGTGCAGTTTGATGGCAACAAAGCGGCCCTTCATATCAATATGGCCGATGCCCGCTTTTTTGATCATTTTCTTCAGCTTGGTGGGCAATCCATCGCCAAAAGCCTTGGTGCGAAAATCCGTAAAATACACCTTTGCTTTTTCCATAAGTATTCACCTTTGCGTTTAGCTGTATGAACCGGAAAGATTATATTGCACAATTGAGCGCAGACCCAAAGTGCAGCAACGTGTGATCGGTTGGAAATTTTTGTTTCTCGCTTTCATTGGCGCGTGCTGCCATGAGGAGAATACTGCCTGCGGCAGGGGGCTGCCAAGAGCGGGCAGACCTTGAACCCGATATTTTCTACCCCTGCCATAGGGCAAGTCGCTAGTACGATTCTCCTGTTTGTTTGCCTTATTCTCCGAAATCATAATATGGGCTGATGGTTATACTGGCGAATATGCCCCGCGTAACGGCACAAATAAATCTGCTTGACTTATTATACGACCGGTCTAATAATAAACTCGCATCGCGGGAATCAGCCAAATTTTTTTTCATGAGAATGCAAGCCCACTTCGCGAGAATCGTCAATGCCCCGCCAAACCCGTCCAGGCTGCACCCACAAATCTGCCGAAGGGCTTTTAAGCCCTCAGCATATCACCACCTAAATGAGGATCGAATTATGGAAAGGAAAAAAATTATTGTTGCCGAATACGCCAAAAATATTCTTGAAGCTCTGCCCAAGGGAATATTGCTAACCTCAAAGGCGGATGGCCGGGTGAACAGCATGACCATTGGCTGGGGAACTCTCGGCATTGACTGGTCCAGCCCGGTATTTGTGGCCTATGTGCGCGAGCACCGCTTTACACGAGAATTGCTGGATAAAAATCCCGAGTTCACCGTCAACGTGCCTTTTGGCGAATATAACAAAAAAATCATTGGTATTTGCGGCGCGAAATGCGGGCGAAATCTGGATAAAATTTCTGAAGCTGGTCTGACCCTTGTGGATTCAGAACTTGTTTCTGTCCCCGCTATCAAGGAGCTGCCTCTCACCCTTGAGTGCAAGATCGTGTACAAGCAGAAGCAGGATCTCCCCAGCCTGATCACCGAATACCAGTCAAAGTTTTATCCTCAGGACGTTGACGGCTCAGCAGTTGGAGCAAACCGCGATGCGCACATTGCCTATTATGGCGAAATTGTCAGCGCATATATTTTGCAATAATTAAAAGTGAGCAACACAATAGCCAAGGGGGTTCCCATGAAGGAGATTTTCCACAGGGTCAGCGTGCGCAAGTTTGAAGACCGCGCCGTTGAAAGTGACAAGGTCGAGCAGGTGCTGCGCGCCGCCATGGCCGCACCTTCTGCGGGCAATCAGCAACCGTGGGATTTTTATGTGGTGACATCCAGAGAAAAGTTGCACGCCCTTGCTCAGGTCAGCCCTTATGCCGGGTGCGCGGCAGACGCCCCCCTGGCCATTGTGGCTGCCTATCGGCAGGAAGGCTGCCGTTTCCCCCAATATGCGCAGATTGATCTTGCCATCGCCATGCAAAACCTTTGGCTGGCAGTGGATTCACTTGGCTTGGGCGGCGTATGGCTTGGTGTGGCCCCTGACGAAGACCGGATGGAAAAGGTGGAAAAAATTCTGCCTGTGGCTGCTGGGCAGAGGGCCTTTGCCATTTTCCCCATGGGCTATCCTGTGGAGCAAAAAACGCAGCAGGACAGGTTTAATGCGGAGCGCATCCACTACGTAAAATAACTTTTGTCCTGGCTTCCGCACTTTGCTGTCGAAGCCAGACCAAAATCATCGAAAAACGCCCGATTCCCCAGAATAATGGGGAACCGGGCGTTGCCGTTTTCTCTACGAGATAACTTACCGCAACCGTTCAAGTACCGCCTGGGCAATGGGTTCGCTGGATGCAGGATTTTGCCCGGTTATGAGCTTGCCGTCCACTTCCACATGCGGCGCCCACATGGGGCCGACCACAAAGTTCGCGCCTTCACCGCGCAACGTTGTCTCCAGCATAAAGGGAACGGCCTTTTCCAGCTGCATGGCAATTTCTTCGTCATCGGTAAAGGCCGTTATGGTTTTGCCCGCCACAAGGGGGGAGCCGTCAGGCTTTTTGGCTCCAACCAGCCCAGCCGGGCCGTGGCACACTGCCGCAATTATCTTGTCTGCTTTGGCGAAATCGTTGAGCAGGCGTTTCAGCTCGGCATCGGTGGCAAAATCCATCATGGTGCCGTGCCCGCCAGGCAGAAAGATGGCGTCAAAGCCCTCGGCCTGAATATCCTTGAGAGGTGCAGAATTTTTCAGAAGCTCAAGGATGTCCGGCCATTTGGCAACAGAGGCATCATCAAGGCTGTGGGGATCAACTGGCACCGCGCCGCCCTTGGGGCTGGCAACGGTTATGGAGAGGCCAGCCTTTGCCAGGGCAAGATAGGGAACCGCGATTTCTTCAAGCCACACGCCTGTTTTTCTGCCGTTAGTCAGGGCATCGGCGCTGGTCGTAACCATAAGTATTTTTTTCTGCGCGTTCATAAGAATGCTCGCTGTTATATGTGTGGTGCGGGTTGGGGGGTCGCAGTTTTTGGCTGGAGTGGCCCGGGCATGCGCGGCCTTGGCCCGCTGCTTCAGGCTCAGCCGACTTTTTGTTGCGGCAGAACAATTACCCTGCTGTTAAAACCCTTGTGAACAGCACGTTCACAAATTGTTTCAAGGGCTCGGGCGAGCGCACGACTTTTGCCCGCAAAATGGCTCCTTCCCAGCCAGACAGAAGAAAACCTGCAAGTAACTGGGGATCAAGCCCCGGATTCAATTCGCCAGCCTTCTGTGCTTCGCGCAGGCACCGGGCAAAAAGTCCAAGCCAGTCGTGGAAGACTTCTTCCAGGCGGCATCTGAACCGTTCGCTCTGTGCGGCCAGCTCCTGTCCCAGATTCCCGATGAGGCAACCCTTGCTGAAGTTGTCCTGCACTGTACGCTCGATGCTTTCCTCCAGATACCTGCGGATGCGCTGGAGCGGGGGCAACGTTTCATCATCCAGGTAGCCGTGCAATTTTTTTGTATAGTTTTCAGCAAAGAGGTTGATGACCTCAATGCCAAAGTTTTCCTTGGTGCCAAAATGGTGGTAGAACGAGCCTTTCGGCACGCCCGCCGCCTTGAGTATGGCGTCTATGCCTGTGGCGTTGAAGCCGGAAACAGCGACTATTTCAACACCCGCAGCAATGATTTTTTCTCGTGCGCTTTCTTTCATAGCTAAAAATTAGACCGGTCTGATAGTGATGTCAATATCTGCTGCGCGCAGTTTTCATCAACTTGATGAGGACAACGTGAACAAAAGTGTACGCGTGGATAGTAAGGGGCGGATTGAGGCTTGCGTTTGCACGCAATTGAGGAAAGCTCTTTCAAAATGAGTGGATCTGGCAGAAAAGGGGCAGGAAAAAAGAGGGAAGGGCAGACATGGCGGCGTGATTTCTGGAGGGTGCCGGGGCTGCCGACCCGATGTCGGCAGCCCCGGCCCGCTTGCGCGGGTGTTTCATGTCGGGAAACACTATTGGGTAGGATTCACCGAGCCAGCAAAGGGATACGGCCCGGCAAAAGTAGCCTGCACTGCAATCTGGCAGATGTGGGAATTCCACACGCCGTTGTCAAAGTGGTGGAGCAGATAGCCCGGCGTCTCCATGCGGAAGGTGTCGCCGCCCTCGGGGGAGAGATCAAGGTCTATCTGCATGGAAACCGCAGGTGCTGTCATGGCGATCCGCCCGTGCCATTCGGTGACGATGGGGCGGTGCATGTGGCCGAAACACAGCCGCATCTGCGGGTTGCGCTCTACAATTGCTGCGAAGCGTTCCACGTTTTCAAAAGGTTCGTCCATGGCCCCCATGCCCGTAACAAAGGGGGGGTGGTGCATGAAGAACATGGTTGGCGTATCCGGGCGCTTTGCCAGTTCACGCTCCAGCCAGTCGCCGGTTTCGGCGGGGAAGTGGCCGGAATGGGAGCCGGGGCTCATGCTGTCCATCATGATCAGCCGCAGGTTTTCTTCTTCCACCGTATAGCAGAGGTAGGGCGCAATATCTTCCTTGGCCGGGCACCAG
>NZ_DASQOG010000087.1:0-2249 GCF_035644575.1 Desulfovibrio sp. | reverse complement strand
TTTTTTTATTGGCACATGGATTGCATCTTGGCGAGTACAGCTTAGTAACCACCAGGAGGTGTCCCATGTCTTTGGTCATTAACCATAATATGATGGCCGACAATACGGCCAGAAATTTAAATGCGCATTACTCGGCACTGGGAAAATCCATGCAGCGCTTGTCGTCTGGTCTTCGCGTCAACAGCGCCGCTGATGATGCCGCAGGTCTGGCAATTCGAGAACTGCAACGCGCCGACATAACCACCCTGCATCAGGGCGCGCGCAACGCGAACGACGCTATCTCCATGATCCAGACCGCCGACGGCGCGCTTGGCATCATCGATGAAAAGCTCACGCGCATGAAGGAACTGGCGGAACAGGCTGCCACCGGCACCTACGACTCCACGCAGCGCCTGATGATCGAATCAGAGTACCAGGCAATGGCTTCGGAAATCACCCGTATCGCCAATGCCACCGACTTCAACGGTATCCACCTGTTGAACGGTACGTTGTCCTCTGACACGCACGATGGCAGCGGCATGACTGCTTCCGGCAAGCTGAAGGTTCACTTTGGCACCGGCAACGATTCTGCCGAAGACTACTACTATATCACCATCGGCAGCACCACCGCATCTTCCCTTGGCGTCGGCAATCAGGCCTATGATACCGCCAGCAACACAATGCGCGCGGGCGGCACGGTTTCCACGCAGCAGGCCGCGCAGCAGTCGCTTGAGGCCATCACGAAGGCCATTGTGTCCAAGGATAAAATCCGCGCGCACCTTGGCGCGGTACAGAACCGTCTGGAAAATACGATTACCAACCTGAATACTCAGGCTGAAAATCTCCAGGCTGCTGAATCCCGTATTTCCGACGTGGACGTTGCGACAGAAATGACGTCCTTTGTCCGCAACCAGATTCTCACCCAGTCTGCGGTGGCCATGTTGTCGCAGGCCAACTCCTTGCCGCAGATGGCCATGAAGCTTATCGGCGGTTAGGCCATCATAAACTAGGCTGTGGTGGACCAAAGATGGGAGGCCCGGGGGCTGTGCCCCCGGGCCGGGACAATCCCGATTATGCACGCATGCTTTGCAGCGGCATATTGGGGGATTTGTCAGTTCTTTTTTGGTATTGCAGTAGATTCAAGAGCGGCAAGCGCCTGCTGGGCGGCATTTTGTTCCGCCTTTTTGCAGCTGCTGCCAGTGGCGGCAAATTCGGTTCCATCCGGCAGCCGCAAGGCTATCTCAAAAATTTTGGCATGCTCCGGCCCCTGGCTGCCCATGCGGGTGTAGAGCGGCGCTTCGCCAAAGCGCTGTTGCGAAGCTTCCTGAAGCCGGGTCTTATAGTCCTTAGGCATGGTCTTGCTTGCAGCCGTGGGCCAGCGGTCGGCAAAAAGCCGCGCTACCACGCCTTGGGCGGCAGCAAAACCGCCGTCCTCATACACGGCGGCAAGCACTGCCTCCAGCGCATCGCTCAACACGCCGTCGCGATTGCGCCCCCCCTGGCTTTCTTCTCCCCGTCCCAATTTCAGCAAGGCAACAAGCCCAATCTTCCGCGCCCGCTCAGCGAGGCTTACGGTGCTCACCAGATGCGCCCGCATCTTGGTCAGCTCGCCTTCGCGCGCGTCAGGAAATCGCCTGAATAACTGGGCAGAGACGCACAGTTCAAGCACGGCATCGCCTAAAAATTCAAGGCGTTCGTTATGGTTTTGCCCTGTGCCGCATTCATTGGCCCACGAGCTGTGCGTCAGGGCAAGATCCAGCAGCGAGGGCTTTGTAAAGACATACCCGAGCACTGGTTCCAGCACTTTGGCCGTTACTGCGGGGTCTGTATTGATGGGTGCGTCAAAATTCTGCATGCCCGTACTGTAGTCATTTCAAAACTGTTGGCAACATAAAATACCTTGACATGCGTTGCGCCAATGCCTAGGTAAAACCAACGACTACCGAGGAGTTGAGCATGGCTTATGATATCCGTTTGATGAAGCTGGTGACGGGCGAACTGATCATCGGCAAGTATGACGCCGACAAGGACTGCCTTAACGAGGTGGCCACCCTTCAGACCGTCCCCACCCAGCAGGGTGTGCAGATGATGCTGTTGCCCTACGGCTATCCCTTTGAACCTGATTTTACGGGCAGCATTGAGGGAAAAAATTTCCTCTACCGCTATGCCAACACCCCCAAGGAACTGCAGGACAAGTACATCGAAGCCTGCACCAATCTGACCGTGGCCGGCGGCCTCGGCAAGATGCAGTTCAGCTCCGAACCCTTTGG
>NZ_DASQOG010000086.1:0-17276 GCF_035644575.1 Desulfovibrio sp. | reverse complement strand
GGCGGCCAGCAGGCTTCCGCCAGCCCGCGAGCGCCCAGTGTTTGGGGTCAGCAGATTCGGTGAGAATCCGAAGCCGACGGTTATAGTCCGGATGGAAGAGAACGGTTTTTTGCCGCCCACAGCAGCGGTGCGTCCTTTATTTGAAGGCGCACTTTGTGTTGCGGCCCGTCCACGCCCTGATGCACCATCTCCCGGCAAACAAAGCCGGAAACAGGAGAACGGAATGCATCAGTCCTCATTATCCCTTGCCTCTTTCGGCACCTCTGAAGAACGTGTTCGCGCTGCTCTTGCCTCACTGCGCAAAGGCGGCGGCGTCTGCGTTGTGGATGACGAAAACCGCGAGAACGAAGGCGATCTTATTTTCAGCGCGCAGCACATCACAGTGCCGCAGATGGCCATGCTGATCCGGCATTGCAGCGGCATTGTCTGCCTGTGTCTTACGGACGAGCATGTGCAGCGTCTTGACCTGCCCATGATGACCGACCACAACACCAACACGCAGGGAACTGCCTTTACCGTCACCATCGAGGCGGCCACGGGCGTTACCACAGGTGTCTCCGCCGCTGACCGCGTTGCCACCATCAAGGCCGCCGCTGCGCCCGACGCCCAGCCCGTCCACTTGCGCCGCCCCGGCCATGTGTTCCCCTTGCGGGCGCGCCCCGGCGGCGTGCTGGAACGGCGCGGCCATACGGAAGCCACGGTCGACCTCATGCGCATGGCAGGCCTTGAACCCTGCGGCGTTCTCTGCGAGCTGACTCTGGATGACGGCGAAATGGCCCGACTGCCCGAAGTTGCCAGCTTTGCCCGCGCCCACAACATGCCTTTGTGCAGTGTGGAAGATATAGCTGCGTGGAGGTTGGCTATGGGGGATCTGCATCTCGCCGCCAGCGCCTAGCTCCGCGCGCGTCTTTTGCCCGCTGACAGCGTCAAGCAGGGCTTTTTGCTCCGGTCGAGTACCATTAGAGTACACTCCCTGCGCAAAAAGCCCTGCTTTCCTTGCCAGCGAACAAAATCCATCGTGCGGGAGAGAAAAGAATGACACTCTCTGCATGCAAAGCGCTTCTTCCTTGCCAGAGAACAAAATGCATCATGCATCGCGCCCATCAAGGTTATGCGCAAAAAGCCCTGCTTTCCTTGTCAGCGAACAAAATCCATCGCGCGGAAAGGCAAAAGAAGTAGACTCCCTTGCACGCAATGCGCCCCCCTTACATGGCGCAGGCAAGTCTGACTTCATGAAAAAAAGATAGCCCGGTTCATGGAATGAGCCGGGCTTGAATTTTGAATGGCGCTGTCGCGATCAGCTGAAATATTCGTGGGGGGATTCGATGACTTTCGTAAAGATCTTATAAAACTCGGCAAGATGTATTCCATCAATAAAACTGTGGAGCGCTTCAATGGAAATGGTGATATTCCCCGAGTCATCTTTTTTGCCAAAAAGGATTCTGGGCACGCTGTCGACCCACGGATCACCCCAGGGATTTGTTGCTGAAAGTATTGGAATGTCTGGCACGCAGCTAAAGTAGATCAAGCTCTGCACTTCGCCGCCCTCGGGGCAAAGCGTTGGATTCTGGTCGGAAATGGCGCGGGCAGCGCTGATATTGCTGCTGAATACAGAAAATTTGCGGTCAAACTTTGCAACGCAGTTGCAATGCAGTTTTCTGCCTTTAGGAATGTAGGTAAAAGCCGCATCAATGCGTTCAAATTCCACAGGGCGCAGATTGACTATGCGTTGCCTGAAGCCAGCAACGCCATGAACTGCGAGCATGGCGGCAAAATAGATGCAATCCGTAAGCCGAAAGCCATTCTGTTTTTTTACTTCATACAATCTTGCAACATTGGCTGAAAAAGAAACACTGAAGCATGGATTTTTTCGCGACTGAAAAAAATTGAAGTGTTCATTTCGTTCCCATGAGTCATCAAGATATTTCATACTGAATCCTGGTCGGCGCTGTTTCTTTAAAAATCCGCCGTACAAACTGGCTGGCGTTCAGAAAAACAATTCGTGCAGACCCGGCTACTCCACAGGCGCGAGGCGTTGCGCCAGCCGGGTGAAGCGCTTGCGGGTCTTGTTGTTTTTGACGGCCATGTGCAGAGCGCGGGATTCGCCCACCAGAATGACCAGTTTTTTACCGCGTGTTACGCCCGTATAGATGAGGTTGCGCTGCAAAAGCACATAGTGCTGCATCATGACGGGAATAACCACCGCCGGGTATTCCGAGCCTTGCGATTTGTGGATGGAGATGGCGTAGGCGGGCGCGATTTCGTCCAGTTCATCAAACTCGTAGGGCACAACGCGTTCGTCAAAGGTGATGCTGAGGGTACGTTCGCGCACGTCCATAAAGCTGATGCGCCCCATGTCGCCGTTAAAAACGTCCTTGTCGTAGTTGTTGCGTATCTGCATGACCTTGTCGTGCAGGCGGAAGCAGCGGTCGCCACGGCGTACTTCAATGCCGTGCGGGTTCAGGGCTTCCTGCAGGCAGGCATTCATGCGGCCAGCGCCCACAGCGCCCTTGTGCATGGGCGTGAGCACCTGGATGTCGTCCACCGGGTCGAGGTTGAAGCGCCGGGGAATGTGGTTGCGCACCAGATCCACAATGAGTTCTGCGGCCTTTTCTGCGTCATTCTGGTGAATAAAGTAGAAGTCCGAGAGCCGTTCCTTGCTCGATTCCAGCGAGGGAATTTCGCCACGGTTGATGAGGTGGGCATTGCAGATGATTTCGCTCTCGGCGGACTGTCGGAAAATTTCGGTCAGCTCCACAACAGGCACAACGCCGGAGCGGATAATGTCTGCAAGCACGTTGCCCGGGCCTACCGAAGGCAACTGGTGCACGTCGCCCACCAGAACAAGCGTCGCGCCAAGCGGCACGGCCTTGAGCAGGTGGTAGAAGAGCAGGGTGTCCATCATGGATGCTTCGTCCACCACGAGGAGACCGCAGGCGAGGGGATTGTCCTCATTGCGGGCAAAGCCGTCTTCCTTGGGGCTGTATTCCAGCAGGCGGTGGATGGTGCGCGATTCGCGGCCCGATGTTTCAGACATGCGCTTGGCGGCGCGGCCTGTGGGCGCGGCCAGCAGTATGCGTGCGCGTACCTCGCCAAAGAGTTTGATAATGGCGTTGATGATGGTGGTTTTGCCCGTGCCGGGGCCGCCGGTGAGCACCATCATCTTGCTGCGGGCGACAGTGCGCACGGCCTCAAGCTGCTCTGCCGCGAGGGAAATGTTCAGCTCGCCCACAACCTTGTCCACCAGCACATCCGGCTTTTCAAAACGCACGGATTTGGGCGAGCGCAAGAGGCGCTGGATGTAGAAGGCGGTTTTTGACTCGCAGTGGTGGTAGCGCCGCATGTACACGCCGATCTCGCCGGGGGCGTCGGGCATGTCCAGCTCTTCGCGCACGATGCGTTCATCAGCTTCGAGCGCGGCGAGGGCATCCTCCACAAGGCCTTCGTCAACGCCGATCTGGGCGCAGACCGCCTCGGTCAGCTCCGCCTGCGGCAAATAGACGTTGCCGTCGTCCGTGGCTTTTTGCAGCACATAGAGGGTGCCCGCCTGTACCCGCAGGGGATTGTCGTGTTCAAAGCCCAGTTTGCTGGCGGCTGCATCGGCAGTGACAAAGCCGATGCCGTGGATATCCATGGCAAGCCGATAGGGATTTTCACGCACAATGGCGAGCGCCTCAGCGCCGTAGGCGCGGTAGATGCGCACAGCATAGGCTGGCGTGATGCCGTGGGGCTGCAAAAAAAGCAGCAGGTCGCGCATGCCCCGGTGTTCAGCCCAGGAGGTGCGGATGCGGTCAAGGCTCTTGCTGCCCACGCCGCGCACCTTGAGCAGGCGCTCGGGCTCTTCGTCAAGAATACGAATGGTATCCGTGCCAAAGGCCTCGACAATGCGCCCGGCCATCTCCTCGCCAACGCCCTTGATGAGGCCGGAGGCGAGATAGAGGCGGATGCCCTCGCTGGTGGCGGGCAGCATTTCATCGGCGTTCTGAAACTCGATCTGACGGCCAAACTTGGGGTTATTGACCCAACGGCCTGATACCTTGAGTTGTACGCCCGCTTGCGGATTGACCATGTGTCCAATGCACGAAACAGGGTCGCGCGGGCGGGTGAGGCCTGCGTTGCCGTTGCCGCTGTTCACACTGGCGGGCAAGAGGCGCAGTACAGTGTAGCCGTTTTCTTCATTATGAAAGACAACGCGCTCCACCGTGCCGGTGAGTTCAACGGAATCGGGATCTTGTAAAAGGGGCAGGTTGCTCATGCACTCGCCTTGTCAGCAATCCTTGGGCTTGTTGCAGCCTTGCGCTGTCGCGACCACCAGAACCAGTTGCCCTGATCTTCAGGAAGTTCCGGCTTCTTTGCTTGGGCTACGGCGCAGTTAAAAACATCAAGGCAACAGATATCAATTTTCTGGCCTTTGATGCGGCACAGTTCATCATACAGGGCCTGAGGGTCGCGCCCCGCCAGGTCGGAAACATCAGCAACGCCAAGCAGGCGCAGGTCTTCAATGGTTGCCGGGCCAACAGAACGCAGGGCGTTCAGAGTGCGAGCGTCGGCCTTTTTGCTCACAGGCCCAGCCCCATACGCTGCTGGAGCAGCAGGGCATCGGCAAGGGCCAGAGCTGTCATGGCTTCCATAACCGGCACCACGCGCGGGATGGCGGCAAGGTCGTGCCGCCCGCCAATAAGCACGGAGGCGGCGTTGCCTTCCTTGTCCACGGTCTGCTGGGTAACGGCTATGGATGCGATGGGCTTGACGGCGGCGTGCATGACAATGGTCTGCCCGCTGGAAATGCCGCCCAATATGCCCCCCGCGTGGTTGGAAGCAAAGGTGCCCTTGCCGGGCTGCGCCGGGTCAGCGGGGAGCAGGGGGTCATTGTTCTGCGAGCCGTGCAGTTTGGCCGCGCCAAAACCTTCGCCCACAGAAAAACCTTTGACCGCGCCAATGCTCATGATGGCGTGGGCCAGCACGGCCTCAAGCTTGTCAAATACGGGTTCGCCAAGGCCTGCGGGCACGTTGCGCGCTTCAATGCGCACAATGCCGCCCAAGGTATCGCCCGCTTTGCGGGCGGCCAGCACCACCTGATCCCACAGGGATGGCATGGCCTCTGTGGCGGCGCAGTACGGGCGCTTGCGGGCATTGTCCAGATCAAGGGTCGCCCAGTCCTGCACGGCGGTGCCGCCCAGTTCCACGCAGGCGGCCATGATTTTTACGCCACGGCGCTCAAGAATCTTGCGGGCAATAACGCCGCCAGCAACGCGGGCTGCAGTCTCGCGCCCAGAGGAGCGCCCGCCGCCGCGATGGTCGCGAATGCCGTTGTACTTTTGAAAATATCCCCAGTCCGCATGGCCGGGGCGGAAAACTTCGGCCAGATTGCCGTAGTCGTGCGAGCGCTGGTCTTCGTTGGCGATGTAAAAGGCAATGGACGTGCCCGTGGTCATGCCCTCGTACACGCCGGAGAGCAGGCGAACCGTGTCCGATTCCTTGCGCTTGGTGGCGGTGGGGCCCTGACCGGGTTTGCGGCGGTCAAGTTCGGCCTGAATGTCGGCCTCTGTCAGGGCCAGGCCCGCCGGGCAGCCGTCAATGATGCCGCCAAGGCCCACGCCGTGGGATTCGCCGAATGTTGTCAGCCGGAGGGCTTGTCCGAATGTATTGCCAGCCATGTGCTACCTCGCCTTTACTACAGCATTTTAAGTCGCTCACGCGGGCGTTTGTCAGCGCAAGGCATTGCGCCGGGGCCTCGTGGCGGGCGTCTGCTCGCGCAGACGACTGGCAGTTTCAGGGTGAAGCTGCCAAGGATAGCGCCGGAGCGGCGCGGTCAAGTGAGTCAGTATAGGCAAGGGCGGGGCGGCTTGCAACTCGTGCGGGCAAAAGGGATATTTAGCCGGAATTCAAGGCGATCAAAAGCCTCTAGCCGGAATGTGCGAGCAAAAATTTTGGATAAAAATGAGGTGCAGAAAACCCCGTAAGGAATTTTCTGCACCTCAAAAGGGCAAATACGCAGGCTCGCGCTACACCTTGGCGGCGGTGCGCAGGTCGGCTACGGCATCAGTCTTTTCCCAGGTGAATTCCGGCAGTTCGCGGCCAAAGTGACCGTAGCAGGAAGACTTCTGGTAGATGGGGCGCTTGAGATCAAGGCGCTTGCTGATGAAATAAGGGCGCAGGTCAAAGACTTCGCGCACGGCCTTGGTCAGCAGTTCGTCCGGCAGGTCGCTGGTGCCCTGCGAGGAAACAAGCACGCTGACGGGCTGGGCCACGCCGATGCAATAGGCGATCTGCACTTCGCACACTGGGGCGAGGCCAGCGGCAACAACGTTTTTGGCGATGTAGCGGCCCATGTACGCGCCGGAACGGTCAACCTTGGAGGGATCCTTGCCGGAAAACGCGCCGCCTCCGTGGTGACCGCTGCCGCCGTAGGTGTCCTGAATGATCTTGCGGCCTGTGAGACCGCAGTCGCCCATGGGGCCACCCACCACAAAACGGCCCGTGGTGTTGATGAAGATTTCGCAGGCCTTTTCGTCAAAATAGCCGGAGGGTTCCAGGATGGGGCGAATGACGTGCTTTTTCACGGCTTCGGCCACATCAGCCTGGCTGGCGTTGGCGCTGTGCTGGGTGGAGACCACCACGTTGTTGATGCGCACAGGCTTGCCGTCCTGATATTCAAAGGAAACCTGGGTCTTGCCGTCGGGACGGAAAATGTCCACCGTGCCGTCCTTGCGCACTTTCGCCAGCTGCTGCGAAAGCTGGTGCGCCCAGTAAATAGGGGCGGGCATCAGGGTGGAAGTCTCATTGCAGGCAAAGCCAAACATCATGCCCTGATCGCCAGCGCCCTGATCTTCGGGCTTTTCGCGCAGCACGCCCTGGGCAATGTCGGGCGACTGGCGGCCAATGGCGTTGATAACCGCGCAGGTCTGCCAGTCAAAACCCATTTCGGAGCTATTGTAGCCAATGCCTTTGATGGTTTCGCGCACCACATGGGGCAGGTCGGCGTAGCCGCTGGTGGTTATTTCGCCGGCGATAACAGCCATGCCCGTGGTCACCAGGGTTTCGCAGGCCACGTGGGCGTTGGCGTCCTGTGCCAGCAGGGTATCAAGAATGGCGTCAGAAATCTGGTCGGCGACCTTGTCGGGGTGGCCTTCAGTTACAGATTCGGAAGTGAAAAAGTATTTGCCCTTGGTGTGCATATGAGTCTCCTTGGGCGCTCGCGTCAGTGCGGCGCGGGTTTTAGGGTCGCAACAGAATATTGTCGATAAGCCGGGCCTTGCCTATGCGCACGGCACAGGCCATGAGCGCCGGACCGGTGACTTCGGTGAGCGGAGTCATGGATTCCGGGTGAACAATACTGAGGTAGTCAAGGCGTCCCATGGGCAGAAATTCCGCCCAGCGGCGCAGCACAGCCTCGCGCAGCAGCTTGACGCTGGTTTCACCGCTCTGGGCCAGTTTTTGGGCGTAGAGCAGGGCCTTGCGAATCTCCGGAGCATGGGCGCGTTCGTCCGGGCTGAGGTAGACGTTGCGCGAGGAAAGAGCCAGGCCGTCAGCTTCGCGCACGGTTTCGCGCGTTTCAATGCGCACAGGCACATCAAGGTCGCGCACCATGCGGCGCAAAACGGCCTGTTGCTGCCAGTCCTTCTGCCCAAATACGGCGACATCCGCGCCGGTCAGCATAAAGAGCTTGAGCACCACGGTGCATACGCCGCGAAAGTGCACAGGCCGGGTGAGGCCGCACAGGCCCCGGGAAAGTTCGGGAACTTCCACCCATGTGGCGTGGTCTGGCGCGTACATGGTTTCGGGCTGCGGCATAAAAAGCGCATCCGCCCCATGACTGCGGGCTATGTCCGCATCGCGCTCGGCATTGCGGGGATATGCTTCAAGATCCTCGCCGGGGCCAAACTGGGTCGGGTTGACAAAAAGGCTCACCACCAGGCGTTTTGCCTGTGTGCGGGCATAGGCCATGAGGTCTTCGTGCCCTTGATGGTAGTAACCCATGGTAGGCACCAGAGCGATATCATCTCCGGCGCGGTGCCAGGCCTTGCATTGGGCCGCCAACTCTTGGGGATTTGTGAATATCTGCATATCAAGGTATTGTGATATTGTTTGTGAAGGCTCCTTTATACACGTGAGGCAGCAGCTTGTAAAGAAAGACCTTGGCAAAAGCAGAAATGCTGGCGGGGTGGAAGGCTTGACCCTGGGTGTTGCTGTGGGCATAACAGCCGATGGGGGTATTCATGCTGAAACCGTTTTATCAGGGCAAACTGGACACTTTTTGCGCAATTTATGCAGTGCTCAACGGCTTGCGGCTGACCCACACCATCAGGGTTCTCAAGGCGCGCGACATTCTCAACGAAACCCTGATGGGCCTGGCGGCTTCGCCGGAAGCCTTCCGGGCCGTGCTGGAGCAGGAAACTGACTATTGCGGTCTGGTTGACGGCATGCTGCGCATCCAGAGCCGTTCCTTTCCGCTGGAAGTGCGCCAGCCCTTTACAGATGAGGACGACCCCTCTGTGGATCAGGTATGGGAATGTTGCCGCACATGGCTTGCGCCGGGCAGCGGCAGGGCTGTGATCTTCCGCTTTTTGCGTCACATCACCCCGGATGGCCCGCCTGTGAACCGGCACTGGACCACCGCCGACTCGCTGACCGGTGACGTGCTGCATCTTTTTGACTGCAGCCACGAGGCAGAAGCCATCCTGAACGTGAACAAGGACAGCTTTGTGACCCGCGCGGACGACATTCGCGAAGGCAAGCTGCTGTATATCCAGCCGCATACCATCCGCCTGCTGCGTCTGCCGCTGTAACCGGGACAAGCCCTGTGCGCCTGTCGCGCATGGCACGATCCATCTCGGAAGCGCCGCCAGGGAAAGCCAGCGACCATACATGCCGGGCATGCCAGACATGCTCTGGCAAGCAGGTACAGCGACAGTTCTGCTGTAGTTTTACGGTTTGAATCTGTGTTGCCGGGGAGTGGCGAGAAGACGGGGCGAAAATAATCAGTATTCTTTGATGGGTGCTTCCGTGCTTATGGGCAGTCCCAGACGGATGGCGTCTTCCTTCAGCTGCGGATGCACCCAGAAGGCCTTTTCCTGCACAAAGCTGAGCACTTCAAACTCCGCCGTGTCCACTGGCCTGGAATAATAGAAACCCTGGGCGCAGTTGCAGCCGCTGTTAAGCAGGAAACGGGCGTGCTCCTTGGTTTCCACACCTTCGGCCACAATGGACATATCAAGATCACGCGCCAGCGCGATGGTGTTGCGGGCCACAATCTGGCCGCGTTTGTTGGTGCTGCCGTCGCTGATGAAGGCACGGTCAAGCTTGACCACGTTGAAGGGCAGATCGCGCAGTGTACTCAGCGACGAGTAGCCTGTGCCGAAATCGTCCATGGAAAAAACAAATCCTGCGGCCCGCAGTTCGTTCATAAGGCGTTTCAGCCTTGGCTCATTGGCAAAAAAGGCACTCTCGGTCAGTTCCAGCTCAAGCATATGGCGGGGCAGATTGTACTTGTTCAGGAGGCTGACGAGCTTGTTGGGCAGGTCGTCATCGTTAAAATGCAGGCGCGACATGTTCACAGAGATGGGCATGGTTTCGTAGTGCTTGTCGATCCATGTGCGCAGTATCTGGCAGGTCTGATCCCAGATGTACGAGTCCAGCCGCACAATAAAGCCGTTGCGTTCAAAAAGGGGAACAAAACGCCCGGGCAGGATAAGCCCGTCTGTGGGGTGCTGCCAGCGCACCAGCGCTTCTGCTCCCACAATGCGCCCGCTGGAAATCTGCACCTTGGGTTGCAGAAAAAGCCTGAACTGGTGTTTTTCCAGCGCTTCGTACATCTGGTCAGTGATGTAGCTTTCATCGTGCAGGCGTTTGCGCAGGGCATCATCATAAAAGGCAAAGTTGACAATGTCGCTGCCCTTGACCGTCTTCTGCGCCAGATAGGCCCAGTCGCACAAGATGTGCGCCGGGGTGCGGGAGTTCTCCACAGGGCAGATGCCAAAGAACAGTTTGACCCGGAAGGTGTCGGAATAGTGATCCAGACGCAGAGAAAGGTTCTGGATGAACTGTAGCGTCCGCTCGGCGCCGCCTGTGAGGCAGACGGCAAAAACATCGGCGGTGAGCCGGGCAAAGATTTCCTTTTCTGGAATGAGGCGCTGGCGGATCAGGCGGGCAATGCCCCGCAGCAGGCGGTTGCCCTCTTCAAGCCCGAAAGATTCGTTGATGGCCTTGAACCCGGCCACATCAAACCGCAATACGCAGTACTGCTCATTGGGTCTGTTTTTGATGAGCTTGTCTATTTTTTCAAAAAATGTCTGGGTGTTGAACGCGCCTGTGAGAGGGTCGTGCTCTGCGCGCAGGCGCAGGGCCTGCTCGGTGCGCGTGGCTGCGTCCACATCGTTGAGAGTGCCGATGTAGCGCTCTTCCGACTCCCCGTCGTCAAGCTTGGTGTAGGTGATCTTGCACCAGATGTACTGGCCGTCTCGACGGCGCAGGCGAATGGTCGTTTCGCCAGAGCGGATGCCCAGGGCAAGGCGCGCCAGACAGGTGTCAAAGGGTTCCATGTCGCCCGCGTAGAGAACATCGTCTTCACGCCAGACGTCAAAGGGATTGCGCCCGTCATATTCGCCCGCCAGCAGTTCGGGAATCCTGTGGCTCAGATAGGTCAGATCTGTGCCGCTCCATTCAAAAACCAGGGTGCGGGTGTGGTCCACCACTGCCTTGTAACGCAGGGCATCCAGCTTTTGCCGGCGCAGCATCTCGTTCTCATGGGCAATGTCGGCCGCAATCTTGTGGTTTTCAATGTCTTCTGTGCAGACAATATAGGTCTGCTCCCCGCCGTATTTGGGTGCAGGAAAGGCAATAATACGCACCCATCGGTACAAACCGTTGAGGGCTTTTTTGCGGATGTCTTCCGCAGCAAAGAGGGGAGTCTGAGCCAGCATCTGTCGCAGGCTGTCCTGAGAAAAAAACGCCGCAAAACGTTGTGCATCGTCAGGGTGAACCCTCTCGGCAAGTTCGCGTCTGAGCGTTTCGGCAAGGGGCTGATCCAGAGGCATACGCGCAAAGTGACCTTCCCCGTGGTACAGTTCGCGGCAGGTATCCTTTTCAAAATCTATGAGTAATATGTCGCCGTAGACGCTCTGCAAGGCGTGGGAAAGGCAAAGTTCCTGGGGAGATTCCGCAGGCGGCTTTTCCCTGGATTGGGTAGCCGATATGCTGAGGTTTGCAGGGTCCGCGTTTTTCATATTTGGGTTCCGCCGTGCGGCATTACATTCGTGTATTAGCCTGTTAGACAACAGATTAGATCTAGCATCTGTGTTATCGTTTTGCAAATTTGCAAACAGGGCATGTCCGGTCTGCAGGACGGAAACGGGCCTCAATGATGACAAGCGCCCCGCCCCTCTGTATTGTGCCCCCATGACACGAGCTATTTTTCCTCATTCCCTGAAAGTATGGTCGCTGAGCCTTGGTTGCCCCAAAAACCGCGTGGACAGCGAGCGCCTGCTCGGTTCGCTTGGTGTCGCCGTGCAGCATGTGGAACACATGGGCAAGGCGCGTCTGGTTTTCATCAATACCTGCGGGTTCATCGACCCTGCCGTGCGTGAATCTGTTCGCGCGGTTGTGGACGCCATCCAGAGGCTTGAAAAGTGCAAGGTCAAGCCCTTGCTGGCTGTTGGCGGCTGCATGGTGGGGCGTTATGGCGCTGCCGATCTGGCAGCGGAACTGCCGGAAGTGGACGTGTGGCTGCCCACGGGTGATCTGCCGCGCTGGCCAGCCATGCTGGCAGAGGCCCTGAACCTGCCCGAGCCCCCTGCCCGCATCCCTGGCGGCGGCAGACTGCTCTCTACCGGCCCCTCTTACGCATGGCTCAAGGTGGGCGAGGGGTGCAGGCACAAGTGCGCGTTCTGCACCATTCCTTCCATCAGGGGCGGCCTTAAATCGCTGACCGCCGACGATATTGCCGATGAAGCCAGGGCTCTGTTGGCCCAGGGCGTGCGCGAGCTTGATCTTGTGGCGCAGGATCTGACCTCCTGGGGTGTTGATCTTGGGCTCAAGCACGGCCTGCCCAACCTGCTTGAAAAGCTGGTGGGTCTTGAGGGCCTCGCCTGGCTGCGCTTGCTCTACCTGTACCCCACAGGCGTGACGCCGGAACTTTTGCGCTTTATCAGAGATTGCGGCGCACCTCTGCTGCCCTATCTGGATATTCCCTTGCAACACGCTCACCCCGATGTGCTGTCACGCATGGGTCGGCCTTTTGCGGGCGACCCCCGGCGCGTACTGGATACCGTGCGCTCCGTACTGCCCCATGCGGCTTTGCGCACGACCTTTATTGTTGGCTATCCTGGCGAAACGGAAGAGCATTTTGAAAGTCTGTGCCGCTTTGTGGAAGAAAGCCGCTTTCAGCATGTGGGCGTATTTGCCTATCAGGCAGAAGACGGCACCGTGGCCGCAACACTGCCCGATCAGGTGCCGGATGAGGTCAAACAGTGGCGCAGGGATTCTCTTATGGAAATTCAGGCCGACATCAGCAACGAATTGCTCTCCGCGCAGGTGGGCAGCCGTATGCAGGTGCTGGTAGATGCCCCTCATCCCGACTGGCCGGGGCTGCACAGCGGGCGCGTGTGGTTTCAGGCGCCGGAGGTGGACGGCATCACCTATGTGAGTGGGCCGGGCATTGCGCCCGGAGCGCTAGTGGAATGCGATATAGTGGAAAATACGGATTATGATCTGACCGCACTGGCCTGAGCTGGCGCCTTCGCGCGCCTACCGGGCCCCGCCGGGAAAAAAATCTCCGCAGCAAAATATCCCCGAAGGGCGAACCCTTCGGGGATATTTTGGGATACGTGCTAAAGCACGCCCTCAACCAGCGTTAGCCGCCGATAAGCTGCATGGCCATCTTGGGCATGCTGTTGGCCTGCGAGAGCATGGCCACAGACGACTGGGTGAGGATCTGATTGCGGACAAACTTCGTCATTTCCGTGGCCACGTCCACGTCGGAAATGCGGGATTCAGCCGCCTGCAAGTTTTCAGCCTGAGTGGTGAGGTTGGAGACGGTGTTCTCCAGCCTGTTCTGCAACGCGCCCAGATGCGCCCGGATCTTGTCCTTGGAAACCACCGCGTTGGTGATGGCCACAAGGGCCTTCTGCGCCGCTTGCTGGGTAGAGATGGTCGCACCGTCTCGTCCGGCGGTCGTCTCATTGCCTACACCAAGGGCAGAGGCCGTGCTCGTGCCGATCTGGATGTAGTAATAGTCTTCCGCGGAGTCGTTGGCAGTACCGAAGTGGATCTTCATCTTGCCAGTGGCGGTCATCGTGGAGCCATCGTGCGTTGCACCGGACAGATTGCCGTCCAGCAGGTGGATGCCGTTGAAGTCCGTGGCGTTGGCGATTCGGGTAATTTCCGATGCCATGGCCTGGTACTCCGATTCGATCATCAAGCGCTGGGTGGAGTCATAGGTACCGGTGGAAGCCTGTTCTGCCAGTTCCTTCATACGGGTCAGCTTTTCGTCGATGACGCCCAGGGCGCCGTCGGCGGTCTGAATGAGGGAAATGGCGTCGTTGGCATTACGCACGCCCTGTTGCAACGCCTTGATATCCGTGCGCATCAATTCGCGAATGGCGAGGCCGGCGGCATCGTCAGCAGCGGAGTTCACGCGCAGGCCTGTGGACAGACGCTGGGTCGAAGTCTTCAGGTCGCTGTAGTGCGAGGTCAAGTTGTTGGCAACATTGGAAGCCATTGAGTTGTTATTGATATACATGACATTCCTCCATGAATGTTCTGTCTGCCCGGCGGCGCACTATGCGCGCCCGCGTCCATGCGGACTGCCGCCGTTCATCCCGCAAGGAGCGGGGAAAGAGTTACCAAAAGCCAGACTGTTATCGGCAGGGCCGAACCGGACTGGCAGCCTTAAACGACAGGCGCTGTTGCTCTTCTGATTCGTGGCTTCAGAGAGGCAATATTTGCCTGAAAACCTGCACTCCGTTTACAGCAGGATTCATGCCAGAGATCGCAGATTTATGCGTCAATAAGCTGGCGGCAGGTGCGTCAATGGCAAAATGCAGCGGCACGCACAGAAAAAAATATACAAATATCTATATGATGCGAATTTTTTGGGTACGCTGCTGTGAGTAATATTCTTTGCCCGACACGGCTATTCTGTGCAGGGCAGGCTCTGCGGAATAGGTGGGGCATCGCCGTGTTTTTGTCCTGGCGCAGGATTATTGACGGGGAAAATGTGCGGGAGGCTGGAGCGCAAGAGTGGAAAAGGGGAATAAGGAAGAACTGCGCATTCAGAAAAACTGCTGCGCCAACTGTGCCGATGCGGAATTTACCGAAGTTCATAAGATAGCAGGGCGTAAAAAAAGCCGGGTCGCGTACGACCCGGCTTTCATCAGAAACGTATTGGTTATGGCCTTAAAGCTCTCCCCAGCCTCTTGGCCGGTCCTGGGCTATTGCCCTCCACCACCTGGCTTTGCCGCTAACCGGAAATCAGGTTCAAGGCCAGCTTGGGCATGCTGTTGGCCTGCGAGAGCATGGCCACAGACGACTGGGTAAGAATCTGGTTGCGGACGAACTTCGTCATTTCCGTGGCAACGTCCACATCGGAAATGCGGGATTCAGCCGCCTGCAGATTTTCGGCCTGCGTGCTCAGATTGGAGATGGTGTTCTCCAGCCGGTTTTGCAGCGCGCCCAGGTGCGCCCGGATCTTGTCCTTGGAGACCACCGCGTTGGTGATGGCCACAAGGGCCTTCTGCGCCGCTTGTTGGGTGGAGATGGTCGCACCGTCCCGTCCGGCGGTCGTTTCATTGCCTACACCAAGAGCCGAGGCCGTGCTCGTGCCAATCTGGATGTAGTAGTAGTCTTCCGCCGAATCGTTGGCAGTGCCAAAGTGCACCTTCAGCTTGCCAGTGCTGGCCATGGTGCTGCCATCGTGCGTTGCACCGGACAGGTTGCCGTCCAGCAGGTGGATGCCGTTGAAGTCCGTGGCCGTGGCGATTCGGGTAATTTCCGAAGCCATGGCCTGGTACTCCGATTCAATCATCAGGCGCTGGGTGGAGTCATAGGTACCGGTGGCGGCCTGTTCGGCCAGTTCCTTCATACGGGTCAGCTTTTCGTCGATGATGCCCAGGGCGCCGTCGGCTGTCTGGATGAGGGAAATGGCGTCATTGGCGTTACGCACGCCCTGTTGCAGGGCGGCGATATCGGTACGCATGAGTTCGCGAATGGCCAGACCGGCGGCATCGTCCGCAGCGGAATTGATGCGCAGGCCGGATGACAGCCGCGAGGTAGAGGTTTTCAGGTCGCTGTAGTGCGAGGCCAGATTGTTGCCTACTTGCGAGGCCATGGTATTATGATTGATATACATACATTCCTCCATGAATGCTGTATGTCACAGGCGGCGCGAAATGCCGACGCGTCCTTGCGTGCTACCACCTTTTGTCCACTTAATCGGCGCAACGGCAAAAAGTATTAGGGCTCGGCGCAAATGACCAATCCATGCGAGATGTCTGTAAAGCCTTACGTAGAGCCAGTTTTGTTGAGAAATGCTTAAAACGCGACAAAGAAAAGAGGAAAATTTTTCCCATGCTGGCGAAGTGGTGAGCAAAATTTGCCTGGGGCCACGCACGTCAAATCCGGGGTTGAGAAAGGCCCAAAAGGGGCAGAGTGAAGCATTGCTGCGACAGGGGCAGTCAAAACGGACGAACAAAAGCAGAGCGCGGCGGGTATTGCAATCCGCCGCGCTCGTAATGCATGCCCATCCCTGCCCGGCAGGCAAGGCGCGATCTTTATCAGCAGTCCTTGCCCACCATGCGCAGCAGGCGCAGCAACTGGTTGGTGAAGCCGGATTCGTTGTCGTACCAGATGAGCAGTTTGACCATGGTGCCGTCAAGCACCTGGGTGGAAAGCGCGTCCACCACGCCGCCGAAGGTACTGCCCTTGTAGTCGATAGACACCAGCGGCTCTTCGGAATAGCCCATGTTTTCGGCCAGAGCGCCCCTGCTGGCAGCCTGAAGGGCCGCGTTGACAGCGGCGGCATCACAGGCTTTTTCCACTTCACAGGTCAGGTCGACCAGCGAGCAGTCAAAGGTGGGAATACGCACCGACATCCCGTTGAGCTTGCCTTCCAGTTCCGGCATGACCTGTCCCACAGCCTTGGCGGCGCCCGTGCTTGAAGGTACCATGGACACGGCTGCGGCGCGGCCGCGACGCCAGTCCTTGTGGGTGCCGTCCAGTATGCGCTGGCTCATGGTGTAGGAGTGGATAGTGGTCATGAGGCCATGGCGGAAGCCAAAGGTTTCGTGCAGCACCTTGACCGCAGGGGCCAGGCAGTTGGTGGTGCAGGACGCGGCAGAAATGACGCTGTGTTTTGCGCCGTCATAGACATCATGGTTGACGCCCATAACAATCATGGCGTCCACGTCCTTGCCGGGGGCGGAGATCACAACCTTTTTCGCGCCGCAGGCCAGATGCTGGGCCAGCCCTTCGCGATCCTTGATGGTGCCCGTGGTTTCCACGGCCAGGGTTACGCCAAGGCGTTCCCATTCCCATTCGCCCGCCTTGCAGCGGGTAACGGTGATATGGCGGCCATTGACGATGATGCCGTTTTCATCGTGATCAACAGTGCCCTGAAAGGTTCCGTAAGTGGAATCATACTTGAAAAGATAGGCCAGCGCGGCGTTGTCCGCACGGGCGTTGATGGCGGCGATCTGAATCTCTTTATCGTCGGCCATAAGACGCAGCAGATACCGACCGATGCGGCCAAAGCCGTTCATTCCAACTTTCACGGGCATGATTCGCGCTCCTTGGGGCGTAGGGATTAGGCTTTATTTGAAGATCCCATGACATTGCGGATCTTGTGGGCCACCATGTTCTTGACGGCGTCTCGCGCGGGGGTGAGGTAGGCGCGCGGGTCAAACTGGTCGGGATGTTCGGCAAGATACTGACGAATAGATGCGGTGACGGCCAGTCGAATGTCCGTATCCACATTGATTTTGCACACATTCATGCCCGCAGCCTTGCGCAGCATGTCTTCGGGTACGCCCTTGGCTCCGCCAACCTGGCCGCCATACTGGTTGCACTGGCTCACAAATTCCTGCGGTACGCTGGACGCGCCATGCAGCACCAGGGGGTAATTGGGCAGCTTGTCGCCAATACGGGCCAGACGGTCAAAATCAAGCTTGGCTTCGCCCTTGAACTTGTACGCGCCGTGGCTTGTGCCGATGGCAACGGCCAGCGAATCGCAGCCCGTGCGGTTTACAAATTCCACGGCTTCATCGGGGTCGGTGTAGACGTGT
>NZ_DASQOG010000085.1:0-16361 GCF_035644575.1 Desulfovibrio sp. | reverse complement strand
GAAGCCCATGAGCCACTGGCCCTTGGCCTTGAAATCAATGGCGCTGGCACCGGTGGCCGCGCCGAACACCAGGCCGGCGGCCAGGATAAGCGTACAGATGCGTTTCATAAATCCCTTCCTCTCTAGTTTTTCCCACAGGGTTGACACAGGCCTGCTCCAACACAGGCTGGGAAAACATACCTAGAATCACGGATGATGGCAACCGTTTTCGTCAAAAAATTTTTACCAGACTGTCACAATGGCAAGAATATGACGCTCAAATGACATGCAGGCAATGCCAAGGCCTTCATCCTGCCGATCTAAAACCACGGGCGTTGCTACGCAGGAAGCCATTCCCCCTGTATTCTTGGCCAAAACTCTTTGGGAGGGCTTGCCCCAAGAACGCGTTCAAATTTTTTGCAGGACAGAGTCCTCCTTATTTTAAAGGAGGCCGGTTCGCACACAAAAGCCCGCCCCTGTCCACTGCCAGCATTGCTGCGGCTTTGTGAACAGGGGCGGGCCATGGGCTCACCCAAAAATCAGAACTTGCCTGAAATTCGACTTACAAAAAATCAGGATCAGCAGCAGCCTTGCCCTCTGCCAGCATGATGCGCACATAATGCAGGCTGTGCTCGTCAACAGGAATGATGGGGAAGGACTGGGAGCAGCCAGGGCAACGCACCATGCGCGGCTCCGTAGGGCTCGCCTGCGGCACGTGCTTGCCGCAGTTGGGGCACTGATAAAAAAACAGAATTTCCATTCCGTCAGGCGCAACAGGCTGGACGGGTCGCTTGCGCTCAGCCACGGCTGGCCTCCCCTTCATTTTGTGGCGCGGCCAGGTTGCGCCCGGTCATCAGTTCAGAAGGCTGCATTCCCCAAAGACCAAGAATGGTGGTGGCCACATCGGCCAGCCTGCCGTCTGCCAGGGCATGCATCTTTCCGTCCGGCTCCAGCAGGATACAGGGAACGGGATTGGTGGTGTGCGCCGTGTGAGGTTGGCCTTCGGGAGTGAGCATTTTTTCGCAGTTGCCGTGGTCGGCAATGACAATCATGCGGCCCTTGCGGGCCTCCACAGCGGCGACCATGCGCCCCAGGCAGGCGTCAACCACTTCGCAGGCGTTGACCGCAGCCTGAAGAATGCCCGTATGCCCCACCATGTCGCCATTGGCGAGATTGCAGACCACAAGGTCGTACATGCCGGAATTCCAGGCTTCCACAAACTTGTCCGTCACTTCAACGGCGCTCATGGAGGGCTTTTGATCGTAGGTTTTCACCTCACGGGGGGACGGCACAAGGATGCGATCCTCACCAGCAAAAGGCTCTTCAAGCCCGCCGTTGAAAAAGTAGGTGACATGCGCGTATTTTTCCGTTTCTGCCAAGCGCAGCTGCTTCAGCCCATGCCGGGAAACCACTTCGCCAAGCCCCATGCTCACGGCCTCCTTGGGAAAGGCCACGGGGATATTGAAGCTTGATTCATAGGCGGTCATGGAAGCAACCCCGGCCAGAGCCGGAACGCGGCCACGGTCAAAACCGTCAAACCCCGGCTGAATAAAGGCCTGGGTGAACTGGCGCATGCGGTCTGCGCGGAAGTTGAACAGGAACAGGCCGTCGCCATCGGCCATACCGGCATCATCGCCCTCGGCAAAACACAGGGGCTTGATGAATTCGTCCGTGACGCCAGCCGCGTAAGAGGCTTCAATGGCCGCAACGGGCGTGAGCGTTGTTGCAGGGGTACCGTGAACGATAACTTCCCACGCTTCTGCAAGGCGCTCCCAGTGCTTGTCGCGATCCATGGCAAAAAAACGGCCCACCATGCTGGCGATACGCGTCTTGGGTTGCCCTTCAATGCTTTTTTGCAGCGCGCGCATAAAATCCACGCCGCTGTGCGGGTCGCGGTCGCGCCCGTCCATAAGGCAGTGGATGCGCACAGGCACCCCTGCCTTATGGGCCATGCCGCACAGGGCTTCAAGATGATGAATGTGGCTGTGCACGCCGCCATCAGAAAGCAGCCCCGCCAGATGCAGCTTGCCGCCGCTCTTGCGAATTGATTCAAGCAGCTCGTTGAGTACCGGATTGGCGGCAAAGCTGCCGTCTTCCAGCGCCACATCGATGCGGGTCATGTCCTGATACACCACGCGGCCTGCGCCGATGTTCAGATGCCCCACCTCGGAATTGCCCATGTAGCCGCGCGGCAGCCCCACATCGCGCCCGGAGGCCGTCAACTGGGAATGAGGGCAGCGCGCAAGGAGCGCATCCATATTGGGTGTTGCCGCCACATAGGGCGCGTTGCCGGGCCCCGGCTCGGCAATCCCCCAGCCATCAAGAATCAGCAAGAGCGTGGGCGTCATGATTATTCCCCGCTTCGGGCTTCGGCCAGAGATGCGGCCTTGCCCCACAGGGCTTCAAGACCGTAAAGCTCGCGCACCGGCTCCAGAAATACGTTGACGACAATGTCGTTCATGTCCACCAGAATCCATTGACCGGCGGTGTAGCCTTCCATGCGCAGATATTCAAAATTGCGCTGGCGGCAAAGTTCGCCCACGCCATCGGCGAGGCTCTGGGCGTGACGCACCGAACCGGCGCTGGCAATGACCAGAGCCTCGGCAAAACCGCCCTGCCCGGCCATATCTATGCTGACCACGCGCGCGGCCTTGTGCTCTTCAAGCCACGTGACCACGTCCGCCAGCTTTTCTTCCAGAGGGACATCCGAATAACGCTTGGGGGCAGTGCCCCCTGCAGGTGAAGAAGAAGTGTTGTTTTCCATACCCAGCACATAACGTAAAGACGGGGCAAGAGCAATGGCGCAGCAAGCCGCCAGCGCGCTGAAACGGGCGCGAAATCGCGCCAATCCGTATTGACCGCGCCAACGCATTGCGGCATACCCAAACGAAGCTTTTCAGGGATCAGCGTGCGCGCTTTTGCGCCGCCAAACGCCAGCCGCAGAAGGAGAGGGCCGTGCTTTTCAACATCAAACAGGAAACTCTGCCACGCGAAGAAATGGAGGCGCTGCAACTGCGCCGCCTGCGTGATTTGTGCAACCGCGTCTACGCCAACGTGCCCTTTTATCGCAAACGCTTTGACGAGGCGGGCATCACCCCTGCCGACATCAAGTCGCTGGCGGATCTTAAACTGCTGCCTTTTACGGAAAAGCAGGATCTGCGTAACCACTATCCCTATGGCCTTTTTGCGGTTCCCAAGGATCACATTGTGCGCCTGCACGCCTCCAGCGGCACCACGGGCAAATCTGTTGTGGTAGGCTACACACAGCGCGACCTTGAGACCTGGGCGGAACTGATGGCCCGCAGCCTGGCTGCCGCAGGCGTGGTAAGGTCGGACGTGGTGCACGTGGCCTATGGTTACGGCCTCTTTACCGGCGGGCTGGGCGCGCACTATGGCGCGGAGCGCCTTGGCGCCACCGTTGTGCCCGCTTCTGGCGGCGCAACCCGGCGTCAGGCCGGCTTGCTGCGCGATTTTGGCGCAACAGTGCTCTGCGCCACGCCTTCCTACGGTCTGCATCTGTGGGAAGCGTCCATGGAAGTGGGCGTTAATTTTCGCGATCTTCCCCTACGCGTGGGCGTTTTCGGCGCCGAGCCGTGGTCTGAAGCCATGCGCCGCGACATTGAAGACAAAATGGACATCAGCGCCATGAACATTTACGGCCTGTCCGAAATCATGGGGCCCGGCGTTGCCATGGAATGCGAAGAAGCCAAGTGCGGCATGCATTTGTGGGAAGACCACATCCTGCCCGAAATCATTGACCCCGTTACGGGCGACCAGCTCCCCCCCGGCGAAGTGGGTGAACTGGTGCTGACCACGCTGACCAAGGAAGGCATCCCCATGTTGCGCTACCGCACGCGCGACCTCACCAGCCTTGACTACACCCCCTGCCGTTGCGGCCGCACCCACGTTCGCATTTCGCGCCTCCAGGGCCGCAGCGACGACATGCTCATCATCCGCGGCGTCAACGTGTTCCCGCAGCAGATTGAAGGCATCCTGATGGAAAGCGAGGGGCTTTCCCCCAACTATCAGATCATTGTGGATCGCGTGCACAACCTCGACACCCTTGAAGTGCGCGTTGAAATGAACGAAAACCTCTTTGCCGACGAGATCCGCAAGCTGCAAATGCTGGAAGGCCGCCTGCAAAAGACCATCAAGGAATATCTGGGCGTTTCCGCCAAGGTACGTCTGATGGAACCCCGCTCCATTGAGCGCTCCGAGGGCAAGGCCAAGCGCATTGTGGACAACCGCAAGGATTAGGCTGCCGATCAGGCGAGCAATATTGGCTGCATGCGCGCTGTAAAACGGCATGTGCGGCACGCTTGGGGGCCATCGGCACTGCTGATGGCCCCTGACAGCAAAGGCGGCCCGCAGACAGGACTGACTATAGTTCAACAATTTTAGCTGTTATTTCAGATAATTAACAATTTTGTCAAAAAAGCGGCGAAAAAAAGTCCAGCAATGCTTGACACCTCAGCCTAGTCCGCGTAGAACGTTTTCTCGCTGAGCGGGAGTAACTCAGTGGTAGAGTGCAACCTTGCCAAGGTTGAAGTCGCGGGTTCAAATCCCGTCTCCCGCTCCACTTTTTTTTGCTGGCGGCATAGCCAAGTGGTAAGGCAGAGGTCTGCAAAACCTCCATCTCCAGTTCAAATCTGGATGCCGCCTCCAACAGTATCCTTTACGCTTCGCCGTTTCGCATACCATGCGGGAGTAACTCAGTGGTAGAGTGCAACCTTGCCAAGGTTGAAGTCGCGGGTTCAAATCCCGTCTCCCGCTCCACTTTTGCGGGAATAACTCAACGGTAGAGTGTCAGCTTCCCAAGCTGAAGGTTGCGGGTTCAAATCCCGTTTCCCGCTCCATAAAAGCTTACAGATAAAGCCCTTACAGTTTATAGCTGCAAGGGCTTTTTTGTTGGCCTGATGTTGGTCAGTTACCGGGCTGCTGATTTTTTGAACTCATCCTTTTGATCTGCTTCTTGGCCCGATGGGGCATCTGACCACCCTGCCCCCAGTGATTTGTACAGGGCAATGACGCCGCGAACTTCTTCCCACTGGCTGAGGGCCAAAGCATCCCGCGCATGATTGACGGTACGCTGCGCAACAAGCACCGGCATATAGGCGCTTAATCCCCTGCCATAGAGCAGGGATGATTGTTCCAGGGCTTTCTGGCTGTCGGCGACGGCTTCCTTAAGTGAGGCCTGCCGCAAACGTTCACTGTTCAATGCCGTCAAGGCATCTTCCACATCCCGCAGGGCAAGCCTCACGTCCCGCTCATACACCAGCCTTGCCGCATCGGCACTGGCCTGCGCCGCCTTCACGCCTGCGCGTGCCCGCCCGCCATCATAGATGGACTGGCTGACCTGCCCCCCTGCCGACCACGCGGTGCTGGCGCTGGAAAAGAGGTCATGGATGAGGCTGACCGTGCTGCTGATGCCTAACGGGATGGTAAACTTGGGGAAACGCGCGGCCTCGGCAACGCCGATCTGTGCGGTTGCTGCGGCAAGACGCCGTTCATCCGCCCTTATATCAGGGCGTTGGCGCATCACCTCTGAGGGCAATGAAAGCGGCAGGCGAACGGGCACAGGTAAGGCTGAAGACGGCTCGGCCAACGCGGTGCGCCAATCACCGGGAAAACCGCCAGCCAGCACGCCGATGGCATGACTGAACCGGGCAATATCCGCTTCCATCAACGGCGGCTGCGCCTCGGCTGTTTTACGTTCTGCCCGCGCCTGCATCACATCGGCCAGGGTGCCCATGCCCCTCAGCTGGGCCTGCTCAGCCAGTCGCTCACTCTCAAGCAGCGTGCGGATGTTGTCATGGGCGATAGTCAGCCGTAGCTGCGTTGCACGAAGGCCCGCGTAGTTGGACACAAGTTCCGCAACCAGACTCACCTGCAATGCGCGATGATCTTCGGCAACCGCTTCAATGCCCGCATCTGCCGCTTCAACCGCCCTGCGCGTTCCACCAAAGATATCCAGCTCCCAACTGGCGTCAAAGCCAGCAAGCCATGTCCGCGACTCGCCGCCGACTTGCCCGGTGAGGGCCTCGCTGGTGCGCCGCGCCTCTCCAGCCCCGCCGCCGGAAACCGTCGGTCCAAAGGCTGACGCGGTCTGAACCCGCTCCGCGCGCGCCTGACGTAACCGGGCCTGCGCGATACCAATATCCTGATTCCGCTCCAGAGCCTGATCGACCAGCCTGTCGAGCAGCGGATCGTTGAATGACCGCCACCACATGCGCAGCCCATCCTGAGAGTTGCCGGGCAAAGCGCTGTTGGCCTCAACCCAGTTAGCAGGCAGGTTCACTGTGGGTTTGGTATAGTCCGGGCCTACGGACAGGCAGCCTGACAAACCCAGCAACAACGGGGCGATCAGAAATGCGCTGCAAATACGCGGTCGCGCATGATTCCGTGCTGTGTACATGCGCACTCCCTACAGCCAACGTTGCAGCAGCGTTGCGAGGCGACCCTGGGGTGGCCTGTTGCCTCCCGGTGCATTCACCTCGATACTGCCTGTCATGCCTGCGGCTAAAACAAGGTTTTGCGGGAGCTGCCCAAACTCGATGCGAACCGGAATCCGCTGCGCAAGACGAACCCAGCTGAAGCTTGGCGCAACGCTTGGCAAACCCTGCGCATCAGCCTGCTGGTTGGCATCGGCTATTCCGCGCCCGATACTCAGCACCCTGCCAAGGATCACATCATCAAAGCCCATCAGGCGGATCTGCGCAGAAGCGCCGGGCTCAATGCCGTGCAGTTTGGTTTCCTCAAAATAACCGATGATCCGGAAGCTATTTGCGTCTACCAGCGCTATATTCGGCTGACCAGTCACCGCATAGTCGCCTTTGCTCAACCGCAGGCGCGTTATATATCCATCGGCAGGGGCGTGCAGCACCGTCCGCTCCATATCAAGTTTTGCCTTGTCCACAGCAACCTGCGCGCTGCGCAGTTCGGCCTGGGCAATGGCCATTGCCTGATTTGCACGCTGAATTTCTTCAACGGGTACAATGCTCTCCATGCCACGACGCCGCTTGGCGTCTTCCATTTTCTGGCGCAGCGATGCATCCGCCGCAGCCAGTTGGGCCTCGGCCTGTGCCAATGCCAGAGCAAAGTGGGCAGGGTCTATGCGGTAGAGCACATCCCCCTGTTTCACATACTGGTCATCTGCCACCGAGACATCCAGTACCGTGCCTGAAACCTCCGGGGCTATGCGGACGATCTGCGCGCTGACGCGTCCATCGCGTGTCCAGGGGGCCAAGACATAGGCACGCCAGAGCGCGCTTACCAGAACCCACGCAAAAATGACGACAGCCACTGTAAGCCCTGCCTTGAATATCTGTTTTGCCGGAAACAAACTGTTAGACATGGAAACCAACACCTTTTCTGCGAATAAGCGGTTAAACAAAGAGAATCAGCATCGAAACTATGCAGAGGGAAAGGGCAAGCCCGAATAAACCGGGATGCCAGACCCACCTCAGCGCGCCGCAGCGTGTAAGCAGGGAACGAATCCCCAGATATATTGGCAGCGCGGCGCACGCATAGACAAAGAATGGCGGCAGGTAGATGCCAGCCACAGAGAACTCACTCAGCACCGGTACGACCTCCAGAATGTTGTGAAAAATAATCTGCTCGGTTTTCAAGCAACGCTGCGATATCAAGCAAAACGACCATCAATCGTTGCGCTTCGGCTGCGATGGTGCGGCCTGTAAATGACAGTTGCGACAAGGACCTTGCAGCACGGCGGGCATGCCGAGCCACCATTTGGGGTTCTCCGACCCGGCGGTTCATGTAGCGAAAAGCGGTTGCAAGCTGGCGGCGCAGTTCAGAATCTTTGGGCGCATGGCGCAGCCAGTTACGCAGGCGCAAAACCTCTCGCCCCAGATGAATACTGTCCAACGCATTGGCAATCTCTCGCTCCATCACTTCCGGTTGCGCTCTAAGCAGCGCACCGAGTTGAGCCGTGCGGTGCTGCTGGCTCCATTGCCAGACTTTCGCATCCGTCCGTTTTCCTCTGAAGGCGCCAAGCGCATTATCGCGAATAGCAAGGTGCAAACGCTCGGCGTCGCGCGACAGATTGCGTGGCAGCAGAACCTTGAACCCCACCAGCGTAAAAAATACTGCCAGTAGCCAGGCCACGGAACTGTTGAGAAATAACGTAAAATCGTAGTTCATGGGGTTGTCAGGCGCGGCCAGCGTGGTGAAAGCCACGAGATAGGTGGCCCCGGCCGCCACATGTCGGGGCATGGAGGTTGCGTAAACGCCCGGCAGCCAGAAGAGCCCCAACACCAGGAGCAACAGCGGCAGTCCTTCAACATGGGGAAGCACGATAAAGGTGCAGAGGAATGCCATTACAACGGCAGCCACAGTGCCCTTGATAAATTCAACGGCGCCGAGAGCCGGATTGGGAGCCGTGGACAGTAGCGCGCAGCCTGATGCCAAGCCCGCCAGCATCAGGCTTCCGTAAGTCCAGCCAGTCGCTAGCCAGAAAGCGCCGCCCAGCAGCACCGTCAGCATGGCTCGCAGCCCGTTCTGCATCGCCGCCATCCTGTCCCGGTAGAACGGCACGGAGACTTGCGCCGCTGTTGGCAGCGGAGCATGTAAACGTTCAATGCCCTTAAGGGCTTCAATATAGTCATCGAGCTGTTCGAGCAGCCGGTCTCCAGCGATCATCAGTGCGGCATGCTCCGACGCTTCATCAAGAGATGCAGTGGAAAGCGTGTCTGTTAATCGAGCGCGCATATCTGCCAATATCTGAACAGCACGCTCCAGCCCGATGGAGCCTTGTTCCTGCGCCAGCGCCTGGCTGGCTTGCTGCCATGCCAACTCCCAGGCAGGCTTGAGCGCTTTCAGGGCGCTCAGGCTGGCGCTGCCCTCCCGCATGGGGGGCATGCCGCCTACCAATGCGGAAAACAGGGAGACCATTGTCTGCCGAACTGTGCCGGCACGTTGGGCAAGGTCGGGGGATTCGGATTTCCCCAACGCCAGCAGGTCATCCACGCCATACGCTTCAAGAATGAGATTGCGCCTGCCCGCATCCAGAGGCCTGATTTCCGGTGTCTCACCAGTGTGAGTCGCCTGGTGATTCGTCGAAAGGATGCCTGCGGTGGCCGCTGCCAATCGGTGCAGCTGTGCCTCCAGACGGCTTTGCACGCTGCGATTGCTGAAGAGTGCGGACACGCACACCAGACACACCACGCCGATCGACACGGAAGCCCCGCGCCCCATCACCTGAGAAAACGTAAGTTCCGGATGTTCCATGGCTCCATAGGCCGCCATCCCCACGGTATACCCCGCAAGGGTAGCGCCATACGCCCGAAAATGACGCAGAAGCGTCATTCCCACCACGCACACGCCCATCCACAGGCCAAAGCCGAGCAGAAACAGCCAGGGACTCTGCCCAAATAAACTCATCAGAATAAAGGACGCCAGCATCCCGACAAGCGTGCCGAGTATCCGCCACACGCCTTTTCCGATCACTGCGCCCTGCACCGGGTTGATGACAAGAAGAACGCTGGATGCCGCTGAATAAGGCGCGCGCAGGTCCAGCATGTAGGCAACTACAAGCGCCATGCCTGCGGCTAGAATCGAACGTATCACGTAGGTCGCACGTGGCGTGGTCAGGTCAAGGTACGGCAGCCCGCGGAAAAACCATCCCCGAAGCAGGGCAAGATGGGAGGTAAGGAAGCCTGAAGGTGCCGGAGACACATTCGCATAAGACATGATAGAACCCTTCTGCAATGACGTAATAAGCGTCACTGTAGATACGCCCTACCATTCCGAAAAGTGAATTTATTGCATTTTTATGATTGCGTTAAACGCATGTATTGAAGGTTGCTCTTTCCTCACGGCCTTGTTTGTCTGACAGTCGGCGCAGCATCGCTGTTGCAGAGGGCGTGGATTGTGCGCCGCAGCCACCGATGCGCAGGATCGTTCTCCAGACGCGGGTGCCAGGCCTGCGTCAGCAGCACAGTCTCCAATGGAACGGGCAGCTCAAACAGGCGGATGCGCAGACCTGCGGCGAGGGCGCTGCTGGCCAGATTTTTTGGCAAGATCAGCAACAGGTCAGAATCCTGTAGCGCGAACAATGCCGTGTACGGGTTCGGCACGACCAAGGCAACATGACGGCGCAACCCCTGTTCTTCCAGCGCCGCGTCAATGGGTCCGATGGACTTTCCCCTCCGCGACACGTTGATATGTTCCCAGCGGGTAAGGCGCTCGGGGGTAATTTCGTCGTCAAAAACCGGATGATCTGTTCGGGCAACGCTGACGTACGTGGTGGTAAACAGAGACTGCACGCAAATCTCCGATCCCAGCTTGCGTGAACCACTGATGAACAGGTCAATGCGGCCACTGCGCAGCGCCTCCTCGTCCACGTCATCCTCTTCCGGCGAAAAACGCAACATGGCGCGGGGCATATCCGTTGCCATAAGCCCCAACAGACGGCCCAGATGCGTGCTCACAAATTCGTCAGTGGCGCGTACATTAAAGCGCCTGTCCAGCGATTTCAGGTCAATCTCCACATCGGATGAAAACACCTGCACAGCCTGCTCGACAGCCATGCGCACCTGTTCGCGTAGTGCAAGTGCTTTGGGTGTCGGCACAAGCTTTCGGCCCACCTGAATAAACACGGGGTCCCCCAGTGCGTCCCGAATCCGGCTCAAGGTGCGGCTCATCGCCGGTGGGCTCAAATTCATGCGCCGGGCAGCGCCAATGACGCTGCCCTCATCCAGCAACGCATCCAGGGCCAAAAGCAAATTAAGATCCGGACGTGCCATGTCATCTCCAAACCGTTAACTAAAATGCAATTACATTTACCCATGAATAATGCGAGGAACATTAAAAAACAAGCGCACTCCAAATGGTGATGCATCAAATTTCCTAGCCCCCCCACCTTTCGGCTATTCCTTGCGAGAGATATGCAGCATGCTGCCGCAACAAATGACAGATTGCCATTTCACCTTGTGGTGACGCCTTTGGGATTTTCCGGGCGACAGCACCTTGCCACGATAATTTTTTTATTTCTGTCCATCGGCATAACTAGATAAAATACCTTGCAGTATTACCAGGAAAAAATTCCAACCTGAATATTCCGAACCCCGAAGCCCCCCGAACTATTGCAAGCCATTTATGAGAGTGCTAGTTTTTACCTGCGAAGTTTTTTTGTTCGCAACCACCAGAACCAAGGAGGCGAAGTATGGAATATGCCGTTATGCTGGGGACCGTCGGATGCCGCAAAGAGGATTCAATCTTCGGTGCTGTCTGGGGTGGTTGGATGAACTGGTGGCGTCGCATGCTGGCAGCCGCCGACCGCTTTTAAGCACAGCATGTGACACCGCACGCTGTAATAAACCTGTGATTCAAGGCCGGGACAACTCCCGGCCTTTTTTAATTTGGCCTGCGCCAGTCAGAACATATGCGCATCCGGGCGCTTCAAGGCCGGGCATTCCCCACAATGCGCATCGCCCCACCCACTAGGAGTCACCCCCCTACAACTACCCGAAATCATTTTGACGTTATTCAAACACGCAACTTGGGCACGCACTAACCAGCGTCGACTGCCGCCCTCATGCGCAATCGGCCTAGACCCAAGCCACAATCGCCCATATTTTCTGCGTGTCTTTTAATGAAAAACGCGATATTATACATAGGAAACATACTATTCAATCTCAACCCAGACAGAATCCTTACATTCTATTAGGTTGATAAATATGTTATTTTACACTAGCCTACCTTCGCTGTCTCACTGAATTAAGCAGATGCATAGCAGTACCCAACGATATGTACCCCATTCGCATAAAAAACGTGCAGAATAGGCATGGCATATACGTAACGGCACGGCATGAAAGCTACTCACAAATTTACTGTTACTAGGCAGACGGCATACAAAATAATCCACCCAGGCGTTCAACAAAATGTCCTTTAACTGTTCCAAAAATTACGCACTCTGGGATACGATTTTTATCATTGCCATTGCTGGCTATACCCTGTTTGGACTGTGGGGAGTAAGCCTGCTTTCGTGCGACGGGCTTAAAATCAGCAGTGACCTATGCTGCTATGTACAAAATATGGCGGGCGAACTGCGCCGCGGACTGTTTTCACTTGACCCGCTGTTGGCAGTTCCAACCACTGCAAATTCCATCATCAGCCTTGAATCAACATTGGCGGGCCTTCTTCAACCCGGTGACGATATTGTGCAGGGGATGCTGCGGGCTGGCGCTGTGGGCGTGTTTTTCCACTACATTGCCTGTTATTACCTGGGACGCCGTCTTTTTGACACGCCGCTGATTGCCGCCCTGTTTGCCCTGCTGACAGGCGTGACCGTATGGGTCAGCTTTGGGACATATTGGGGCTTTGGCTCGGGCGACATAACGCCGCGTGTTTATTATGCGGCTCTGTTCCCCCTGCTGTTGGCAACGGCACTCTCGGCCCTCGACAAACCCCAGCTACGCCCTCTTGTCCTCTTTGTTTCGGGCTGCGGCATGTACCTGCACAGCATCAGTTCGCTGGTGGCGAGCTGCATGCTGTTTACTGTATTTTTCTTTCACAGGGCCAAGGGCGACAGCCTGCTGCGGCACGGGGCATGGCTTCTGTTGAGCCTCGTTGCATGGTGCCTCCCCACACTGCTCTACCTGACAAGCTCCATCAAATCCGCCACGCCATTTTCGCCGCAGGATCTGGCCATTCTCCAGCAGGTTTTTGACCGCCGCTTTCTTGAAGACGAAGGCGGGCTCTGCCGCAGACTGATTGGCCACCTGCATTACCGAAGCGACAGTTTTTTCTTGATCCTTGGGGGCATTGCCGGGTTATTTGTTGTGCGCCGTTATGGCACACCACCCATGAAGCGCATGGCATCCATCGTGCCCACCCTGATTTTGGGCTTGTGCATAGCCCTGCTCATTTCGGTAGCGGAAACTCACATCGCTCAGGCTCTCGGCAGAATGCCCATGGGAGCGGAGCTTCCCCGGGGAATCCGCTTTGTTATCTTTTTGTGTTGGCTCATGATTGTTTGCGGCTTTGCCTGCTTTTGGCAACGCGCCCCAAAATGGGCTGGCCTTGTTGCCCTTGGCGCGATTATCGTTGTTCTCGTGTTCGATCAAGGCCGCTGGGCCTATGGGGTACGGTTCGCTTTCAGGCATGTGCTCGAGCTGCCGCAGCCAGCACGGGTACAGAATCGCCTGAACCGGGGAGCCGCCTATGCAGAAGCCCTGCAAGCCGTGCAGCGGATCATTCCGGAAGATGCTCCGATTTTTGCAGAACCCGATGCCATGGCCGTGCGCTACCGCCTGTATCGGCCCCTGGCCTACGCTTTTAAAGACGGATCTTCCTATCTGTACAGCCAGGACGCGCAAGGGGCTGCCCGCTGGCTTGACCTGATCTCCATTCGGGATAAACAGGGATTGACCGCAGCATGGCTTGCCTCTGGCACCCAGTGGATTTTGTGCGGCACCATGTCCGAACGGCAGAACATTGAGCAGAAGGGAACCGTTCTCTGGAGCAATGACCGCTGGTTTATCGCCAAACGCGGCATTGCGGCTGAACACGTCACGCAATGAGGCATTGCATGCGCCACACCACTCTCTCGATTGTTGCCCCCGTGTACTGCGAGGGCGGCCATCTGCACAAATTTGTAGCTTCACTCACTGGGGTGCTCGCCCGATTGAAGGAAGATACCGGCCTCGACTACGAAATCGTGCTGGTTGACGATGGCTCCACAGACGACACGTGGGCCTCAATGCGCACGCTGACCGGGCAATATGCCGCCCTGCGCTGCCTGCGCCTGAGCCGAAATTTCGGCAAGGATGCCGCCCTTTCCGCTGGGCTCGAGGCCGCGCGGGGCGATGCCGTCATCACCATGGACAGCGACATGCAGCACCCCGCCGCACTTATACCAGAAATGGTGGCCTTATGGCGCACCGGCACTGTAGATGTGGTTGATGTGCGCAAGCAGGAGCGCCAGGTAGAATCATTTTTGAGCAGAATCTGCGCCGTCTCATTTTACCGCATTTTTCAGATGCTGACCTCATATGACCTTAAAGGCTCGGGCGACTTCAAGCTACTTGACCGCAAGGTGGTTGAGGCCTGGAAAAATCTTGGCGAACGCAAGCTCTTTTACCGGGGGCTGACGTCGTGGATGGGATTTCGGCACAAGGAACTTCTGTTTAGGCCCTGCGCCCGTTGCGGCGGCACAAGCAAGTGGAGCATGGCCCGCAGGGTTACCCTGGCCGTTGACTCCATGACGTCTTTCAGCGGCAAGCCCCTGCTGGTCATTGGCATTATTACCCTGCTGTTCTATGGTTTTTCGTTTATTGTGGGCTGCGAGGCACTTTGGAGCTATGCCACAGGGCAAGCGGAATCGGGATTTACCACGGTCATTCTGCTGATGCTGCTGACCGGCAGCGCCATTCTCACAGGCCTGTGCATTTTGTCGGCCTACCTGCACCACGCCTTTGTCGAGCTTAAGGGCAGGCCCCGCTATCTTTTGGCCGAAACGCTGGAAGGCAACAAGACGGACGTCTGATTCATGCACCAGCAAAACGATGTCGGAAAACAGCCATCCATGCGCTTTATCGTCCATGCGGACGACTGCGGCCTGACCAGGCAGATCAGCGAGGATATCTTTGCCTGCCTTGCCCATGGGCCGCTCAACTCCGTTTCCGTCATTATGGGTGGCTCGCACACGACAGAAAGTCTGCAACAACTGGCCGCCATGTCCCATGTTCGGGTGTGCCTGCACCTCAATATTCTTGAAGGGCGCTGCACGGCGCCCATCTCGCAAGTTCGCCCGCTGGTTGATGCACAGGGCGCCTTCAAATACGGGCTGGGGCAGATGCTCTGCAGCCTTGCCATGGGCGCAGGCGCCCGCAAAAAAGCCCTGCTTTCAGCCATTCGGAATGAATTTGAAGCGCAGCTAGATGCCTTTGCCAGCGGTTTTTCACCGTTGCGGCAAAGGGGAGGACTACACCTGGACGGGCATCTGCACGTGCATACAATCCCCGCCCTGCGCGGAATCATGCGCGACCTCATGCGGGAGCACCCGCCTGCCTATGTGCGCCTGCCCAAGGAACCCGCTCATCTACCCCCTCTCCCATTGGCGCAGCTGCTTGTGGGATGCGCGCGGCGCACCCTGCTGGCGCACTGGTCGAAGGGGTTTGCTGCCCAGCTGGATCAGGCGGGCATTGCCCACAACAGCTTTTTGTGCGGGCTTGTAAGCGGCGGCAACCTTACTGCTGCGCGGGCCGAGGCTTCCCTTGCGGCCATACAGCGCCAAAAGGAGCGCGCCCCGCTGGTTGAAATCATGAGTCACCCCGGCGGCGGTCATGACGCCAGCGAAGCCTGTGTGCGACACAGCAGTTTTTATCAAAGCAGCGCGCGCCTGACAGAAAAGACCATGCTGCTTGATGGCAGCCTGAACGCCGTACTGGCGCGCTACGGATCCTTGCAGACCTTTGCGGAAACACAGCAATAGCGCCCCAGCCAGCAAACCCGGCGGTGCCGGATTGCTCCGGCATTTCACCCAACAAAATCCCGCACGGCAAACAACAAACGGCCCAAAAGCTAGTGCCTTTGGGCCGTTTACATTCTTCAGCGGCGGGCGCTCCCGCCTGCATGAGCGTTATTGACCGCGAATCCAGTAGGTTTCAAAGCCGTCTTCAAGCCAGCCGTCCTTCACCCGGGTGAAGCCAGCCTCCTTGAAAAGATCGCGGTACTCATCCTGTGTGCGCCGCCAGCCCCAGAACTGCTGCCGACGAATACCCATATAATGCAGAGCCGCGCGGATGCCGATCTTGATGGCGTTCACAAAACTGCCGATAAATGAATCTTCTTCCAGCAATGACGCAGAAAGCAGCACCAGTTCCCCGCCGGGGGCAAGCTGCGCCCGCAGTTCCCATAGCAGGTGCTGGAACTCGCGCGTAGGAATGCCGTAGTCAACAGTAGACAGGTAGATCATGTCGTACTGCACATCAGAGGGCAGGCACATGGGCGGCAGCCCGATATAAATGCGGTCGCTGGGAATGTATTCCCGCAGCCACTTCATGCCCACAGTGCTGGGTTCGTTGACGTGCAGTTCAAGCTCCGGCATTTCTTCCAGCAAAATTTTTTCCATATAGCCCACGCCGCTGCCAATGGACAGCACGCGCACGGGTTCCGTGCGCCCTGCGGGGTCTTGCGCCAGCTTTGCACGCAACTGACCGATAAGCCACTTTGCGTCTGTGCGTTTGTTTTCGCGCCAGACGGATGGCAAATCTTCCCAGTTCTTGTAGCGGCGGAACAGCTCTTCGTAAAAAACCGCATAAAACTTTGGTTCCGCCAGATGAAAGAATGAAATATGTGAAAAGGACGTGAAGGGTATGCCCTGCCAGCTTTCCTGATAAAAACGCCGCACGTTGAAGCCT
>NZ_DASQOG010000084.1:0-14639 GCF_035644575.1 Desulfovibrio sp. | reverse complement strand
AGTTTTTTTGGCTTAGCCCACTTTGCAAACCGTTGCAAGCAACAACTCTTCCAAGAAGAACAGGTAGATTGCAAAAAATGGTATCAAAATGGGTAATGTGAGGGTGGGAGCAATAAACGGTTTGCTATTTGCGCGATTTTGGGAGGCTGTGAAATCGGTATGTTAGTCTTGATTTAACTGATTGCACAAACAAATTGTGCAAAAAAGCGCTTATGCATTGTGCAACGTTGTGAAATTCAATGACAACGCCATGTTAAAATGTGATTTTTTGAACTATCGTAAAAAGGTGATGATCGCGCAAAAAATGAAGTAATACAATTTTGAAAAACGTGTTAAATTCACGCCGAAATTGATAGCAATTCCATTGCGCGCAGTCACCTTTTTTGTGATTTATTTTACCAGTGTGTGAGCGTCACAAAGAATGTGAAATAAAAATTTGAGCCCTCGAAAAAAAAGAAAAAATTTTTGCCGAGGGAAAAAATGGGGGAGTGAAGCGGGTCAAAAGAGCTCTCTTTGGCTCAGACTTTGGGCTGCCAAAAAGCTCCTGGTCTTGCTGCATCAGCGAAAGGGAAAACAGCATTTTGCACTGCAAGATGCATGTTGTATGGAGTGGTGCAATGCTGGTGTGGAGTGTACTGCGCTATTCGTCACGCAGGCGGCGCGACATAAGATTGTGCAGCACTTCTTGGGGGTCGCTGTCTTCATACAGAATGCTGTACACAGCGTCCGTAAGCGGCGCGTCAACATCAAGCCTGCGGGCAAGCTCGTGAATGGCGGCTGTGGTTTTAACACCTTCGGCCACCATGCCAAGGCTGGTCGTGATATGTTCAAGCTTTTCACCGCGCCCCAGCCGCAGGCCTACCTGGCGATTACGCGAAAGGTCGCCCGTGCAGGTGAGGGTGAGGTCCCCAAGGCCTGAAAGCCCCATAAAGGTATGCGGCTGTGCCCCACGGGCAAGGCCCAGGCGGCTCATCTCTGCAAGGCCACGGGTAATGAGCGCCGCGCGGCTGTTATGCCCAAGGCCGAGGCCGTCACAGACGCCAGCAGCTATGGCCATGACATTTTTGACCGCGCCGCCCATTTCAACGCCCATCACGTCGGTGCTGGAGTAACAGCGAAAGGAGCTGCCGGAAAATATCTGTCGCAGCATGTGCCCCAGAGCTTCGTCCGCCGTAGCCAGAACCACGGCAGTAGGCAGGCCGCGCAGAACGTCCGCCGCAAAGGACGGCCCGGAAAGCGCCGCGTAACGGGGTGCAAGATGCCCAAGACTCTGCTCCGTCACCTCTGCGCAGGTAGCGAGATTTGTGGTCTCGATGCCCTTGGCGGCATTTACCAGCACCACATTTTTGCGGAAGCAGGAGGCGTTGGCGGCAAGCCAGCCCCGCAACTGCTGGCAGGGAACTGCCAGTACAACGATTTCCCGGCCCATGACGGTAGGGTCAGTGGTTGCTGCAAGGCTGGGGTGCAGGGCAAAGCCCGGCAGATAGCGCGGGTTTTCGTGTCGGTTGCACACAGCCTCGGCCACTGCGGCATCGCGCAGCCAAAGGCTGGTCTTGTAGCCGTTTGTTGCAAGCAGGTGGGCCAGGGCTGTGCCCCAGCTTCCGCCGCCAGCAACGCAGATTTCAGGATTGGACATGGTCGGCTCAGAACCCCAGATTTGATTCCTGCCCCGGTTTGTCGGGCAGTCTGTCCTTGGGAATGGACGGAGTTTCCTTGCTTGTCAGGCGGTTGCTGCCCGAACCAAAACGCACCAGAAACATGCCGCTGAATCGTTGGTCTTTGTATACTTCAACGCGATACAGCCTGCCCTGGCGGTCAACGGAAAAGCGGGACTGAAAATCCTTGAGGGTCATTACCTCGCCGCTTTCGTCCTTGCGCCCGCTGTCATAACCAATGGCGTTAACGCGGTAGCCTTCCGCTGGCTGCACGAGCAGACTTTTGGTCACTTCCAGCACCTGCCCGAAGGGGGCTTCGGTCTCGCGTCCGTCCGCCAGCACCTTCATACTTGTGATGCTGTGATCCATTTCGCGCCAGTCGGGGCGGATGAGCGTGATCATGCGGTTGCCATAGTGCACGCAGTACTGGCCTTCCTCGCCCTTGGCGCAGGGCAGCACCGCCATGATTGGCTTGGATGTGACAGCCTGTGCCGGAGCATCCTTGGAGAGCGGCAGCAGATTGATGGCTGGGCGCACATCTTCCAGCGGCAGAAAGACCTTGTTGTTTGCAAAAGTGACGTCAAGCTTGTCCAGCAGAGCTTCGCGCACTCCCTCGGGCGTAAGCGCAAAGCCGCGTGTAAATTCCACTCCAGCCTGGGCAAGAAACGATTCCACCATCAGCAGATGGTAGTATGCGCGTACTTCAACAGGAAATTCCTTGCTGGCTTCCAGCCCAAAGGCTGCCTTTCCCTGCCGCACGGCATAGTAGGAAAGGCTTTTGTCCATCTCGTGATCGCCCTCGGCAGTTTTGGTATTATGCACGTGCAGGGCGTGTTGCGGAGAGAGCAGCTTGCTGTTGGCAGATTCTGCGGCCTGCCGGGCTTCATTCCCCAGTGAACCCATGAACACGCCGTCAAGCGCTTCCTGGTCAATGATCACAGACTGCCCCCATCGGTTGGGGTTGCGCAGCTTGTCCTCAAAGGTGGGGCGGTAATAACCGCTGCCATCGTGCAGGTTGAGCACCAACGCTACACGGGGGTGGCTTATGAGTTCCTGGATGCGGCGCACGGTGCCGAATTCGGGGTCGCGGTCGTCGAGCTTGGCGAATTTCCGGTTCATGTCGCCGTGCAGCCCGCGCGACCTTTTGATGATGCTGGGAAAATTGAGGTTCGGCACCACCCATAACACACCTTTGCGGATGGTGTAGTGCGTGGTCAGCAGTGTCGCGGCAGAAAATCCACCCGGTTCGTCACCCTGAATGCCGCCAACCACCAGCACCACTGGCGAAGCCGGAGCCGCCAGCAGCGCGGCGGCATCAGTATTGGCGTTTGCAGCAACAGTGTCGTCAGCGCGCACTATTGCGGGGATGGCCTGCGTCAGTTCCGGCGCGTCGTCGCCCAGCCGGATTGTTGTAAAGTCCAGCGCAAAGTTGCCAGGTGCCGCCACTGCGGGAGCAGTCGCCAAAAAACAGCACAGGAAAAAGAACAGAAGGGCTTGAAAACGGCCCTTGCCCTCGCAAAATATGCTGATGATGCGTATGGTTTGTGTTTGCATGCCTGTGGTGTTTCGCGCTGAAGGTGCAGTGGATCAATGGCCGTATTTGACTGCCAAGAATTACGCTATTCGGCAGAAAACGGCAAGATGACCGGACTCTGAACGCGCAAGGCTAGGGCAACTGGCGACGTGATGTGGTAAGGAATTTTGTGCAGCTTTGCCTGCGCGGCGTCGTCAAAAAATTTCACAGGCAGCAGCATGAAACACGGGCGCGCCGCCGTGCATGGTCTGAAAACCAGCAATCGGGCAGCGCGCCGCGAATGGTGCAGCTCTGTGATGCTTGTCACAGATCCGTGAGCTTATTCAGGGTCAAAACCAATGTTGCTGATGGCGGTTTTCAGAGCCTGCATATCTACAGGCCCGGCTTCTTCAAAGCGCAGCTCTTTATCCTCAAGGCTGACCTGGGGATTGGCAACGCCAGATATCTTTGCCGCAGCTTCTTCTACAGCGGCCTTGCAGTGGCCGCAACGCATGCCATTGACTTTCAGGGTTTTCATCATATCCTCCATGCAGGAAAGAGTTTTCATTTTCATCTACAGCTTACTCGCCGCCATACGGAATGACAAGTGGAGAACCCATGAGTACAACTACGGATAAAGCCTGCCCTCTGCGTTTTGACATCAGCGGCATGCACTGCGCCGCCTGCTCCTCGCGCATTGAGCGGGTGGTGGGACGCATGGAAGGGGTGGAAAAGATCAGCGTGAACCTGGCTGCGGCCAGTGCTGAAGTGTGGCCTGGCGATGGGCAGAACAGCGACTTGCAGCAAAGGATAATGGAGCGCGTGGCCGCTCTTGGGTTCAGAGCGGCCCCAGCTGCGGACGATGACGCCGCCCGCCAGTTTGAAGAAGGCAAGGCCAGGGCTGCGGCAGACATTCAGGCCCGTTTGCGCCGTCTGCTGCCCATGGTTGCCTTTGCCGCACCTCTGCTTGTTATCTCCATGGGGCACATGCTCGGCCTGCCATTGCCTCAGGCGCTTGATCCGCACCTTTCGCCACGCGCCTTCATGCTGGCGCAGCTTGTACTCACCTTGCCCGTGGTGTGGCTGGGCCGCCATTTTTATGTGGACGGCATCAAGGCACTGCTGCGCAAGGCCCCGGCCATGGACAGTCTTGTGGCAGTGGGCACAGGCGCGGCATTCTTGTTCAGCCTTGGCAACACCCTGCTTGGGCTTGCGGGCAGCGAACCTATGACACGCGCCATGAACCTGTATTATGAATCCTGCGCCGTACTGCTGACCATGATTGAATTCGGGCAGTATCTGGAGGCCGTTGCCAAGCGTCGCGCTGGTGACGCCATGGGCGCGCTCATGAGCCTGACGCCGGAAACTGCCCTGCGGCTCAATCCTGATGATGCCGCCGCCGCGCCGGAAGAAACGCCTTTGGCACAAGTGCGCGTGGGCGACCATCTGCTGCTGCGTCCTGGGGGGCGCGTGCCCGTTGACGGCACCGTGCTGACCGGCAAAAGCGCTGTTGATCTGTCGCTGCTCACAGGCGAATCCATCCCGGTGCCCATCGGGCCGGGGGACAAGCTGGCGGCGGGCAGTGTTAACGGCGAAGGTTCGCTGACCTTTGTGGCTGACACCGTGGGCGGCAACACCCGCCTTGCCCGCATCATACGGCTGGTGCGCGAGGCTCAGGGCAGCAAGGCTCCCATCGCCCGTCTGGCCGACAGGGTAAGCTTTTATTTCGTGCCCGCCGTCATGGTCATTGCCCTTGTGGCGGCTCTTGCATGGCTTGTGTTCAGCTCTGAACCCATCACAACACCGCTGACGATTTTTGTGGCTGTGCTGGTCATGGCCTGCCCCTGCGCCATGGGCCTTGCCACGCCCATGTCCATCATGGTGGGCACGGGGCGGGGCGCGCAGCTTGGCGTGCTGATCAAGAACGGCGCTGCCTTGGAGCAGGCCGGGCATATCAGCGTGCTGGCCGTGGACAAAACAGGCACACTCACCACGGGCAAACCCGAGCTGACGGGCGTGACCCTGCTGGAAGCTCCTGCTGGCATGGACGAAAATATGCTGCTTGGCATGGCCGCCTCGCTGGAGGCGCGTTCTGAGCACCCGCTGGCGCTGGCCCTTGTGGGCGCGGCCAGGGAGCGCGACCTCGCATCCCTGCCCGTGGATGATGTGCAGGTAGCGCCCGGCATGGGAATTTCTGGTCGGGTGAAGCTAGATGGCGTGGACTACGGCCTTGCCGTGGGCAACAGAACTTTCATGACGGAACGCGGGCTCTCTGTATCGGAAGAAGCGCAGCAAAAGCTGGCCCAGTTGGCCGAGGCGGGGCAGACGCCCTTGCTGCTGGCTCTTGAAATCAATGGAAGCACCAGCCTTGCGGGTATTCTGGCCCTTGCGGACGCCCTGCGGCCCGAATCCGCCTCTGTGGTGGCGGCCCTGCGCGGCATGGGCGTGCGCGTGGTCATGCTGACGGGCGACAACGAGCGCACCGCAAAAGCCGTGGCGGCTCTGGCTGGCGTGGAGGAAATTGCCGCAGGGCTGCTGCCCGCAGACAAGGCCGCCTATGTGCGGCGGATGCAGGATGAAGGCCACGTGGTGGGCATGGTGGGCGACGGCATCAACGATGCCCCGGCCCTGGCTGCCGCCAATGTGGGCATGGCTGTTGGCACGGGCGTGGACGTGAGCGCCGAGGCGGGCGATATCGTGCTCATGCGGGACGGCATGGAGGCAGTGCTCACGGCACTGGCGCTCTCGCGAGCGACCATGCGCAACATTCGTCAGAACCTCTTTTGGGCATTCGGCTACAACGTGCTCGGCCTGCCGGTGGCGGCAGGGCTGCTGCACGCTTTTGGCGGCCCCATGCTTTCGCCCATGCTGGCGGGCACCGCCATGGCGCTTTCTTCCGTTTCTGTAGTTACCAACGCCCTGCGTCTGCGTTTTTTCAGGATCACACGCTAGGTACGGCCCCTGTTTCAGGCATTGCGGATCAGCGTTCAGAGGTATACACCCACACGGTTGCGCTCCATTGGGGCGCAACCGTTTTTTAGAACTGTTACCGCCTGAAATAGCTGTTTGACTGGGGTAAAACCCGCCTGCTCCTGTTTCGCGGCAAGGACGCTGCATGGTTCCCGTTTATTACTGGCTTCCTGCCTTGGGCTGCCTGGGCATGGGCTTTATGTTTCTGAACGTATCTGCCGTGGCGGAGCAGTTCAGGAGTCTTTTCAGCCTTAATTACGCAGGGCTTGGTGTTTTTCTCAGCGCGCCCTTTTGGGCGCACACGCTGGTGCAGGTTCCTGCGGGCCTTGTGGTGGACAGGCTGGGCACGCTGCGCACACTGGCGCTCTCGGCTTTTTTGTGCGCCGCTGGCGGCTTTGTGCCATTGCTCCTGCCGCACAGCATGGTTCTGGCCGTGTGTATGCGCATGCTCATCGGCCTGGCTACTGGCCTGCTGTTTCTTTCAATGGTTTCCGCCGTCAAGACACTGTGTCCTCCGGCCTTCATGAGCAGGGCGCAAGGCTTGCAAGGCGCGGCATTCAGCCTGGGAACAATGGTTCCCTTTATTGTGCTGCCATATTTTGGAGAAAATGGCTGGGCGGCGGCCTATATTCTGGGTGGCCTCATGTCCGTGGCCTTGCTGGCTTCACTCCTGTGCCCGCCACTTGCGCCGTTACGCCGCGAAACCGGAACAAAACCGACCTCCGCGGGCAATGTGCTGCACGTGCTGGGGCAGGTGGCGCGCAACAGGCGGCTGTGGTTTATCGGCTGCTGCCATGGATTTTCTTTCGGCACCATCACGGCTCTGGGCAACTGGCTTTCCGTGATGCTGGCGGACAGCGCAAGTTCTGGGGCCGTTGCAGGCAGCAGCAATGCAGACGCCTGGGCATTGCCCACAAGCCTTGTGCTGCTGGCGGGTACGATGGCGCGGATTGCTGGCGGGGAGGTTGGCAGTGCCTTGCCCAAGCAGAAACTGCTTGTGGGTCTTGTGCTCGGCATCGGGCTTTTTTATCTGCTTCTGGCTCTGGCGGGCAGCACATGGATGCTGCTGGCCTGCGCCTTTGCACTGGCCGTGTGCTGCGGCGGCACCTATGCCTCGGTTTTTACCCTGACCATTGAGGCCGCAGGGGCCAGCCACACGGCAACAGGCATCGGCTTCATGTCCATGCTTGCCAACTGCGTGAATGTGGGCCTGATCTTGCTGCTGGGCGTGGTGCGCGAATACTTGGGCGGCTTTGCTCCGGCTCTGGCGCTCTGCAGCCTGTGCGTGCTGCTCCTGCTTTTGTGGGGTCGCTCCATCACGTGGCAATGCCGGGAAGAATAAAAGCGAAGGCCCGCCGAATGGCGGGCCTTCGTATATGCACTACTTGCGGGATCAGGGCGTCATTGCTTTCAGCACAACCACGCCGCCGATAATCATGGCAACGCCCAGCGCTCGGCCCCAGTTAAGGGCATCGCCAAACACAAGAACGCCAAGAATGAATGTTCCCGCCGCGCCTATCCCCGTCCACACGGCGTAGGCAGTGCCCATGGGGATCTGCTTTTGAGCCAGAAAAAGCAGCCAGCCGCTCAGGGCCATGCTGGCAACGGAAAGAGAAATGGCCGCCACACGCCAGGCGGGCGCTGTTTGCGCCACCTTGAATCCGAGGGGCCAGCCGATCTCGCACAAGCCCGCTACAATGAGCGCTACCCAGGGATTCATTCCATATCGCCTTCAAGAGCTTCAGGGGCTTCGTCTGTGAGGCCAAGGCGGGCCTGACGGGCGGCTTCCTGCTTGCGCTCACGCGTGCCCATGGGCTTGCGCGAATCAAAATCCGCGCTGCGATTCTGCTGGCGGGCAAAGACCAGAAAACCCGTGTGGGCTGTCATGCGGTCTTCGGGGCGCAGGCGGTCAGCCACGGGTTTCCAGCGGCGGATAAGAATCTCGCACACTTCCACATCGGCAAAGGGGCCGCGCTCAAGGCCCAGCAGCAGCTTGCTCACCTGATCCACCGTGGGCAGCAAAAAGCCGAAGCTTGCGCCGGGGCGCACAGCGGCCAGGGCATGGTCGAGGTACTCCCAGGGGGTGCGCACATCGAGGAAGAGCGCGTCCGCGCCGGTCACGGCAAAGCCTTCGGCCACATCGCGGTTGTGCAGCTCCACATTTTCGCCCACGCCCGCCCACTCAAGGTTGCGGCGCGCCAGTTTCATGAATTCCTCGCGGGCCTCATGGCTCACGACGTGTCCGGTGGGGCCGCAGAACCACGAAAGCCCCGTGGTCAGGCCGCCGGAACCGCAACCAGCCTCAATGATGGTACGCCCAGGCCCAGCGCCGAGGCGCAGACAGATGTATGCGATATCCTTGGGGTAGATGATCTGCGTCTGGCGTTTGAGCCCCTTGAGCCGATCGTACAGGGTGGCTTCCATCACCTGAATGGGAACATTCTGGTTGGTGTAGACCACAGAGCCAAGATCGGCCTGCGCCACATCGGCGGAAACAAGGGTGCCATCGTTGCTGTGCCAGTCCTGGCCTTCAACGAGGCGTTTGACATAGCGGCGGCCCTTGGGGGTTACATAGACGACAAGCGTACCGAAGGGAATCATGAGGTTCCTTTATTAGCTGCTTCAGGGCCGCGCAAGGGGCGCTTCCCTCAGGTGTCAGAAAAAAATGCTTCAGGGCCGCGCTGCCGCGTCTACCGAAACAAAGCGCCAGTCGGCAACGGAAAAAAGACCGCGCGCGGTCAGCTTGAGTGAGGGAATCACGGGCAGGGCCATGAAGCTCAGGGCCATGAGCGGAGCCACATTGGCCGGAATGCCGTGCCCGTGCAGCAGGCCGTGGATGGCATCCAGCGCGCGCACCACGGTTTCCGGGGCTTCGTGGGTCATCAGCCCGGCCACGGGCAGGGGCAGCTCCTCAAGAACCCGGCCCTCACTTGTCACGGCGATGCCGCCGCCCATGGCGGCAACCCGGCGCACGGCGGCCAGCATGTCTGCATCGTTATCGCCGCAGACCACAATATTGTGCGAGTCGTGGCTGACAGAGGTTGCCACAGCCGCGTTGCGCAGGCCGTATCCGGCCAGAATGCCCACGCCCACCTTGCCCGTGGCCTTGTGGCGCTCCACAACTGCCAGCTTGCACAGGCCATCGTTCTGGCGGGCGTCAAAAAGTCCATTGGTGCAGGTGACCTTGTGCTCTTCGGCATCCGTCACCAGCGAGCCGGGATGCAGGCGGATTACCCGCGCACGGCCCGATGGCAGGGGCAGCGCAAACACATCATCCGGCAGGGGCGCAAGCCGTACCGTATTGGTCAGATCCTTCAGGGGCGGATCCGCCAGCAGGGCGAGCATGCGGCCCTCCGCAGCAATCTGTCGCCCGCCCGCAAAGGTCATGCGCACATTGAAGGACGCCAGATCGTCAACCAGCACGCAGTCGGCGTCATAGCCGGGGGCAATGGCCCCCTTGCCTTGCAGTCCCTCGGCCTCGGCGGCATTGAGGGTGCACAGGCGCACTGCGGTGACGGGGTCCATGCCCAGAGCCACGGCCTTGCGCAGTACTTCGTCCATATGGCCCGCCGTCAGCAGCTCGGAGGCGTGGCGGTCATCACAGCAGAAGGCGCAGCGGTGGCAGTTGCCGGGCGTGACCAGCGGGGCCAGCGCAGGCAGGTTGCGTGCTGCGGAGCCGTCACGCAAAAAGATGCGGCAGCCGCGCATGAGGTTCTGGTGAAATTCTTCAGCGGTGGTGCATTCGTGCGTATTGGCAATGCCCGTGCACAGGTAGGCGTCAAGTTCCCTGCCCAGCAGGGCCGGGGCGTGCCCGTCAACGGGCTTGCGCCGCGAACGGCTCAGGGCAATTTTTTCCAGCACTTCCGGGTCGCCGTTGAGCACGCCGGGGTAGTTCATCATTTCGCCCAGCGAGGCCACGTGCGGGTCGTCCATGAAGGGGGCCAGATCTTTGGTTTGCAGCACAGCGCCGCTGTCTTCAAAGGGCGTGGCGGGAACGCATGAGGGCAGGGCCAGAAAGATGCTCAGGGGCAGGGTTTGGGCGCTGGCAAGCAAGAAGCGCAAGGCCGCGGTGCCGCATACATTCGCCAGTTCGTGCGGGTCGGCCACCACGGATGTGGTGCCGTGGGGCAGGGCCATTTCGGCAAAGCGCGCCGGAGTGACCATGCTGGATTCCAGATGGATGTGGGCATCAATGAAACCGGGCAGCAGATAGGCCCCCTGGGCGTCCACCACTTCGCGGGCTTCGCGCTGGCCGAACCCCAGAAAAACGCCATCGCCGATGGCTACGGAATCCTGCCGCACCAGACCGGAAAAAACATCAACAACTCTGGCGTTTGTGATGAGTATATCCGCCGGTTCGCTTCCGGCGGCCATGGTGATGCGGTGTTTCATGGCGGTCTCCAGCCCCGCAGGGCAGGCTGCACCACGCCGGAGCGCTTGCAGGATGGGAATTTCGGCTCTTGCCGGGTGGTCTTGTCTGCGCCGCGTCACGCACGGAAGCTGCATAGCCCCTCGGCTGGTGCAATTCCGTGCGTGACGCTGGCGTTAAAATGTCTGACTTCCGAGTTCTGTGTTTAGAACATCTGGCGCATCAGGTCTTCGCCGCCTTCCGAGGTATCCACTGCCGTTCCATCGGCTGTGGTGGGGGAGGTGGCTGATGCGCCCTGCATGGGCTGGTCGGCCTTGAAGGCCAGGCCATCGGCCATCACAATACCCTCGGGCATCACAAAGTCGTCCTTGGGATACCGGTCTTCCACTTCACTGCGGTAGTAGCGGAAGATGGGGGCGGCAGTGCGCCCGCCCTGTTCAAGACGGCCAAGGCTTTGCACCTGATCGTAGCCCACGTAGACGCCGGTCACGAGATAGGGCGAAAAACCCATGAACCACGCGTCACGTTCATCGTTGGTGGTGCCGGTTTTACCCGCAATGATGCGGCCATCGATCCTGGCGCGCCCGCCGGTGCCAGCATTGACAACTTCCTTGAGCAGGGTGTCCATAATGTAGGCGTTCTGGGGGCTGACAGCCTGCCAGTGTTCCACTTCCTGCCTGTAGAGCACCCGGCCCTGCGGATCGCTGATGGAGGTGATGATGCGCGGGCGCACCCCCAACCCTTGGTTGGCAAAGGCTGCGTAGGCCTGCGTAAGGTTGAGCGGCGATACGGCCACAGCGCCGAGGCTGATGGCCAGCTCCTGCGGAAAGTGCGGTTCAAGCCCCAGAGCCTTGGCGCGCTGCACCACGTTGGCTATGCCGACCTGCTGCGCCACGCGCACGGTGCAGGTATTGCGCGAAAGGGCCAGAGCCGTGTGCAGGGGCAATTCGCCCTTGTAGTTATGCTCGTAGTTTGAAGGCCGCCACACTTCATTGGTGTAGGGGTTCACATACACAAAGGGGGCGTCCAGCACCGTCGAGGCAGGCGTAAAGCCAAAGTCCATGGCCGTGGAATAGACCACGGGCTTGAAGCTGGAGCCGGGCTGACGGCGGGCCTGCGTTGCGCGGTTAAAGTGGCTGTCGCCAAACTGGTAGCCGCCGATAAGGGCCACAACGTCGCCGCTCTGCGGTTCCACGGAGGCAATGGCCCCCTGCACCAGCGGGTCCTGCTGCAAGCGCAGATGGATGGGGGTATTCTTTTTGACCGTAGAGGAATCAAAAGGAATGGTTTTCTGCTCTTTGCGGCCCTTGGCGTTGGTTTCCGTAACCGTGATTTCTTCGGCGGAAACCCATATCACATCGCCAACCGCCACCACCTGGCGGGGGTCTTTGATGGCTGGCGCGTTGGCAGCCGCAACCTTGGGGTTGGGCTTGCGCGCCCAGGACATGGCCGAAACCGGCACAATACCCGTATAGCCCTGGCCCAGCGCCACTTTGACTTCCTTGGTGTCCACGGCGGTCACAAGGGCTTTCACCCAGTCGCCGCCAGCGAGATCAAGGGGAGAAAACTGGTTCTTCGCCAGAAATTCTTTTTGCTTTGCCGGGTCAAGCTGTTCCACAGGGCCGCGCCAGCCCTGGCGCTTGTCCAGTTCTTCCAGCCCACGGCGCAAGGCAGCGCCAGCCGCGGTCTGATGTGCGGGATCCATGGCGGTTTGCACGGTCAGGCCCGCTTCATACACGTAATCCGCGCCGTACTTGGTGGTTTCCACCCCCAGAGCGCGGAGGTTGGATTCCGTAAAAAATTCCACCAGCAGGCGGCGGGCTTCTTCAAGATACCACTGCGCCGCACCGCCCATGCCTTCGGGCATGCTCCAGTAGACCAGCGGCTCGGCCACGGCCTGATCATACTCGGCCTGGGTGATCCACTTGAGGTCGCGCAGACGGCCAAGCACGTACATCTGCCGGTTCTTGGCTTCTTCCGGCCTGCGGAAGGGATTGTAAGAACTGGGGGCCTTGGGCAGGCCCGCGATGACGGCGCTTTCGGCCAGGGTGATGTCAGAGGCGTGCTTGCCAAAATAGGTGCGGGCAGCCGACTCCACGCCAAAGGCGTGCTCACCGAGGTATATCTGGTTGAGATATATGGTAAGGATCTGATCCTTGGTGAAGTTTCTTTCAAGCTGATAGGCCAGAATGGCCTCTTTCATCTTGCGGGTATAGCTGCGCTCGGATGTGAGCAGCAACTGCTTGATGAGCTGCTGGGTAATGGTGCTGCCGCCCTCGCCCTGCCGTCCCTTGCGGAAGTTGTTGATGGCGGCGCGCGCGATGGCTACGGGGTCAATACCCATGTGCCTGTAGAACGCGTCGTCTTCCGCAGCCAGAAAGGACATGGGCAGATAGCGCGACATGTCCTTGAGGCCAATGACAAAGCGCTTTTCGTGATAGAGGGTGCCAAGGGTTGAGCCGTCACGCGCCAGAACGACAGTAGCCTGCGGCTGCTTGTATTCGGCGATACGGTTCAGGTCGGGCAGGTCGCGCGAGGCCCAGTAAAAAAGCATGGTCACCGCACCGCCGCCCAGAAGGCCGCAGACTATAACGATGCCCATAAACCAGAGGGCGCATTTTTTCAGGGACAGACGAATTTTCATGGCAGGGCGATACCGTTTTTTTGGCCCGGCGTAAAGGGAGGGGAGCGTAGCGCGGGCTGATGAGAAGATATGAAATGTTGCCGGAAAGGCAAGCCCCGGCGGGCGCGGCGCACGGTATGGGCGGCGCATGCCCGCGCAGGGCGGTATGGGCAAAAAAAAGCGGAAGGTTTCCCTTCCGCTTTTTTCCAAAATGTTGCGGCTGGACTACACGCAGCCAGTGGGCTTGGGCAGGCCGGCCATTTTGCAGGCGCCTTTGCCGGGGCCGGAGGGGAAGAGTTCGTACACTTCCTTCAGCTTGTAGCCGGTGTTCTTGGAAAGAATACGGACCATGGGGGCGATGCCGTTCTTCTTGTAGTAGTCCTGCAGGAAGTCAAGGATCTTCTGGTGATCAGCATTGATCTCAGAGATGCCTTCGGATTCCTTCACATAGTCCATCCATTCGGGGCACCAGTCGTCAAAACGCAGAAGGAAACCGTCTTCGTCAACTTCAAAGCTTTTACCTTTATAGGTGATCTCAGCCATGCGTGTGTCCTCCTTGGACAGCTATTGCTCAACCTCGCCGGGGCGGACGCCCAGGCGTTTCACAACCGGATATTTCCGGCCGAATTCCTCCGTTGGGCGCGAAAGCATACCGCAATCACAACGAGAGTCCTTATGACACAAATAATTTTTGATGGCAAGTCCTGTGCATCTTTTTTGCTCTTGCCCCACTTTTTTTGTTGCGGCTTTTCTTGAGTAATTCAGATGCCATAGGATAAATATGATTAAATTGTAGGGATTTAGTGCTGGCAATAGAGCACTTTGCCGAGCTTGCCTACTCCGTCCATAAGCTCCTGCTCGGCCTTGGAATTTTCAAGGTCGCGTACCCGGATGAACAGATGGCGGTTGCCATCGGCATTGGATACGGTCAACACCGAGAGCAAACGGGCGTTGTGTGCGCGCAGCAGATCAAACAGGGGGCGCGCCGTGCCGGGCTGGTCGGGCAATTCTATGGCAAACTGCAAGCCGCCCATGCGCGCGCCGGTGATGTCCACCAGGGCTTTGAAAACATCGTGGTCGGAAATAATGCCCACAAGCTTGCCGCTGTCGTCCACAACGGGCAGGCCGCCAACCTTGTTGTCCAGCATGATCAGGGCTGCCTGCTCGACAGTGTCGGTCGGTTTGACGGTGATGGGCTTGGCCGTCATAATGTTTTTGGCCTTCAGCTCGGCCAGCAGATAGTGCATTTCGTACATGTCGAGTGTGGTGGCCTTGGAGGGGGAGGCGTCGCGCACGTCGCGGTCAGAGATAATGCCAACGACCTGACCGTTTTCATCAACAACCGGGATGCGGCGGATGTGGTGATCCTTCATGAGCTTGCCCACTTTGAGCAGCGATGTATCGGGGCCAACGCTGACAACATCGGTGGTCATCCAATTCTGTACAGGCATGCTTCCCTCCGGGGGGATATGTTTCAGGTTATAACGGCGTGGTCGCAGCGACCCGCAC
>NZ_DASQOG010000083.1:0-5877 GCF_035644575.1 Desulfovibrio sp. | reverse complement strand
ATTGAAGAAGCGGTGCTGAAAAATGTTTGATATCCCCGTGCTGCTGGCGCTCATTGTGCTGGTGGCCCTGGTGTTCGACTTCACCAATGGCGCGCACGACTGCGCCAACGCCATTGCCACCGTGGTTTCCACCAAGGTGGTTACGCCGCGTTTTGCGGTGGGTGCTGCGGCCTTGCTTAATCTGGGCGGGGCGCTGCTTGGTACTGAAGTGGCAAAGACACTGGGCAGCGGCATTGTTTTGCCGCACGTGGTGGAGGGGAGCCACGTACTTGTGCTGGCAGCCCTCGTGGGGGCCATCACCTGGAACTGCATAACCTGGTATTTCGGCATTCCGTCATCGTCTTCCCATGCCCTGATTGGCGGGCTTATCGGCGCCGCCGTGGCCGATGCAGGCTTTAGCGCGCTGAACGGCAAGGGCATCTGGGACAAGGTGCTGGTGCCTCTTGTGGCCTCGCCTCTGGCTGGCTACGCGGTGGGTTTTTGTTGCATGTGGATCATCTATTGGATCTGCGGGCATATACACCGGCGCAAGGTCAATGCCTCGTTCCGGCGTTTGCAGCTGCTCTCCGCCGCATTTATGGCCACCAGCCACGGCCTCAACGATGCGCAGAAGACCATGGGTATCGTCACCCTGGCCCTGATGATTTTTGGCAAGATCGACACCGTGGAAGTGCCCCTGTGGGTCAAACTTTCCTGCGCAGGGGCCATGGCTCTTGGCACCGCCGTGGGTGGCTGGAAGATTGTTAAAACCATGGGGCACCGTATTTTCAAGCTGGAGCCTGTGCACGGCTTTGCTGCGGAAAGCTCCGCCGCCCTGGTCATCACCGGCGCATCCCTCATGGGCGCCCCGGTCAGCACCACGCACACCATATCCGCCTGCATTTTTGGCGTGGGGTCTTCCAAAAGGCTTTCAGCCGTGCGCTGGAATGTGGCCGCAAATCTGGTGACCGCATGGGTGCTCACCTTGCCCGCTGCGGCAGGCGTGGGTTTTGTTTCTTACTGGCTGCTGCATTTTATCTGGAACTGACCGGACGTTGCACGCAATGCGTTGGCCCTGCGCCCGCCATGCGAGAGAGACCATTAAAACCCCCTGTCCCCGCGATCTGCCGGGACAGGGTGTTTTGTTTCAGGGGGTATGCGTAGAGTGCCGCATCCATTTGTCTGCCTGATACAGTCAGTGAGCATCAGGTTCTGGTCAGAACAAGAATATCCAGAGGTATGCTGTAATGATTGCGGAGATGGAAGGGCTTGCAGAAGGGGAGAATGAGCGCAAAAGGGTGCCGTCACGTTGGCAGGATCAAAAGCCGAGCGCAATCAGTGCGCGCTCGCTAGTGTGCGGGCGCGCTGCACATGCAGATATCGCCGGGGGGCCGCAGGTTTTGCCAGGTGCGCCAGCGGCTGGGCCGCAAGGGCAACCCCGTGCGGATTAGTCGCGGCTGCCTTCGCGTTCTTCCTGGCAGGCGCGGCACAGGCCAACGCCGGGCAGGGCTTCAAGGCGCTTGGCGGGGATGGGGTCGCCGCATTCACGGCAGCAGGCTACGCCGTTGATCCATTCCGGGCCGCCGCGATCCACAGCGGCGCGGGCCCGCAAGAGGGCTGATTCGCGGTCAAGGCGCTCCAGCTCGGTAGCCTGATCAAAAACGTCCATGAGTACTCCTTGTGTAAAGCAAGCGGCAACCCCGCAGAGCGGGGTTGCCGTAATTTTTGCAGAATATTTTCAGGAAGCACTAATTAGTGTACAATCGTGCTTCTGTAAAGACCCGGACAGGGCGATTTTTTTAAAAAACCTTCAAAATGTCCTCAAGCGTGGTCACAAAGCTGTCCAGATCCGCCTGATCAATGTTCAGGGGCGGCAGGAGGCGCAGGGTGACGCCGTGGCTCAGGTTGCAGATGAAGCCCCGGCGCAGCAGTTCTTCCCACACATCCTTGCCGGAAACGGTCAGCTCAATGCCCAGCATGAGGCCAATACCGCGCACTTCGCGGATTTTGCCGGGCACGCGCTGTTGCAGCGCGGCCAGCTGGGCCTTCATGTGCTCGCCCAACGTGCTGGCGCGGTCCGCCAGTTTGTCGCGCAGCATGATTTCAACCGTCTTGGCCGCCACGGCGGAAACCAGCGCTCCGCCGCCAAAGGTGGTGGCGTGGCTGCCCGCCTCAAAGCCCTGCGCGACTTCGTCAGTAGCCAGCATGGCGCCCATGGGCAGGCCGTTGGCGAGCGATTTGGCCATGCTGATGATGTCGGGCGTGAGGCCGCAGGTCTGGAAGGCCCAGAACTTGCCGGTACGGCACAGGCCCGCCTGCACTTCATCGCACATAAAGAGGATGTCGTGCTTGCGGCACAGGGCCTCAACACCGTGCAGGTAGTCTGCGGGCAGGGGCACAATGCCGCCTTCGCCCTGCACCACTTCAACCAGCACTGCGGCGGTAGCCGGGGTGATGGCGGCTTCCATCGCTGCAAGGTCGTTGGCCGGAACCTGCTTGAAGCCCTCGGGCAGGGGGGTAAAACCATTGCTCAGGCTCTCGCGCCCCGTGGCTGCCAGCGATCCGAGCGTGCGGCCATGAAAGCAGCCATCAAGGGTGATGATTTCGTAGGCATCACGCTTTTTCACGCTGCGCATGTAGCGGCGCGCCAGCTTTATGCAGGCCTCGTTGGCTTCCGCACCGGAGTTGCAGAAAAAGGCCTTGCTGTGATGGCTTGTTGAAAGCAGCAGCCGCGCCAGTTCAAGCTGTTCTTCCTGGTAAAACAGGTTGCTCACGTGCCAGAGTTTGTGCGACTGGGCCTCAAGGGCGGCGCAGATTTCGTCATTGCAGTGGCCAAGGGCCGTTACGGCAATGCCCGCCAGCAGGTCGACGTATTCCTTGCCGTCCACATCCCAGAGTCGCGCGCCCTTGCCTCGCACGATAGCCAGCGGGTAACGGCTGTAGGAACGGCAGAGCAGGCTCTCTTCCCCGGCTTTCACGGCGGCAAAGGCTTGTGACATGGACAAACTCCTTCTCGGTGAACGTATGAATGGTGGAATGGATGAAAGTCGCTGGCGGTTGCCAGCGCAGAGTATCAGCGCCCGGTGTGACCGAAACCGCCGGAACCGCGCTCTGTGGCAGACAGTTCCGTAACTTCACGCCATCGCGGTCGCACAAAGGGCTGAAAGATGAGCTGGGCCACGCGCTCGCCGTTCTGGATGCGGCGCTCCTGGCCGGAGGTGTTCAGAAGGAACACCAGAATTTCCCCAGTATAGTCCGGGTCGATGATGCCGACGCCCTGAGCGACGGTTATGCCGTCGCGCGCGCCAAGGCCGCTGCGCGAATAAACAAAACCGGCAATGCCAGCCGCGCGGGGCTGTACGCTGATGCCCGTGCTTACCTTGAGCCTGCCCCCGGCGGGAATAAAAGCTTCGGGCGTATCAAGGCAGGCGCGCAGATCCATACCTGCCGACTGGCTGGTGGCGGGAGCAAGAAAATCATCCTGCCCCTGGGCGTAGAGCTCACGCGCGCCGGGGCGCACAAACGCAATGTCCACGGGGGCCATGCCCTCGTGGAGGTCGTTTGCCTTTTCGGCGGCGTGCTGCTGTGCGTGGTCGTCGTGCATCGGTTGTTACTAGCGCAGCTTTTCGTTGGGGGCAAGAGCCGGACAGAGGCGTACCCCTGTTGACTTGGCATTTTGCTGTGTATACAGAAAAAGCATTATCAACACTCAACAGGATTATTGGATGTACACTTACCAGGATTCTGCCCGTTATGCATAGCAGGGGCTATTGCATAACAGCTTGATTGTTTAGGCAATAGCCCTTGCTCCGTCCTGACATTTCATCGGGAGGAAGCATCATGGGCTATAAAAAAGCGACTAAAGTTCTGCCGCAACATTTGTTGCGGGCCATACAGGAATATGTTGACGGGGAATACCTGTACATTCCCCGCAAGGAAGAAAACAGAAAACACTGGGGAGAAACCGCCCCCAACCGTGCCTTCCGTGCTGCCAGAAACAACGAAATGGCTGCCCGGCGCAAGGCGGGCTGGTCTGTTGCGCAATTGGCGGAACGGTATTTTCTTTCCGAAAAAGCGGTTTACAAGATTCTTGCGGCCTTGAATTGAAGCTGACTGAGGCTTGCGACGGCTGGCCGGGATTGTTCCAGCTGTTGTGGCCATGATCGCAGGAATATATTTGTTTGCCTTCAGCGCCCTGACGTGTCGGGGCGCTTTTTGTTGGGTAAGAAGCGGGCGGGCTTGCCATCAGGCGGGATTTCTTTCAAGCTGCGCGGCAAGGAGAATATATGCAGATTATGTCCATAGCCGTAGTGGGCGGCGGCCTTGCCGGGTGCGAATGCGCCCTGCATCTGGCCCGCGCTGGTCACTCCGTTACCCTGTTTGAACAAAAGCCGGGCCACAGGTCGGCTGCCCATATCAGCGAGCATCTGGCCGAGCTTGTGTGCTCCAACTCCCTGCGGTCAGATGAACTCACATCCGGCGTGGGCCTGCTCAAGGCCGAAATGCGCGCCCTTGGCAGTGATTTTATGGAATTGGCCGACGCCCACCGCGTACCCGCTGGCAAAGCGCTGGCCGTTGACCGCGATGCCTTTGCCCGCGCCATGACCGAACGCGTGGCGGCGCAGGCCAATATTACGCTTGTGGAACATCAGGTGGCATCGCTGGACGACCCGGTGCTCGCACCCTTCACGGGCGAGGGCAGGGCAGTGGTTCTGGCTGCCGGGCCAATGGCCTCGGAGGGACTTTCCGCCTCGCTGGCCGAAGCTGTGGGCGCGAAACACTGCTATTTTTATGACGCCATCGCGCCCATTGTGTGGACGCACTCCCTTAATATGGACGTGGTGTTCCGCGCCTCCCGCTATGGGCAGGAAAACGGCGAGGCCGACGGCGAGGGCGACTATCTCAACTGCCCCATGAGCCGTGACGAATACGATATTTTTTATGCGGCCCTGCTGGAAGCGCAAAAAGTCTCCGCACACGAGTTTGAGCAGGAAAAACATTTTGAAGGCTGCATGCCCATAGAGGCACTGGCCGAGCGCGGCCCGCGCACCCTGACCTTCGGCCCACTCAAACCCGTGGGGTTTGTGGACCCGCGCACAGGGCGCAGGCCCTGGGCCATTCTGCAACTACGGGCAGAAAAGGCCAACAGCGAAACCTGTAACCTTGTGGGCTGCCAGACCAAGCTGACCCAGGGCGAGCAGGCCCGCGTGTTCCGGCTGGTGCCGGGTATGGAAAACGCGGAATTTGCGCGCTTTGGCAGCATGCACCGCAACACCTATGTGAACGCGCCAGACGTTCTGGCCCCGGATTTGTCGCTGCGGGCGCGCCCCGGCGTGTATCTGGCAGGGCAGATCACAGGGGTGGAGGGCTATGTGGAATCAGCCGCCAGCGGCCTGTGGCTCGCTCTGCTGCTCAATGCCCGCGCACGTGGTCTTGAGCTGCCGCATCCGCCGGTGGAGAGCGCCCTTGGCGGGCTGCTCAATCATTTGCGCACCCCGGTAAAGCATTTTCAGCCTTCCAACGCCCACTTCGGCCTTGTGCCGGAACTGGGCGAAAGGGCGCGTAAAAAAGATCGCAAGGCCTTGTATTCCGCCCGCGCGCAGGAAACCTTCGGCGAGTGGCTCGCGGCGCAGCGTGAGGCAGAAATTATTTAAGGTGCTTGCAGAGGCTCGCGTTTTTTGTCATGCTATTTGATGCACGTGGTTGGAATGGTTTCTCCTGCTGCCCACACGCAGACACATGGCGCATCTATCAAGCTTTCAGAGATAAATTGCGGCAATGTGTCAAAAAAGTGTTGACGGCGGCATGGGGAGTAGCTATATAACCGCTTGCCTCATGTAGGAGCGTAGCTCAGGTGGCTAGAGCACTTCCTTGACACGGAAGGGGTCAACAGTTCAA
>NZ_DASQOG010000082.1:0-8871 GCF_035644575.1 Desulfovibrio sp. | reverse complement strand
CATGTCGCGCTTGTTGAGCACCCTGGCAATGGCTTCCTTCCAATCCAAAACTTCCTCGGTCATGTTGTCCTTCTTGGCGCAGGTTAAGAAAAAGCGGCAAGCCGCTTGCAGTAATAACGCGGTCGGCATCCCCAAACCCGGCTAAGCCGCAAATACCCCCTGGCGGCGCAACCGGCAGGCTGGCGATACATGCCGTAACGGCGTCAGTCTGCTGGGCGAATACTGCCAGCAACAAATTACCCTGACAAGGACTTTATGCGCCAAACACAAGCACAGGTAATCAAGAATAATTTCAAGGTATTTGTAGCTGCCTTCAGAGGCATGACAGCTAGTTGCGATCCTCAAAGAACGCTGCTGGCTCGTGGATGGCTAGTAGGTCAGGTTTTCTGGCAGTACACAAAAATCCGCAGGCCCGCCCTTTTCCAGCCTCCCTGCCCCGCAGCCCAGCAGATTCAGGGCGGCAGCTCCGTTGACCGTCAGCATGCGCACCAGGGCTTCCGGCGGCACGTCCATTGTTTCTCGCAACCACACCGCCTCTTTGCGCACGTCCAGATCGCGGTTGGAGGTCAGCCCGTCCGTGCCAAGGCACAACAGCGCGCCGCTTTCCATAAGCTCGCGCACAGGCGGCACCCCTACGCCAAGATTGCGGTTTGAGCGAGGGCACAGGCACAGGGCCGCGCCGCTGGCTGCCAGCACTTCCACTTCCTGCGCGTCAAGCTGCACGCCGTGCACGGCCAGGGTACCGGGGCCGAGCAAACCCAGCTTCACCGCATAGGCCAGAGGGCGCAGACCCGGCGCAGACCAGTCTGGCGGCAGCACAACCCCGGCGTACAGATCGCGCAAAGGCCCGCTGCCCGATGTGAGCAGTTGGGTTTCTTCGGGCGATTCCGCAAGGTGGAAGGAAAACACGCGCCCCATGCGGGAGCAGTCCTGCCGCGCGGCGCTGAGAATTTCCGGCCCCGTGGAATACAGGGCATGCCCGCCGGGAGCGCAACGGGCCATGAGAAAGGGATCATCGGCAAGAGCCTGACGGCAGCGCGGCGGCCAGGGGCGTTCACCATCGGCAAAGGGCGCTCCAAAGCCAAACCATTCGCAAAAATGGCTTGCGGTCAGCCCCGCCTCATTGCAGGCCGCATCGACCAGAGCCGTGCCGCCGGGCAGGGAGCCAGTGATGTTGCCCACATACAGCGTGCCATACAGGGCCAGTGCGGCGCAGGCGCTTTCCACGGCATCCGCCTGCGGGGCAGCGCCCAACAGGGGAACAAGGCTTTGCAGCCATGCGGTAAAGCCGCGCCCCCAGCGGGTTTTCTCCGCCAGATGCGAGAGTTCCAGATGCGTGTGCGCATTGACGCAGGCAGGCGCAAGACAAACAGCACCCACATCGCGCACAAGCGTGCCTGCGGGCAGCTTGGCCTGCGACCACGGCAGAACATCCTCCACCAGACCGCTGCGCACCAGCAGCACGCCGTTGTCGATCTTTTTCAGCGGGGCAAAAAGGCGGGCGGCCCGTGCCGGGCCTTCGCCGCCAAGGGTCAGAATGCTCTTGGCCCTGATGGCCAGCAAGGCCTCCGACGGCTCGTCAGATTCAGGAGATTCCGAGGTTTCCGGGTTCATGGGGCCTCCGCCGTCAACGGCTTCTGCGGGCAAACTGCCCACCCGACACATAGAACGTATTTTCCACAATGAACAGGGCGCGCGGATCAATGCTGAACACCAGATTCTCCAGCCGCTTGAGCGCCACATTGTTGGTGACGGTGAGCAGAATTTCGCGGTCCGAGCCGGAATAGGCCCCCTTGCCCCGTACAAGCGTAGCGCCAAAGCGCTCTGTCACCAAAATGGCCTCGCTGATTTCTTCACCGTGGTCAGAAATGATCATAACGAGCTTGCGGCGGTTGAACAGGCCCAGCACATATTCCAGCGTACTGGCCGAAATGAACATCATCAGCATGGAAGCAACAATGAGGTCCAGCGCCATGTGCGAGGCCGCCGTAAGAAACAGCAGGGAATTGAACAGAAAATTGAATTGCCCGATGGGCACGTTCCAGCGTTCCTTGAGCAGCACGGCAACCACATCCGTACCGCCGCTGCTGCCAAGGGTGCGCAGCATGATGCCGCAGGCTGCGCCGTGCAGCACCCCACCCACCACGGTGGCGTACACTTCGTTGGTGATAGGAATTTCAAAGGTTATGAAAAAACTGCACAACGTAGTGCAAAGGGTTCCGTAGGCCGTGTAGAGCAAAAAACGTTTGCCCACGCAGAACCAGCCAAAAGCGTACACAGGCACGCACAGCAGGGAATACCAGACCAGCGGCGTCAGCGTGCCTGTCCAGTAATTGACCAGCAGGCTCACGCCCATGACTCCCCCGGAAAGGAAGCCATGGGGCGCGGCCACGCTCTGAATGCATATGGCCATAAGAACCGACCCCAGCGTAAGCCAGAGCAGATTCCAGACCACCGATTCGGCCAGAGCCTTGTTGTATGACTGAAGCTTCATGGGTCTATGTTACAACAAGCCCCAGATCATCTTCAAGGCCACAAGGATCAAAAAACAGGCAAAACCTTTCTTGAGCTTGTCGGCAGGCAAGGCATGCGAAAGCTTTGCGCCAAGCGGGGCGGTCATAAAGCTGGCTGTGGCAATGCCCAGCAGCGCCCACAGGTTCACAAAGCCAAGCGACATGGCAGGCAGATCGGGCCTGCCCCAGCCGCCCACAATAAAGCCCAGCGTACCCGCCACGGCAATGGGAAAGCCAATGGCGGCGGAGGTGCCCACGGCATGGTGCAGCGGCACGTTGCAAAAGGTCATGAACGGCACGGAAAGCGTCCCGCCGCCGATACCAACAAAGCTCGACACAAGGCCGATAACGCCGCCCACGCCAGCGGTTCCCACCTTGCCGGGCAGATCGCGACTGGCCGGGGGCCGGTAGTTGGAGAGCATCTGCGCCGACACAAAGAGGATAAAGCAGATAAAAAATATCTTCAGGAACATGGTGGGCATATGGGTAGCAACAAGGCCGCCGAAGAACGTACCCACGAGAATGCCGGGGGTAATGGCCTTGAAAATATCCCAGTGCACCGCGCCACGGGCATTATGCGCCCGCGCGCTGGAGATGGAAGTGATCATGATGCTGGCAAGCGAAGTGCCGAGCGCCATCTGCTGCACATACTGTGCGGGAACACCCACCGTGGGGAAAATGGCAACCATCAGGGGCACCAGAACAATACCGCCGCCAACACCCAGAAGCCCGGCCAGAACACCGGCCACAGCCCCGCACAAGACGTAGGCCACAAGAGACACAAGCATGTGGTTCTCCTCGCTGAAGATACTTACAGCCGCGCCGCAAAAACGTCTGCGTTGGTGCGCGGTACGCCCTACAACTAGACAATGCCCCTGCAAGCGTCAACCGACTTTTTGCTTTACAAAGCGCCCAAGCGCGCCTACATTTGCTACTTATGAAGACCAACGCCCGTTTGCGCAATTTCCTATGGCAGGGCAAGCACAGCGCCCCCGGCCTCCCTGATTTTTTTCGCATTTGCAGGCGTTTTTCGTATTCCCCCGTTGTATAGCAACGGGGATTTTTTTTGACCTTTTTACCACGCAACGTCATGAATACCGACAATCGCTACCACTGGCCCCACAAAGACCTGCTGGACGTCACCCAACTGAACGCGGAAGACACCATGCACCTGCTGGACCTGGCCGCCAGCTTTCAGGAAATCAACAGCCGCCCGGTCAAGAAGGTGCCAACCCTCAAGGGCAAGACCGTTGTGCTGTTTTTCGTGGAAAACAGCACCCGCACCAAGACGTCCTTTGACGTGGCGGGCAAACGCCTTTCCGCCGACACCTATTCCCTGGCAAAATCAGGCTCAAGCCTGAACAAGGGCGAAAGCCTCAAAGATACGGGCCTCACCCTCCAGGCCATGGGGCCGGATGTCATTGTCATCCGCCACCCCAGCAGCGGCGCGGCGCGCTTTCTTGCGGAGCTGCTGCCCTGCGGCATCGTCAACGGCGGCGACGGCTGGCATGCCCACCCCACGCAGGCCCTGCTCGACTGCTACAGCCTGCGGCAGGCATGGCAAAACCGCTTTGCCGGACGTACCCTGCTGATTCTGGGCGACATTGCCCACAGCCGCGTGGCCCGCTCAAACATGCATTTGCTCACCATGCTGGGCGTCAAGGTGCGCCTGTGCGCTCCGCGCACCCTGCTGCCCGCCGGGGTGGATCACTGGCCCGTGGAAATCTACACGGAGCTGGACAAAGCCGTGCGCGATGTGGACGCCGTCATGTGCCTGCGCCTGCAGCTTGAGCGCCAGCAGGCGGGCCTCTTGCCCGACCTTGCCGAGTACTCCCGCCGTTTTTGCCTTGGCTCCAGCCAGCTGGCCCTTGCCGCGCCCGAAGCCAAGGTTTTGCATCCCGGCCCCATGAACCGTGGGCTTGAAATTTCCAATGACATAGCAGACGCCCCCGCGAGCCTGGTGCTGAATCAGGTTGCCGCAGGCGTCGCCACGCGCATGGCCGTGCTCTATCTGCTGGCCACGCGCAACGATGGAGTACGCGCATGAGCCTCTTGATAAAGAACGCACGCCACCTTGAAGCCCCGGTAGACCTGCTGGTGCGGCACGGCAAAATTGTCACCATGACCCCGGCAGGCCACCATACCTACGACAGCCGCGAAGTTTTTGACGCCCACGGCCTTGTGCTCATGCCCAGTTGCATTGACGCCCACGTGCACCTGCGCGAACCTGGCTTTGAATACAAGGAAGACATCACCTCCGGCCTTGAGGCCGCTGCGCGGGGCGGTTTTGGCGCAGTGATGTGCATGGCCAACACCAAACCCGTCAACGATACGGCCAGCATCACGCGCGCCATGCTCGACAGCGCCCGCAAAAGCCATCCCAACGGCCCGCGCCTCCACCCCATTGCCGCCGCCACCGTGGGCCTCAAGGGTGAGGAGATGGCCCCCCTCGCGGAACTCAAGGAAGCGGGCTGCGTGGCTGTTTCCAACGATGGCCGCCCGCTGGACAACGCGGAGCTTGTACGGCGCATCATGGAATACGGCGCAGACCTTGACCTGGTGCTCATAGACCACTGCGAAGACCCGCACCTGGCCAAGGGCTGGCGCATGCACGAAGGCGTGACCAGCGGTCTGCTCGGCGTCAAAGGCCAGCCCGCCGCTGGCGAGGCCAATCAGGCCATGCGCGACATCATGCTGGCCGAATACCTCGACGTGCCCGTGCATATCGCCCATGTTTCCGCAGCGCTGACAGTTGACTGCATCGCCTGGGGCAAGGCGCGCGGCGTCAAGGTGACTGCCGAAACCTGCCCCCACTATCTGCTGCTGGATGAAACCGCCCTTGAGGGCTACAATACCCAGGCCAAGGTCAGCCCGCCCCTGCGCACCGCCGCAGACCGCGAGGCCTTGCGCCGCGCCGTGAAAAACGGCACCATCGACATACTCGCCACAGACCACGCCCCCCACGCCGCCCACGAAAAAGAAGGCACCCTGGACGATGCCATGTGCGGCTTTACCGGGCTTGATCTGGCTGTCAGCCTCACCTGGGGGCTGGTGGCAGAAGGCGTGTTGACAGAGGCCGATGTGCACCGGCTGTGGAGCCGCCGCCCGGCAGAGATTTTCAACCTGCCCTGCAACGGCTTTACCCCCGGCGATCCAGCAGATTTCTTCCTGCTTGACCCGGACGAAACATGGGTTCCCGGGCCGGAAAACCTCTATTCCAAGAGCTGCAACACGCCATTTCTGGGGCAGACGCTGCGCGGCAGGGTCAAACACCACTGGATAGACGGCATGCAGCTGTTCTGATGCCCTGCGGGGATCATTACAGGGGGTTTTATGTACCGTATTCTGCACGATCAGGAGCTGTTCCGCAGCCAGTGCCTCATCAATGGGCACTGGCGCGATGCGGCTGACAAAAGCGTTATTGAAGTCGTTAATCCCGCCAACGGCAAGCAGCTGGGCACCGTGCCCAACTGCGGCGAGGCCGAAACCCGCGAGGCCATTGAGGCCGCGCAGGCGGCCTTTGCTATCTGGAGCGCACAGACGCCTCTGGAACGCGGCGCTCTGCTCCACGCCTGGGAACGCGCCATTGCCGAAAACATTGAGGATCTGGCCCGCCTGCTCACCCTTGAAGAAGGCAAGCCCCTGGCCGAGGCCAGAGCAGAGATCCTTCAGGGCGCATCATACTTTCCCTGGTTTGCGGAAGAAGCCCGCCGCTTCAGCGGCGAGGTCACGCCCGTATACCGGCACGGGGTGCAGGCCCTCACCCGTCATGCCCCTGTGGGCGTGGCTGCGGCCATCACGCCGTGGAACTTCCCCATGTCCATGATCCCGCGCAAGGTGGCCCCTGCGCTGGCGGCAGGCTGCACAATGGTGGTCAAACCTGCCAGCGCTACGCCGTACAGCGCGCTGGCAATGGCGGAACTGGCCGTGCGGGTGGGCATCCCCGCCGGGGTTTTCAACGTTGTTACGGGCAGCGCGCGGCGCATCGGCAACGAGATCACCTCCAACCCGCTGGTGCGCAAGCTCAGCTTTACCGGCTCAACGGCGGTGGGGCTGCAACTGGCAACTCAGTGCGGGCCTACGCTCAAGCGCATTTCCATGGAGCTTGGCGGCAACGCGCCCTTCATTGTGTTTGACGATGCGGACATGGACAAGGCCGTGACCATGGCCATGGCCTGCAAATTCCGCAATGCCGGGCAAACCTGCATCTGCGCCAACCGTTTTCTGGTGCAGAGCGGCGTGGCTGAAACCTTCGCCACCAATCTGCTCGATCACATAACCGACATGCGCGTGGGCGACGGCCTCAAGCCGGAAACCGACATGGGCCCGCTCATCAATGCCGATGCCGTGGCCCACACGGATGCTCTGGTAAAAGACGCCGTGGAAAAAGGCGCGCAACTGCTGTTTGGCGGCAAGCCGCACAGCCTTGGCGGCAATTTTTACGAACCCACCCTGCTGGTGGGCCTGACCCCGCAGATGCGCATTTTCCGCGAGGAAATATTCGGCCCGGTGGCTGCCGTCATGACTTTTGACGATGAGGAAGAAGCCATTTCCCTTGCCAATGATACGGAATTTGGCCTTGCCTCGTACATCTGCACACGCGACATGCCGCGCATCTGGCGGCTGTTCAATAAATTGCAGTACGGCATGGCTGGTTTCAACGATGCCGGCCTTGCTGCCGCCGAGACACCCTTTGGCGGCGTGAAATTCAGCGGCCTTGGCCGGGAAGGCAGCCGCGAGGGACTCCAGGAATACATGGAAACCCACTATGCCCTGTTGGGCGGGCTGAACTGAAGCGCCCGCAAGGAGTGTTCTTATGCCCGAACGTGAACCAGTCGCAGCCGGGCGTTTCTATCCAGCTTCGCCCGATGAGCTGCAAAAGGAAATCAGGTCATACCTCACGGCTGGAAAAGCCTTGTCGGCAAACGCGCCCATTGACGCCAAGCGCAAGGCGTCCGCCAGCCTGCGCGGCCTTATGCTTCCCCATGCTGGCTACGTATACTGCGGCAAGGTGCTTGGGGCCGCGCTCATGAGCCCCTGGAACAAAACAACAGCCGGAGCCAGCCTGCCGGAGCGGCTTGTGCTGCTCTGCCCCAATCACACGGGCAGAGGCGCGCCCCTCGGCGTGTGGCCGGACGGCGCATGGCGCACTCCGCTGGGCAATGTTGACGTGGATGCGGAACTGGCCGCCAGCCTGTGCGGCAAGGGCGGTTTTGCGCCCGACCTCCATTCGCACCTTGGCGAGCATTCCATTGAAGTCCTGCTGCCTTTTCTGCAATGCGTGCCACCGCAGGGAATACCCGGCGCGACCCGCCGTATTACCCCTGTATGCGTGGGCACCATGCAGCACAAGACCTTGCAGGATGCGGGAATTGCATTGGCGGAGGTCATCCGCGAGCACGAAAACAAGGGCGAGCGGATCGGCATCATCGTCAGCTCCGACATGAACCATTACGAAGATCAGGAAACCACCATGCGCAAGGATGCCTTCGCACTTTCGCAGGCCTTGGCCTGCGACCCGGAAGGTCTGCTCACCATGGTGCAGCGTGAAAAAATCACCATGTGCGGGGCGGCCCCCATGGCCCTGGCCCTGTTTGCCGCCCGCGCTCTGGGCGAACCGTGGGCGGAGCTGTGCCTTTACGACACGTCGGCCACGGCCTCGGGCGATACCCGCAAGGTGGTGGGCTATGCCGCTCTGCGCTTTGGCCTTGCCTGAAAGCATTGCATGACGCCACGGCACCGATAATTCTTGCCCACCGGGTAATCTGCTGCGCGGCAGCGGGGAACAAAACCCTGCTGCCGCGCGGTGTTCCGTGATCTGCCTTGCGCATTTTTTTGCCATATCTGACATATGCCGCATATCCCAAAAAGGCGCGCCAGCACTTGAACAGCGCCGCCGCACCTCGTCACGCTCCAATAAAGACAGACATCTGAATGGGCCGCTTCTCTGGACAGGGGGTGGCAAGTTTGCCACTATGCGGCATCACAAAACCAAGGGGATTACCATGGAAGTGTGCATCGCGTATCTGCGTGGCAAACCGATCATGCTGGAGCTGCGGGACGGCATCGCCTATCTCGACAACGAGCCCCAGCCCATTAAATATCTCGATGAAGAAAAACTTCAGGAATTCAGCGATTCCATCCGGGCCATTCCGTATTCCGCTGATCCTGGCTATGAAGCGCTGGTCAATTCCAAGCGCGCGGCCTTTATTGTTACCCTGATTGGCAGCGCCGTGGGCGAGGAATGCGTTTCCAGGCTGACCCATATTCTGGATCACGTGCATTACGATGTGCTGGAGTATCTGGGCGAAACCGGAGAAGAAGATGCTTGAAATCCGTGACCTGCATGTTTCGGTCA
>NZ_DASQOG010000081.1:0-8882 GCF_035644575.1 Desulfovibrio sp. | reverse complement strand
TTCCAGAAATTCCACTTCGTCGTCCACAAACAATGCGCGCATGGAGGCCTCCTTCATATGGCAGCATGCCCCATTGGGGCCGCCTAGTGGTATTATGCTTCTGCGCTTTCTTCAGGCGCGAGCTGCGGCGGTTCCGCAGGCAGAAAAATATTGAATGTGGTGCCGTGCCCAAGCTCGCTCTGCACGTCTATGCGCCCACCGAGCTTTTCAAGAATGGTGTAGCAGATGGCAAGGCCAAGCCCCGTGCCCTCGCCCACCTTCTTGGTGGTAAAGAATGGGTCAAAAATCTGCCGCAGGGTTTCCTGATCCATGCCCGGCCCTGTATCGGTAAAGGAAACGCGCACTCCAGTACGCCAGGGCTGCGTGCTGACGGTCAGGGTGCCATTCTTGCCCATGGCATCAATAGCATTGTCTATCACATTGATGAATATCTGTTCAAGCTGTGCCGGGTCGGACAAAATTACGGGAACATGCGCATCGTACTGCCGCACGATGGCGATATTGCGGTTGGCGGCTTCGGTTTTGAGCATCTCCACGGCCTGATCGGCCAGGGAACTGATAAGAATTTCCGTGCGGCCCGGATTCATGCGCCGCCCAAAGCCCAGCATGCGCTGGGTGATACCCTTGGCGCGCTTGACGTGCTGCTCGATTTTTTCCGTACTGTCAAAAATCTCTTTGTAATTCTTCATGGTTGACGGGTCTTCATCGTCCAGCAGGTCGCGTATCCAGCCCGCGTTTTCCTGAATGAGCATCAGGGGATTGTTGACCTCGTGCGCCACGCCAGCCGCCATCTTGCCCAGTGCGGCCATCTTGCTTGACTGCAACATGCGCGCGTCAATATGGGCCTGCTTTTGATCCGAAGCTTCAAGCGAAGCCACAAGCCGCCGGGTGCACAGCTCCGCGCCCATGCAGGTCAGCGCGCCGCCAAGCAGGGTAAAGAAGAGTATCAGCGCCTTGAGCTGCCGCAGGGGCTTGAGGCTGTCGCGCACATCATCCATGACCACCAGCACCCAGGGCATGGAATCCAGCCGCATCATGGCCACCACCATTTCTTCGCCGCTGGGTATGGTGGCATGCATGGTCACAACGTTGTTGCGGGTCAGGTTCTCCTGCGGCAGGGCAAAGCTGCCCATGATCTCGCCGTAAAAACGTGAACTCGTTTGCAAAATACCGTTATTACTTACAATAAAAGCGTCGCTATGCGGCCCGGAATAAATGCGCCGCAGCAGGGCGTCGATGGCGTCCATGTCAATGGTGGCGCGCATGATGTAGCTGCGCCCGCCTTCGTGCCGCAACACGGCAATGATAAAATGCGGCACATGCCGGTAGCCCATGAACACATCGCTGACGTACACGCCCTTGCGCACCACTTCTGAAAACCAGGGCGCTTCCGAATAATTGGCGTCCCGCAGGTCAAACGGCCCCACATAGGAAACATGACGGCCGTCCATGCCGATGATGCCAAGATCCACAAACGAGCGGCTGTTGCTTTGTAGCACGGAGAAAATTTCGCTCAGGCGCGCAGGGTTGCTCAAGTCAGAATACGGGTGGGTGAAGGCCAGGTTTTTGACCTGCGCGATGCGCTCCACCATGAAGGTATCAAGGGCGCGGTGCTTGCTGCTGATGACAGCCTCAATACCCGCAGTAATTTTTTCGTCATAGATGGCGCTGAGCCTGTCCAGACAAAACATCCCCAGAGCGGCAAGCGGCGTGAGCGCCATGAGCAGCAGCGTTATCAGCACGCGGCGGTAAATTGCCCTGTAGCCTCGGTGGGATGCAGGCACGGTGGACGACATTAACGGGCCTCCTGGGATGGAGAATCAGCAACGCCAGCCAGGGATTCTCCCCTGAAAAGCGCCCGGCAGTGGGCCAGCATTTCCTTGCGGCGGGCCGCAACCTGGCCTGGGTCCTGCATGATCATGTCGAGCTGGCGGGTGTGGATGGTCATATACCCTGCCACTGCCAGCAGGCGTTCGCCTTCTTCCTTGTCCATATCCTTGAGCGTGGCGCTCACGGCATCGTTGCGCACCACGGGTGAAAAGCCGAATTCCCAAAGGATATCGGCCACAAAGCGCACCCGCAGAATACGGCGCTCAATGTCGGCAGCGCCGCCGCGCAACTGAAAATTCAGATAATTCTCGCTGGTGCGCTCCGAAAGGCGCGCCTCAACCGAAACAAAATGGAAGCCAAAGCGGGAATGCAGGCTGCAATAATCGCTGGAGATAAGAAAATAATTTTTTTCAGTGAAATACGCCGTCTGCGCGGCAGGGTCCAGATTGGGATTGGCTGTGGCCTCAAAAAGCACAGAAAGAAAACCCTTGCCGTCCACAGGCGGCGGCCCCTGCCAAGGGTGGGCGTTCATGCCTTGCCACAGGGCCAGCATGGGCAGCGAGGCAATGTCTTCCACGTCAATGACAGGCCCGTTGGGGGTACGCACAAATCCATCACTGAGGTTGACCACCCAGAACTGCTTGACCACCTTGTCGCGCAGTTGCTTGATGCGCTGCGGGGCGTACTTTTTTTCCGAGCCAAGGCTGAACATGGCGCTCACTGCCCTTTCGTGGCAATAGCGCACAATGTCGTGATATGTTGCGCAGTTGGCCGCCTTGAAGTCCACGCTGTCCACCTCGAGCGTCAGGGGCAGAATGCGCCGGGAGGCGGTTTGCAGAATCTGGTATACAGGGCTGCCGGGCATGTAGTCCTTGCCCGGAGGTATCTTGGGCAACAGGGAATCCTGCCGGTTTTCGTACACGGTGCACAGGTCTGCGCAAAGGGTGATGCGCTGGTCGCTTTCCACCACTTCCGTGGCCCATTTGAGGCCAAAGATTGCGGGTTTTCCGAACTCCCGCGCCAGCGAAGCCAGCCGCGATCCCTGAAAACCGCGCTCCGCCACAATCCCGGCGGCGCGGTCAATGAGCGAACCCCATATGTAATTATCGTCCGGTACCACGAGGATGCCGCCAGTGGGGAACCTGCGCGCGTCTTCCCAGCGGCGGGCCACCCAGGCAGGGCCGGATACGCGGCCCGGATTGACCGTAAATCCACCCTCCAGCAGCAGGACATCGTCCAGGGCCTTGGCAGGCTCCGGCAAGGCGGGTTCTTCCTCCTGCGGCAAGGACATGGGCCGCGCCATAAGCATAAAAACCCGGCCCTCGGGATTGCACACCCAGGTGAGCACCTCGGGCCTTCCGGCGGCTTCTTCCACCGCGAGGGCAAGTTCTGCGGCACGTATGGCAGTGGCATCGTCCAGCACCGGACGCTTGGCTTTATAGGGCCGGCGGTCTGTCACCGTGTGCGGCGCCGCGCGCGAAACACTTATGGCGTCCACCGGCAAGGTGGAATACTCCACCTCCTGCGGCAGGCCCGCGCATCCGTAGACATGCACGTTTTCGCTGTGCGGGGTCAATGGCGCGGAGGACTGGGCAATGCCGCCAAAACATCCCTCATCCACCGCCATGCAGGTGAGGCAGACGCCAGCCCCCCCTTCTGTCAGCCCGCGCGCACGGCGGTATACCAGTGCCTGAGCGCGCTGCTTGCTGGACAGGGTTACGCGCACCGCGCGCAAAATATCATCGTCATGCGCCTGCAATGAAACAGGCGGCCCCCACAGCACGACGCCGCAGCCTTCGCCCTCGCCAGCGTCAGGCGGCCATACGCGCCCGCGCAACAAAAGCTGCATGGGTTTGTTGCAAAGGCCGCGCAAACGCTGCACCTGCTCAAGGATGGCAGCGGCAAGGTCTTCCGGCAGGGGGGTTCCCTCCACCAGCGCGCCCAGCTTTTTGGAAAGCCGCGCCAGATGGTTGGGGGCCAGGCCGCCAGCCGCCTGAATGCAGCGGTTGATCTCGCTTTGCAGGTCGCCGCTCTGAAAATAGTGCTGGCACCCCGCCGCCGTGACCACAAAGCCCTGCGGCACAGCACCGGGGAAAATGGGGCGCAGTTTTTCAAGCCGGGCGGTTGCCGGATCCACCAGCACCCGACCCTCGCTGTGCAGAGCGGCCAGGCATCCGGCATCGTCCTGACACAGGGGAACAACCAGCGGCCCGAGCAGGCAGGCTTCCGGCTCGTACACTTCTTCCGCCACCAGCTTTTGCAGTTCGCCAAAGCGTGCGTAGAGGGCCGGGCAAGGCGCGGGGTCAAGCCGCTCAAGCTGCTTGATGCACTGAAAAACCTGTGTGGCCATAGAGGTGCAGAGCGCACGCACGCGATACAGGCCAAAAGGATGATCGCAGCAAAGCGTGTACTCCAGATCGGTCATGGTTTCCTGAAAGGCGTTCCATGCCGTGAGAAACAGGCGGAAGGAGTGGTGCCGCAAGGCAAAAAAGCGTTGGGCTTCCTCCGCCGCGCTGACGGAAGAAGAGGAAACGGCTTCGTCGCCCCGGCGGGCGCCTCGCGTTAAAAAGCCCAACAGACGGCTCAGGGACATGGCGGCTCCACAAGATAAGGCTGTAAACCTGCGACAACGCGAAAAACCGCGCAGCGCCAGCAGTTACACATTGAACCTAGCACAGCACTAAGCCGCCTTCAAGCCGCATGTGACAGAATTCCCATTCTCAAAAAAAACAAATGTGGAAAAGAAAATTATGGATAAAACTACAGCGGTGCAACGCCGTTGGGCTGTTGCGGCACAGGCATGCCGCCCTGCGGATTGCCTTGCGCCTCGCCCTGCTGGTCATCGCCCATATCAGCCAGAAGGCGTAACTGGGCCATGCACATCTCCACAAACTGGGGTTCGCCCACATCCTGCCGCAAAAAGGCGTTGATGTCCGGCATCTTGGTAATGGCTGCGTCAATCTCCGCATTGGAACCCTTGGCGTAGGCACCAATATTGATCATGTCTTCCACGCGGCGGAAGGTGCTCATGCAGCGGGTGACAACGCGGCCCGCGAGAACATCCTGCCGGTCGCAAATGTCGGAACGCAGACGGCTGATGGAACGCAGCACGTCAATGGCGGGGAAATGCCCCTGGTCAGCCAGGTCGCGGGTAAGCACAATATGCCCGTCAAGGATGGAACGCACGGAGTCGGCGATGGGCTCGTTAAAGTCGTCGCCGTCCACAAGTACGGTATAAATCCCCGTGATGGTTCCCTTGGCGGAACGCCCCGCCCGCTCCAGCAGCTTGGGCAACTGGGCAAAAACCGAAGGCGTGTAGCCCTTGGTGGTGGGCGGCTCGCCCACGGCCAGCCCCACTTCGCGGGCAGCCATGGCAAAACGGGTTACGGAGTCCATCATCAGCAGCACGTCCATGCCCTTGTCGCGGAAATATTCTGAAACAGCCGTGGCGGCATAGGCCGCGCGCATACGCACAAGAGGAGACTGGTCTGACGTGGCGATAATCAGCACGGAGCGGGCCATGCCCTCGGGGCCGAGGTCGCGCTCCATAAATTCCACAACTTCGCGCCCGCGTTCGCCAATGAGGGCAATGACGTTGACATCAGCGCGGGTATAGCGGGCCATCATGCCCATGAGCGTGGATTTGCCCACGCCCGACCCGGCCATGATGCCCACGCGCTGCCCCTTGCCAAGGGTCAGCAGGCTGTTGACCGAGCGCACGCCCACATCAAGAATATCGGTAATGCGCGGGCGTTGCAGGGGGCTTGGCGGATCGGCATAGATGGGCACCAGCTCTGGATTCCAGTGTTTGCGGGCCTCCTCGAGCCAGTGGGGCACAAAGGGGCGCTGCTCTTCCTGCTGGCGAAGAAAATCTTCTCTGGAGCTTTCCCCCGAAGGCAGGGGCGAAACGTAGAGTTCCGCGCTTATGGGCGCACCGGCATCCAGCGGGGTACCAAAGGCATCAAAGGCGCGGCCGAGCAAATCCGGCCCTACCGGGAACACCGGGGGGAGACTTGTGTTGCGGATACGGCTGCCGGGGCGGATGCCCCGCATGTCGCCATAGGGCATGAACAGCAGATTGCCTTCGCGAAAGCCCACAACTTCGGCGGCGATGCCGTCGTCTCCTTCATCGGGCAGCATATGGCATACGGCCCCAAGGGGCGCGCGCAAACCGCTGCCCTCGGCCACAAGGCCCACGACCTTGTTGACCTTGCCGTAGAGGCGTACTGGCGTGCTTGTTTTGAGCAGCTTTATGCAGGAATCGGGGTCAAGCTTCATGGCTGGCTACCCCGGCTGGCCGTTGCCCGAGCCGGGCAGAAAGCCCCCGCTGACAAAGACGCTGGAAGAAGATTGCGAGGCGTGTTCCTTTTCCTCTTCCGGCAGGGGAAAGAGCTCGTCCTCAAGCTCGGCAAGGCTGGGATTGGCATTGTGTTCCGCTGCCTGAGCATGGGCAGGCTGCGGGGCCTGCGCCTGAGCGGGCTGCCCTTCAATGCCGTCATCAGGCTGCGCCATCGGGGCCGGGGATGATTCCGCAACTTGCGCGCCTGCCTGCACTCCGGATTCCGGCATGGAATCCTGCATTATTTCGGGCGAGGCATTGGCAGAAGGAACTGCGGCATCAGGCTGTGCGGCAACATCAGCTGGCGCAGGTTCCAGCCCTTGCTCAAAAGATTCAGGGGCTGCAACCATATCATCAGGCCCGGATGCGGGCAAAATTTCGTCATGAGCGAGGCCAGCGTCATCCTGCCCGGCAAAGGCGGCCTGCTCGGGCTGCGCATTTGGGGCCATACCGGGTGCAGATTCGTGCGAAAATTCCGGCCCGGATTCCGGCGAGCCTTCAGCCGCCAGAGTTTCAGCCGGATGTTCTGGCAGGAGTTCCGGCTGTTCCACTCCATCTGCTGGCACTGCCAACGCTTCAGCCGCCTCCGCAGGCGCGGGTTCCGGCACAGGGGCAGCCTCCGGCACGACTTGCGTCAGCCGCGCAGATTCACGCGCAGCCGTGGCGCTCACCTCTTCCCCAGCCCTTTCTTCCTCTGGGCGCGGCGGCAAGGTCAGATGCTCCAGAATACCGTTGACCATTTCGCGGTAATGCCCGCGCAGATTCTCCACAGAACCGCTGACGCTCTCGGCCACAAGGCCGCCAGCCTCAACAGAAGGATCGCCGTTCACGATCCATTGGCTCAGCTCGGGCACACGCTCGCGGGCGGCCCGAAACAGGTCGCTCACGGTATCCTCGTCATCGGGATGCACGCGGATGCTCACGGTGGCGCGGTCTTCCAGCAATTGCAGTGAACCAAAGACCAGATTCTGCAAAATGCGCTGATGCTCTGCCTGCAAAATCCAGCCGGTTCCGGCCTCAACGGCCACGCGGGCCAGTTCTGCCAGCTCATCGCGCCAGGCTTCGCCAAGGCTGAGGCGTTGCGCCTCAAGAGCGCGCAACATGTTGCCGAGCATCTGCCCCACATCAATGCGGAACTCCTTAAGCTCGGCCCCGGCCTGCTCCATGCCCGCCTGAAAGCCTTCATTATGCGCGTTGCTGCGGATGAACTCCGCTTCTTCGCGCAAATCGCGGGCCTTGCCATGCTCGGTCTCGGCCTCGGCCAGTTCTGCCTGCGCCTGAGCCTTCAGCTCCTTGGCTTCGCGCGTGAACTGCTCCACGCGGGCCTGAGCCTCGGCCCCGGCCTCTTCCAGCACCTTTTGCCTTTCGGCATAGGCTGCGCCAAGAATCTCGCGCGCGCGTTCCTCGGCCCTGGCGCGCACCCGGGCAAGATAGTCCTCCTGCTGCAGGTGCTGGACGCGCTCACGGAGCAAGGGTTCCTGCATGGCATCAAGCTGCTGAGGTGTAGCCTCGCGCTCGCCCATGAAGATGGTGCCCCATTTTTTGCGCAACTCGTCTGACGCCATGCCCGATTCCGATGGTTACAGATTCTGCGGCTGGCCGCTACACAAACACGTCGCCAGCGCCACGGCTGATGACAAGCTTGTTTTCGCCTTCAAGCCGCCGCACGATCTTGACGACATTCTGCTGGGCCGACTCCACGTCCGAGAGTTTGGCCGGACCCATGAATTCCAGTTCTTCGCGGATCATGTTGCCCGCGCGTTCCGACATATTCTTGAAGAATTTTTCCTTGAGGTCGTCGCTGGCCCCGCGCAGGGCCAGGGTGAGATCTTCGTTGGAAATTTCCTTCAGCATTTCGCGCACGCCACGGTCGTCAATATTCTTGCAATCCTCAAAGACAAACATGAGGTTGCGGATATCTTCGGCCATCTGCGCGGAATCTTCTTCGATTTCGGAGAGCACTTCTTCTTCGGTGGCGCGGTCCACGGCATTGAGAATTTCTGCCACAGACTGCACGCCGCCCACTTTTTTGCCTTCCTTGCCGCCCATGGCGATAAGCTGGCTTGTGAGCACCTTGTCCACTTCCATGAGCATTTCTTCCGGCACGGCTTCAAGCCGCGCAAGGCGCATGAGCACCTCGGCGCGCACGCCCGCGGGAAGGTTTGTCAATAAATTGGCGGCCTGATCCGGATGCAGGTGACCAATGATCAAGGCCAGGGTTTGCGGATGCTCGTTGCGCAAAATCTGTGAAAGCAGCTTGGGGCTGACCGATTCCAGCTCGCGGAAGGGCGCGGGGCCGGTTTCAAGGCTCAGGGAGTCCATAACGTACTTGGCGGTTTCAGGATCAAGGTTTTTGACCAGCAGGCGTTTCAGCGTGTCGCTGCCGCCCGTGATCATATCCACGCCTTCAACCAGCGATTCGTGGAACTCGCGCAGCACTTCTTCGACTGTTTCGCGCGGCACAGGCTCCAATTCAACGATAGCTCTGGAGATGTCGGCTATTTCCTGCCGGTCCATGCGTTTGAACACGTCAGCCGTGAATTTGTCGCCCATGGCGAGCAGCAGCACTGCAGTACGCTGTTTGCCGGTCAACTCCATCTCCCTACTCCTTCACCGAGATCCGCACTAGGCTGCTCGGGGTTGCTTATTCCTTGTCTGCAAGCCAGCGCTTGATAAGCCGCACGGCCTGATCCATATGCTGCTCGGTAATGTG
>NZ_DASQOG010000080.1:0-30955 GCF_035644575.1 Desulfovibrio sp. | reverse complement strand
ACGCCCTTGGCCTTCATGGTGCCGAAGGTGGTGATCTGCGCCACCGAGCCTTCGCCGTAGGTTTCCACCATGTGCTTGATGACCTCGACGCGGCGGCGTTCGCAAAAGTCCACGTCGATATCGGGCAGGGAGACGCGTTCGTTGTTCAGAAAGCGTTCGAACAGCAGATTGTACGGAATAGGATCAAGGTTGGTGATGCGCAAAGCCCACGCCACCAGCGAACCGGCGGCGGAACCGCGTCCCGGCCCCACGGGAACATTGTGGTTTTTTGCCCAGTTGATGAATTCCTGCACGATGAGGAAGTAACCGGGGAAACCCATTTCAAGAATAACGCGCAGTTCGTACTGCAGGCGGTCGCGGTAGAGCTGAACGTCAATCGTGTCTCTGTCGGGGTGTTTCTCGAGCCGTTTTTCCAGCCCTTCTTCTGCCAGCCGCCGAAATTCGGAATCAAGGCTGGCCCCTTCCGGCAGCTTGTACACAGGGAAATAGTGGTGGCCGAAGTCCAGCTCCACATTGCACTGCTCGGCAATGCGCATGGTGTTGGCCAGGGCTTCGGGCACGTGGGCAAAGGGCTTTTCCATCTCTTCGATGGACTTGTAGAACAGCTCATGGGTGCCAAAGCGCATGCGCTTGGGGTCGTCCATGGTGGTCTGCGTCTGAATGCAGAGCAGCACTTCGTGGGCTTCGGCATCGTCAGCGGTGAGGTAGTGGCAGTCGTTGGTGGCAACCAGCGGCACGCCCGTGGTTTCCGCCAGTTCCAGAAGGGCGTTGTTGGCCTTGGTCTGCTCGGGTAGGCCGTTGGATTGCAACTCAAGGTAAAAACGGTCGGGGTAGATATCCGCGTATTCCCGGGTGAGGCTCAGGGCCTTGTCCATGTCGTCCGCAAGAATGGCGCGGGGGATTTCGCCCGCAATGCAGGCCGAAAGGCAGACAAGGCCCTCGGAATATTTGCGCAGCAGGGGTTTATCCACGCGGGGCTTGTAATAGAAACCCTCAAGGTAGCCCTGTGTGACCAGCTTGACCAGATTGTGATAGCCAGTGGTGTTCTGGGCCAGCAGAATCAGGTGATTGCGGCGGCGCGCCAGTGGCGAATCCGTGCTTTTATCCTTGTGGTCGTGGCAGACGTAAACCTCGCACCCAAAGATGGGCTTGACGCCGTAATCCTTGCAACCCTGATAAAAATAGGCCGCGCCAAAGAGGTTGCCGTGATCGGTGATGGCGCAGGCGGGCATGCCGAAATCCTTGGCGCGGGCGCACAGATCCTTGATGCGGATGGCGCCGTCAAGCAGGCTGTATTCGGTATGGCAATGAAGATGGACAAAATCTGACATGAAAACTCCAGAAGCGGAAAAGGCGGGCGTTACCGGCGCAAATGTCTGACAGGCGAGCGCCTGAACAGGGTGCGGCAGCGCCTGAGCAGCTTATAGCACAGGCAGGGTGGGCCTTCAAGGCGGAGCCAGGAGGCCAGAAATGCGGGCTTGGCCGCACTGGGCCGCGAGAGGCCGCGTGGGGAGGTTCAACGCCTCAGGCGCGTTGCAAATGCAGCAGGGCCGCAGCTCCGGCAAAAATGGGGCGGCGCTCGTGCACCAGCGCATTGCATTGGTGCACAAGCCCCTCAATGCCGCCCCTTTGAATAAAATTTGTTTGAGGTGCGCGAATGCCCTTGTCCCTGCGCGATTCAAGCTTATGCGTTCCGGCAATCGCCATAAGGCTACGCGCCGCCAGCGTTGCGGGCAGCTCGAGGTTGCGTTCCGCCAGTTTGAAATCAGCTACCAAGACTATTTCAGCGCTCTCAAGCGCGAGCCGCAGCAGGGCTTCTGCCTGCACCTCAGGCAGATAAAAGAGCACAAAAGCCATGCGCGTACAAGTCAGGGGCGTTTGAATGGCGCTTCGCAGTGTCTGCACGTCAGGGTTGAGCGGAGCATGCGCGTACGCATCCGGCCAGGGCACCCGCCGTGCCAGCGCCGCCTGCGGAAAAAATGCAGAGCAGACAGGCAAAGCGTCAAGGCTGGCTGCCATAGGGGCAGGCGTCACAGCGCGGTCTCCAGAATATGCAGCAGGCAGTCGCGGGCTTCGGCCTGCGGAACCGTATCCGGCACACTACGCAGCAGATTTTGCGCATGCCCGTCCGCAAGGAATTTGCGGCGGCTCGAAGCAAAGTGCAGATCAAAAAACCATGTCGCCAGCAGCAGGCGAAAATCGTTGACGCAGCGCAGATCCATATAGGCCGCCACGCGCTTTTCGCGCACAGCCTTGAGAACAGCCTCGCTGGCGATGGTTGGGTCGTCCGGCTGTTGCAGCACCACCGTGGGATTATACGGGGCTGGGCCGCTCAAATGTTCGTCCATGATCCGCAGAATGTCCAGTTTGTCCGCATCGCGCACCACATTGGTGACCAGAGCGATATCCTCCGGCGTCCCCTTGGGCAGGGCAAAGCGGTTGTGCATGCCCACAGCCGCCATGACCAGCTTGCTCGTTTGCGGACTTTCGTTGACGAGGCGGCTCTCGGCCTTCAGAACACGTACGCCCATCTGGCCGTGATTGCACGATTCCCTGTCTCTGAACGTATGATAGCGCAGATATTGCTCAAAGCGGGCCACGTCATGGTACAGTGCTGCCAGGAGGCAGGCCCGCGCTGTCTGCTGCTCAAAACCTTCGCCTTCAACGGTGTGGCGGGCATTTTCCAGCACTTCAAGGGAGTGATGGAGTTTGATATCCATGGGCAAGGCATCTCCCTGTGTCTGGGCTGTTTTGGCTGCGGCGTATGCAGTAAACCACGCCAGATGCATGGATATGTCGGCGGATGCTGTGACGGTGCAGTTCATGGGTAATCAAATACGCTCTGGTTTTGCGCAATGCAAATGGCCTGACCCCGCTTGGGCTGTTGGGCTATTCCCCCGGCGGGGCTGGCGAGAGCAGCTTTTCCGGCACCTCGCCGGGGCCGGGAATGACCAACGTTTCCGGATTCATGCTGTACCAGGCAAACCACATGGAATACGCGCCGTAAAACTGCGGCATGGACGCGCCCTTCATGTTGCCGTCAAGTGCCACGCCCGTGGCAGGATCCCACAGGCTGCGCGTGGTCAGATCCATGAGCTTGCCGTTCTGGGCTACAAACAGGAATGGCTCGGCCCATATCTGGCGGTTAAAAAGACGCACCACCTCAAGGCCCCGGTCATAGACGGCCAGCAGGGCATTGGGCCCCACAAAAAAATTCACGGCCCCTTTTTTGCGCACATAGCCTATATCGATAGCCAGCAGGTATCCCTCATACTCAATGCACAGCATGGGGGTTTTGCGGGCAAAACGTTTGTCCGTGCGCTCCACCGGATAAATGAGCCTGTCGTTATCGTAGTAGGTTCCCTTGCGCAGGTAGTTGCCGTAGGGATCGCGCCCGTAGGGCTTGTTGCCGTTAGGCTTGGCAAGCACCACGGCATGCGGAAAGGTGCGCTTTGCCGCACCCCAGGTTGTCCAGTATACAGGCACCATGGGCAGGCCACGGCCCAGCAGGGGGCCGTCAAAGGCCATGCCTGTTTCCTGTAGCCAGAGACTGCCGGAATTACGGTCGATCAGAACGCTGTTGCCGTCGTAGAGGCGGCCTTCCGTGTCAAAAATAAGGTTCAGCCCCCCCATGGAAGAATCGTAGGCCATGAAGGTGCCGGTGGTGGGACAGTAGGTGATGGCGTAGGCCTTGTCGTCCACGATTTCGTTGACAACCTGATGCCAGACCATGATGCGCTGCGGGTAAACGCGCGCGCCCCCTTGCAACATGGCGATGAACACCACCTCGTCATCGCTGAGGCTCAGGTTTGCATCCTGAATACGGTCATAGCGCGGGCGGTACAGGGAAGGGATGGAGCCGTATTTGACGCCTGTTTCAATCAGTTTGCCGTTGACGGCGGCAAGCTCCTGCAAACTGCGCGGCCTGGCCTGAGCGCCATCGGCATTCCAGAGCGAAGTCAGCGTGAGCAACGTGAGGCCCGCCGCGATCAGGCAAAGCGCCCGCCATGCGTGCAGGCTTGGAATCCGCGCCGGGCAAGGGCCTGGGATTGTCACTGCGTCCCGCCTTTGCTGGTGTGCGCGGGCAGATAGTCGCTGAAAACATAATCGCGCAGGGCCTGGGGCCACGGGCGAGGAGACTTGCCAAGAAAGGCGGCCAGCTTGCTGTTGTCCAGCACGGAAAACACTGGGCGGCGCGCTTTTTGAGGCCACTCAGCCGAATCAATGGGCACAACCCGGCACGGGGCCCCGGCCAGAGAAACAGCCTCGCAAGCCAGATCACACCAGCTTGCCTGCCCGCCGTTTACCGCATGCCAGATGCCCGTAGCCCTTTTTTCGGCCAGAGCGATGCTCCAGTGCGCCAGATCAAGCGTATAGGTGGGAGAACCTGTCTGGTCATGCACCACGTTGATGGAATCGCGGCGCTGGCAGGCGGCAAGGATGGTATCCACAAAATTTTTGCGGCCTGGGCCAAAAAGCCATGCCGTGCGTATGACGCACGAACGATCCGGCAGCGCTTCCAGAACAGCCTTTTCGCCTTCAAGCTTGGTGCTGGCGTATACAGATGCCGGTTGGGGAGTATCTGTTTCTTTCCACGCGGTTTCGCCCGCGCCGGAAAAAATGAAGTCCGTGCTGAACTGCACGAGAAATCCGGCCCCCTGCGCCTTGAGGCAGCGCGCAATGGAGGCGGGCAAGGCGCGGTTGAGCTGGCAGGCTTCGTCCTTGTGGTCTTCGGCATCGTCTACAGCCGTCCAGGCCACAGTGTTGAACACCACATCCGCCTGCGCCTCTGCAATGGCAGTTTGCAGAAAGGCCATGTCCAGCAGATTGCCGTTTTCGCGGCCCAGTGTTGCAACTTCCCATTCGCGTGCTTTAAGCACTCGCGTCAGGGCCTGGCCCAGAAGGCCAGTTGCCCCCCCAAGTACCAGAGCTTTTGCCATGCGACCCCCAAGGTTTGCCCACCAACGCAGTGCTGGCAGTATCCAGGCCATTCTCCGGCACATTATCCCTGCATTGATGCCGGGGTCAATACAATACAGGCAGGTCAACATCAATTTCATATGAAACCGCTTGGGCATTGCCAGCCATATGCGGCCTCCTTGCTTCAAGGGCGCAAGTGACGTACAAAAAAGCCCCATGAGACACGCTATTCTTCTGGTCGCCTTTGGCGCAAGCAGCCCGCAGGGGCAGAATGCCCTCAAGGGATTTGACGCCCTTGTGCGCCAGCGTTATCCCGGTATTCCGGTACGCTGGGCCTATACTTCGTTGCTCTTGCGCGAGCGCATGGCGCAGGCCCGCCAGAAGAGCGATTCTGTGTTCAAGGCGGTTTGCCGTCTTGGGCTTGAGCGGTTCGAGGCAGTGGCGGTGCAGCCCTTGCAGACCATACCCGGTCAGGAGCATGGTGATGTGCGCGCCACGGTTGAAGAGGCCGCCGAACACGAGCATCTGCTCTGCCGGGTTGGCGCGCCTCTGCTCGCCACGGCGGACGATGTGCGCTCTACGGCTCGGGCGCTGGTGCGGCATCTGCCCGCCGAGCGCAACGCGGATGAAGACGTGGTCTTTATGGGGCACGGCGCGGAACACGAGGCGGTTGCCCGCTATGTGGATCTGGCCAGCGCCGTGCACGAGCTTGACAGCCGTGTGCATGTGGGGGCCATGAACGGCGCTGTGACGCTTGAAAGTATTTTGCCCAATCTCGCTTCACGCCGGGTATGGCTTATGCCGCTTTTGTCGGTGGTGGGCCGCCATGCTCTGGAGGACATGGCGGGCGAGAACGGGCACAGTTGGCGCAGTCGCATTGAGGCCCAAGGGCACCAATGCCTGCCCGTGCTCATGGGGACGGCGGAATACGCCGATGTGGCTGAAATATGGCTGCGGCATCTTGAGGATGCCGTGCAATCCCTTGCTGCTGGCTGGGAGAAGAGGTGAAGTATGCGCGGATTTTTGGCGGCTATACTGGTTTCAGGTTTGTTGTTGGGCGGGTGCGGCGCTATGGGCACGGGGGACACCGGCCCTAAAGAAAAAGTAAACCTTGCGGCTGGCGTGCAGAACGCCAAGGCCAATGCCTTTAACCCCTATTTGCGTACTTCCTTGCCCAACCTGCGCACGAACGATGCAGAGAGCCAGGCCATGCTGCAAAAAATGGGCGGGCGCGCTACCTCCATTGAGGGTGAAGCTGCCTATCGGCCCCAGTGGAAACACGAGATATACCCTGTGTTTTTCGGTGAGCCCAAGGCTCCTCACGAAGTTCTGGTGCTGCTTGATTTTGCATCGCCGCAGAGCGAAAAGGTCTGGCATGCCGTGGTTGAGGCCAGCCGCTCAGTTTCGCCCCAGCAGTGTAAGGTGGCGGTTTTTGCCAACAGCAAGGAATACTACGGCACCGACCTCATGGGCATGGGCATCTGGGTTTCCTACTCCCGCACCGGTCAGGGCATGGCCTACATGACCTACGCGCTCTCGCGCTGGAACGAGATCAAGGCTGCCCAAAAGAAAAAGGGACACGTTGCGGCCTTTAACAACGAATACGACGCCACGGCGGAATCCTCTGACTTCCCCATCCACTACAGCTACATGAGCAAGCTGCGGCCCCCGGTGAACCCCGCCGAAGAACTGGCCGTGGGCAAATACTGCTACAATGCGGGCAATGTGAACCTGTATCAGGCCCAGCAGATCGCCCAGTATTTTAGTATCAAGACCCTGCCAGCCGTGATTGTTGACGGCAACGTGCTGTCGTCCGTTTCTGCCAGCAGCATTCTGAAGGCCATGGAATAGCCCGTCTGAGGCAAATATTCAGACAGCCTTTGGCCTTCTGAAACTGCACGTATAATGCCGCAAAGCCCGCTCGAAAGAGCGGGCTTTGTTTTTACCTTTCACGGACGGCAAAATCCGTTGCAGGGGCAGGAATCGGAATGGAGTGGAATGAAAGGAGCCGCAGGCAGCCACATGGCGGGCACATGGCAGGCTCCGGGAACAGCCCTTGTTCTGGCTGTACCATTTCCCGGCGGGGCAGACTATAAGCTGCAAGATTATTGGGGCAACGGCGAATTTTTTGTCTGCACCGAATGTCTGGGCCGGATTTCCGGCAAGGCGTCCGACTGGCGCGCTGGTGCCCGTGGCGGCCCGAGGCGTGCGGTGGCGCGGGACAGGGGGCACGGCTACAGCAGGTTGTGGTCGAGGCGGTAGATCATTTCAATGGGATTGAGCAGAACAATGCGTCTGCCCGAGCCTACAATAAGCCCCGCATTGCGAAACTGCTGCAAGGTGGCGCTGACCGTGGGCTGGGTGGAGCCGACCATGGAGGCCAGCTGCTCCTGCGGAATGCTCAGCGGGATCTCGCAGGGCTTGTTCCAGCCCTCGGTGGTGCGCAGGGTTTCGTAGGCCAGAGAAATGAGCAGGCTTGCCAGCCTGTTGGCAACGTCGCTGTTCTGGCGGCGCACAAGATCGCCCATCTGGCGCAGTCTGCGCCCAAGCAGGGTAATGACGCTGCGCGCCAGCGGATAATGCTCCTGGAGCATGCTTTCAAAATCCTGCCGGTTGATGGCGTACAGCACGGATGCGCTGGCCGTCTGCGCGCTGGCCTTGCGTGGGGAATTGTTCAGCACTTCTGAAATGCCGAAGATTTCGCCCTTCATGCGCAGAGAGAAGGTCATTTCCTTGCCTGCGCGGTCCATGCAGAAGATGCGTATCAGGCCGGATTCTATATAAAAGCAGGAGTCTCCCGCGTCACCTTCAAGAAAAACCATCTCATTCTTAGACAGTTCAAGGCGCTGGGCGTTTTTCAGAAAGGCGCTTTTGGCCTCGTCAATGCCCTTGAAAAAGTCTTCCTTTTCCAGATGCCAGAATGTGTCCATGAGTGCCCTTCCCTGTGTGATGCGCCAGCGTCCCGCCGTGTAGGAACGGCAGGACGCTGGCGGCTATTTTCTAATAATACTCTGCGCTATCAGGCCTTGTCCAGCCTGTTCACATAGCGGTAGGTCTGTTCCTGCCCGTTGATGTCGCGGCATTTCCAGATAATGAAGTTGGAGCCCATGATGGGGCGCAGCGTGGCCTTGAAGTAGCCCAGCTGGTAGGGCATCTTGATTTCAAGCGCGCCCGCAGGGCATGCCTTGATGCAGGACATGCAGTCCCAGCAGTCGCGGGCGGCCCGCAAGTAGGCCTTGCCCGTGGCGGGGTTCAGGGCCATAAGATCGCCAGGGCAGATTTCTTCGCAATGGGTTTCTTCGCGCCCGTTACAGCCGTTGCATTTGTGCGTGTCGATTTTCGGCGGCATTGTCTTTCTCCTGACTTAGGGCTTGTACCTGTCGCCGGGCAGCAACTGCTCGTAGGGACGGGTAAAGGTTGTCATTTCTCCTGTGACGGGATCGCGGCGCGACTCCACAAAGCAGTCAAAGTTTTCATCGTCGCGCTGGGGATAGTCCGAGCGGGTCTGCCAGCCAGCCCAGCGGGTTTCCTTGCGGGCCTTGAGGTGGTGCACAACGGCTTCAGCCACGTCCACGCGGTCCATGGTTTCGTTGGCCTGCATAAGGTCGTGCAGATCCTTGGCGCGCAGGTGCTTGAACTGGCTTTGCAGAATCTTGATGTGCCGCAGGGCGTAATCAAGCTGCTGCTCGTTGACGCGATAAAACTGGCTTGAACCGCCAGCGTATTCGTCCATGAGCCTTTGCAGGCGTTCCTTCATTTCCAGCGGGCTTACGCCTTCTTCTTCGCGCGTGAGCAGGGGAGCGTACACGCGTTCCTTTTCCTGGGCGATCTGGGCGGCATCAAGCTCCGGCGCATCGGCTACGGCCATGTAGGCCAGAGCGCCGCGCGCGGCCAGTTTGCCCTCGGCGCAGCAGCCGCCCACAAACTTGTTGGGGTTGCCGCCTGCGGTTTCGCCCGCTGCAAACAGGCCGGGCAAGGTCGTCATGCGCTCCATGTCCACCCAGTAACCGCCGCCGGTGTGACCGCCCATGATATAGGGATCGGAACCGAAGATTTCGATGGGTTCCTTGGACGGATCCTGCCCACGGCTGGCAAGGAAGAGCACGAAGGAAGGACGCTCGTTGAGGTAATCTTCCATCATGGCTTTGGTTTTTTCCGGGGTCATGTTGGTGGTGTCGCAGAAGCAGGGGCCGCGACCAGCCAGCCATTCCTCCATGGGAGCGTTGGCGCGGATGTAGCGCGGGGCCGCATCGCCGCCAACGCTTTCGTAGCGACTCATGACGCGCTCGCCCAGCGAGTTGATGATGGGTGCGCCGTAACCCACGGAGATGGTATCCACCGGGCCGCAAAAATCCTTGGTGCGCGTGGCGACCCAGCGCTGCTCAAGGCTGCTGAGTTCCGCGCCCTGGCGCAGGCCCATGGCATAACCGGAACCCACGCAGTAGGGGCACATCCAGATTTGCGAGCCGCTGTCGGTGGAGTCGGCGGTGTAGGACTTGTAAAGCGTGCCCGCGCCGCCGGTGCTCACCACTGTGGCCCGTGCGCGGAACACGTAGAACTTGCCGTCGCGCACGCCAAAGCCCGTGGCCCCTGTGCAGCGGCCATTGTGCACCAGCAGGGCCGTTGCCGCCACGCGGTTGTAGACATCCGCACCGGTTTCAAGGGCTTTTTCGGCCATGATGGGCTTGAGCTGCTCGCCGTGGATGGAAATGTCCCACTTGCCGCGATAGCGGATGTTGCCCTGCTCGTCCCTGAGAATGGGCAGGCCCCAGCGCTCCAGGTCATCAACGCATTCGTTGAGCTCCTGAGCGTTGGAAAGGGCAAGATCTTCGCGCAGGGGGCCGCCGCCAACCTGCGAACGGCTCCAGCGCACGAGGTCTTCGGGCGTCTTGTTGGGCGGAATATAGGTGTTGATGGCGTCCATACCGGCAGAACACGCGCCGGAACGCATGATGTCGGCCTTTTCCACAATAACGATCTTGGCTGCGGGGTTGAGACGCGCGGTTTCCGTTGCCACAAAGCAACCGGCATTGCCGCCGCCGATGATCAGCAGGTCGGCGGTTACCTCGACAGTTTCAATGTCGTTCAGGCTGGTTGGCCGAAAATCGACCGCATGTGTTGTTTTTATGCGTGCCATAATGTCCTCTCGGGCAAAGGGTTGGGGCGATTAAAAAGGCCAGGCTGCGGCGGGGTTCCACACGGGCATGCCGAGCAGCGCGTACCAGGGGGCCATGACGCAGAGGCCGTAGGCGATGGCGATGAGCACGGCCACGGAACCCACCTTGGCGTAGTCGGCGGTGGAGAATGTTTCTGTGCTGTGCGCGATGACGGCGGCGGTGATCTGGGTGGGCAGCAGGTAGGCGAAGGTATCAGTATCGCACACCAGCATGGTAAAGGCCACAGGGTGCAGGCCAAGCTTGGGAGCCATGGCAAATACCACCGGGGCAAGCATGGCCACGGCAGCCACGTTGGAGAGCATGCCAAGGCGGATAATGTGCGTGCCCACCATCATGGTCAGCACTGTCTGCCACCAGTTCATGCCCACAACCATGCTGTGGATGTGGGCGGCAAGCCACTGCGCCACGCCAGCCTGAGTCATGGCGGTGGTCATGGTCATGGCGCCGCCCAGCAGCAAGAATGTGCCCCAGATGGTCTTTTGCTGCACGGCCTTCCACGAGCAGGGCATCATGCCGGGGGCAAACAGCACCATCATGCCAACGAGACCAATAACGCCCAGAGGCTGGCGGTGAAGTTCATAAATGAAGCTGCCCTTGCCCGTCACAAACATGAATCCGACCAGCAGGAAAATGCCCAGCAGGGTTTTTTCTGCGGTGCTCATGGGGCCAAGTTCTTTGTAGCTTTTTTCGATGGTGGCGGAGCCGCCCGCAATGGAAACGCAGTTGGTCTTGAAGTAGTAGCGCGTCCACCAGTTGGTCAGCACAAACATGCCCAGATACGGGAACTGCAGGAGCATCCAGTTGAGGAAGTTGATGTTGGTAAAGCCGTTCTTTTCAAAAATACCCACCAAGATCATGTTGGGCAGATGGGCCGTCATGATGAACATGCCGCAGATCATGGAGCCGTAGACCAGAGACTGGATGACAAGGGCCTTTTTGGCGGCGCGTTCTTCGGGCGTATCACCGAGCAGGTTGCAGATGCCCTGCACCACTGGCAGCAGGGTGGCGGCGCGGGCGTTGGCCGCAGGCACCAGAAAGCCCAGAACAATGTTCACAAAAAACATGCCCCAGATAACCCGGCATACGGACGAAGCCTTGAAGCGGGCCAGAATGCCCAGGGCGATGCGGCGGTCAAGGCCAATGAGCTGCATGACCGCTGCCACCATAAAGGCGAACAGGCAAAGCCAGATAACGTGGTCGGTGAATCCGGCAAAGATGATCGCCATGGGCGGCTTGCCGTTGTTCCAGGGCAGGGCCTGGGTGATCAGCAGCATGGTGGGAATGGAAATACCGGTCACGCCTGCGGGCATGGCCTCGCTGACCCACATGATGCTGGCCCACACCACAATGCCGAGAACGGCCATGCCATTGTGCGTCAGCCCGTCAAATGGGGGGATCACGTTCCACAGCAGAAAAAATGCAATCCATGCCAGGGCAAAACCAGTGAAAGCGCGCAGGGGGTTTTTGCCCCTATTACGAATATTTTCACAAAGATAGCCCAAAAAAGACCGCCCGGCGGCGGAAGGAACCTGTGTCATATACCTACCCCACGATAAAAGAGTGTCAGTACGCGCGTGGGCACTGACACTAGGGTAGTTTGTTCTTCCATTCCATGTGCTGGATGATAATTCGGAGAAAAATATTTTGGCCTGGCTGTAGGCTTTGCGGCAATTTTTAAGGCTGAGAAGTCCCCTGCGGGCAATGACAACTTACTGAATTACTATGTAAATATGGCAAAAAAGGAGCAGCCCGCACCCCGTGCCCCGGCTGCTCCATGCCAATTTTTCTTGCTCTGCGACAAATTTTTTCAGGTTGAAAAAAGTTCGCGGCGAAAAATTACAGTTTGAAAAACTCCAGGGCCGGGGCCTTGGCGATCATGCCCGCATCTGCCAGCATTTGATAAAAAAGGCTCAAGCCGCGCTGTTCTTCTTCTCCCAGGGTGTAGACAAGGCCCTTGCTGTAGTAGAAGGCCAGCTCCTCGCGTGAGAGGGGGCAGCCGTGGGCCGTGAGGTCAAGGATGACGTCCATGTGCTCAAGGCCCCAGTCGCGGCCCTGCCGCAGCAGCGCGCCGGGGTCGCTGGTAAAGAGCTTTGCCTCTGCGGCGGCGCGGCTGACCACCCACAGGCCGAAAATAAAGGGCAGGCCCGTCCAGTCGCGCCACGCCTCAGCCAGATCGAGACGGTGCGGATACTCGGGATGGTTGCGCAGGCGCAGGGCTTCATCGCCGATGGCCAGAAAGGCCACGGGCGGGTTTTCGCCGCGCAGGGCCGGGGTTACCTGCCCTGTGGTAAATGTGACGTTGAGCTTGAACCTGTCGCGCATGATGAGGCGCAGCAGGGCCACCGAGGTATGTGTTTCGCCGCTGATGAGGATTTCCTGTCCTTCAAGCTGGTCAAAGGGCACGCGCGAGAGCAGCAGTACGCTCATGACCGGGCCGTGGGAGCCTATGGAGAGGTCTTCCACAAGCTGGTAGCGCTCCGGGCGGCTGGCGTATTCAAAACACGAGCAGGACGAAACGTGCAGTTCGCCGCGCGCCATCATGGTGTTGAGCAGGGCTGGCGGGCCGGAAACAAGCTCGTAATCGTGGGGCAGAATGCCGGCTTCCAGCGGGTGATAGATGGGCAGTACGTTGAGATAGCCAATGCGGCCCATGCGCAGTACAGGGGGAGTTTTCTTTTGCTCGGTCATGGGGCGGAGTACCTTTTGCCAGGGGCAAAGCCGATGGGCGAAATTTGAATGTGCGGCCAAAACGCGTTTCCGGGGGCGGACCCCCGGAAACGTGGAATTAACAGTGCGTCGGAAGCCTTACACTTCAGGCTGGGGAACCACGGGCGTGTAGTCCATGGTGCGCTGCACGGGGGTAAAGCCCGCCGTGCGGATGACCTTGTGGATGTCGCTGCGGTTCATATGGAAGGAAACCCCGGCTGCGGCCACCACGTTTTCTTCAATCATCAGCGAGCCGAAGTCGTTGGCGCCGTAGAACAGGGCCAGTTGGGCCACCTGCGGCCCCATGGTCACCCACGAGGCCTGAATGTTTGCGATGTTGTCCAGCACCAGACGGGAGACTGCCAGCAGGCGCAGGTAGGCGGGCGCAGGCAGCGGGTCAACGTCAATGCGCGTGTGCGCTGGCTGGAATGTCCAGGGGATAAAGGCCGTGAAGCCGTGGGTGCGGTCCTGCACTTCGCGCACGGCAAAGAGGTGATCCAGCCTGTGAGCGGGTTCTTCCTCATGACCGAACATCATGGTGGCGGTGGTGCGCAGGCCCAGCTTGTGGGCTTCTTCCATGACACCGAGCCACTGCTCGGCAGTGCATTTGTTGGGCGAAACCTGGGCACGCACTCCTGTGTGCAGAATCTCCGCGCCGCCGCCGGGCAGGGAGTGCAGGCCAGCTTCCTTCAGGCGGCGCAGCACTTCCGTTACGGAAAGGCCGAATTTCTCGGCCCAGAAGAAAATCTCCGGCGGCGAAAAAGCGTGGATGTGCAACTGCGGCCATGTGGCCCGCATCCAGCGCAGCAGATCTTCGTACCATTCCAGCGGCAGGTCGGGGTGGTGCCCGCCCTGGAGCAGCACCTGGGTGCCGCCGAGGGCAAGAGTCTCCTCGATTTTTTGCGCCATTTCGTCTCGGCTGATGACGTAGCCGCCTTCCTGATCTGGCGCGCGGAAAAAGGCGCAGAAGCGGCAGGCGCACATGCACACGTTGGAATAGTTGATGTTGCGGTCGCCCACATAGGTGACAATGGGTTCCGGGTGCAGACGCAGACGCATGGCGTGGGCCAGTTGGGCAAGCGTGTGCAGGCTGGCCTTGTAGTACAGGGCTTCGGCGGCGGCGCGGTCAAGGCGCTGACCGCTGGCGGCAAGCGCTGCGGCTTGGCGCACGTCTTCAAATTCTGCGCCCTGTTCGTCAAAGGGGCTGTGCGCGGGGAAAAACGTAGTCACTGGCGCGCCTCCGTGGATTCGTCGTTCAGGGTATTGAAGGTGGCGTTGCGCCGCACCGGGGTAAAGCCCGATTCGCGGATGAGATGCTCAAGTTCCTCAATGGTCATGCCCTGGGCAGACTGCGCGCCCGCCATGTGACCGATGCGCTCTTCAATGATGGTGCCGTCCAGATCGTCTGCGCCGTACCACAGGGCCACGGGGGCCAGCTTGGGGGCCATCATGATCCAGTAGGCCTTGAGGTGGGGGATGTTGTCGAGCATGAGGCGCGAAACAGCCACCGTGCGCAATTGATCCAGCCCGCGCTGGGGGCCGACCTTGTCTTCCGGTAGCTTGAGGCGGCTGTGATCCGTAAGGAAGGGCAGGGGAATAAAACAGGTAAAGCCGCCGCTCTTGTCCTGCTGCTCGCGCAGTCGGCAGAGGTGGTCGATACGGTGTTCGTATGATTCGATATGCCCGAACAGCATGGTGCAGTTGGTGGCAATGCCAAGGCTGTGGGCCTCGCCCTGAATGCGCAGCCATGCCTTGGCATCGGCCTTGTGCGGGCAGATCTGCGGGCGCAGCTCTTCATCAAAAATTTCCGCGCCGCCGCCGGGCATCATCACAAGGCCCGCGTTCTGCAAGCGCTTGAGCACCTCAAGGGTGCTGATGCCTTCAAGACGCGCAAAATGTTCAATTTCTACGGCCGTAAAGGCCTTGACCGGCAGGTTGGGGTTGAAGGCCCGCACCGCGCGGATCATGTCTTCAAACCAGGCAAGAGGGCGCGTGGGGTGGCAGCCGCCCACAATGTGCAGCTCGTCCAGATGCAGGGGGGTCGCGTCTGCGGCGCGCAGGCGGGCCAGCACGTCATCAAGGCTCATGGCAAATGCGCCCGGCTCGTCCTCCCTGTCGCGGCGGAAGGCGCAAAAGGTGCAGCCGTTGACGCACACATTGGTATAGTTGATCTGCCGGTTGACCACATAAAAGGCCTTGTGGCCGTGCAGGCGGCAGCGCACGTGCAGCGCAAGAGCGCCCACGGCGGTAATGTCGGGGCAGTTGAACAGTGTCAGCCCGTCTTCGGGCGAAAGCCGCTCCCCGGAGAGCACCTTTTCGCGGATAGACGAAAGGCCCAGTGCGGCGTAGTATGTTGCGTCTAGCATATCTGAATCCTGTGCATGGATTGGGGGCAAAATGCCGCTCGCAGATTAAGCCCCGCCGCCGCACACTGTCAACGTGAGGAAAAAATGTCTGCCTTGCCGCCGCCAAATCTGTCATTCGGTCTTTCGCCCTGCCCCAACGATACCTATATTTTTCATGCCATGCTGCACGGGCTGGTGCCTGTTCCCGCGCCCATCACACCGCATATGGCCGATGTGGAAGAACTGAACAATCTTGCCCGGCAAAAGGCGCTGGACGTCACCAAGATGTCGCTTGGCGCAACCACAGAAATCATGCAGGATTATGCCCTGCTGTCTTCTGGCGCGGCGCTTGGCTGGGGCTGCGGCCCCCTTGTGGTGGCGCGCAAAAACCTCAGGCCCGAAGACTGGCGCAATGCCACTGTGGCGGTGCCCGGCCTGCTGACCACGGCCAACCTGCTGCTGACCCTGCATGGCGGTTTTCAGGGGCCGCGCAAGGAGATGCTGTTCAGCGACGTCATGTCCGCCGTGAGCAATGGCGAGGCTGATCTTGGTCTGATCATCCATGAGGGGCGTTTCACCTACGCCCGGCAGGGGCTTGTAAAACTGCTTGATCTGGGGCAGTGGTGGGAGGCGGAATTTTCGCTGCCGCTGCCGCTGGGCGCCATTGCCGTGCGGCGCGACCTGCCCATACCCCTTGCCCGGCGCGTGCAGAATACCATTACTGCCAGCCTGGCTTACGCCAACGCGCACCCTGATGATTCGCGCGAATTTATCCGTTCGCATGCGCAGGAAATGGAAGAAAGCGTCACCAGCGCCCACATCAAGACCTTTGTGACGGATTTCAGCCTTGATCTCGGCCCTGCGGGGCGTGCGGCCATTGAATCCCTTGTGGGCCGGGCTGCGGATATCATGGGCAAGACGCTGCCTTCTGAAGGGCTGTTTTTGCGTTAGCGATCAGGGCAAACCCTGCCCGTAACCCTTTGCCTCCCCATGTTTCGCGCGTTGCGGCGCGGACGGAACACGTTTTACCCCGGACTCTTCCGGCTTGCTCTGGCGCTGGCTCTGACGCCCGCCATGGATCACCTGCGAGAACCCTATGTTTGAAAAAATATTCTCCCTTTCCGAGGCCCGCCGTTTTTATGCGGTGGGGCTGCCCATCTTCATTGCCCAGCTTTCGCAAACGGGCATGACCTTTGCCGATACTGCCATGAGCGGGCTTTACAGCGCCCAGGCTCTGGCCGCTGTGGCCGTTGCGGGTTCCATATGGGCCCCTGTGGCCCTGCTTGGCATTGGCTGCCTGCTGGCGCTCTCTCCCTTAAGCGCGCAACTGGTGGGTTCCGGGCGGCCTGACCGCGCGGCGCATCTGCTGCGGCAGGGCCTGTGGCTGACCCTTGGCCTGAGCGTTGTGCTGGTGAGCTTTTATTACGCAGTCTCGTTCCATCTGGAGCTTTTTGGGCTTGAGCCCGCGCTTGCAGACATGGCAGGGGCGTACCTGCGCGCCATCATGTGGGGTTTGCCGGGTTTTCTGCTTTTTGTGAACCTACGCAGCTTTCTTGAGGGCTTTTCCCGCACTCGCCCCGCCATGGTCATAGGCCTGCTCGGGCTGGCGCTCAACGTTCCCTGCAACTATGTATTCATTTACGGCAAGTTCGGCTTGCCGGAGCTTGGCGGGGTGGGCTGCGGCGTGGCCTCTGCCATCAGCTTCTGGTTTATGGGCCTGTGCATGCTGTATTATCTGCGCCGCGACCCGCAGTATAAATGCCTGGGGCCGCTGTTTGCGCCCCTGTTCCGTGGCGGCAGCGCAGAAGAGCCGCGCTTTGACGGGGCGCTGGTCTTGCGGGTGTTCCGCATTGGCTTTCCCGGTGCGCTGGCCCTGTTTTTTGAAGTTTCGCTCTTTGCCCTCAGCGCCATTTTGCTGGCCCCTCTGGGGACGGTCATGGTGGCTGGGCATCAGATTGCCCTTAACTTCGGGGCACTGGTGTTCATGGTGCCGCTTTCCATCAGCATGACGGCCACAATTCGCGTTGGCCGTTACCTTGGGGCGCAGCAGGCCGAGCGCGCCAAAATCGTGGCCCGCACGGCCCTGACGCTGAGCGTTGTTTTTGCGCTGCTCATTGCTACGCTTACAGTGCTTTTCCGTCATAGCATCGTGGCCATTTATACCGAGGATGCGGCGGTGGCCGCCCTGGCCATGCAACTCCTGCTTTATCAGGCCGCCTACCAGATTGTGGACGGCTTGCAGGTGACGGGCATAGGCATTCTGCGCGGGCATAATGATACGCGGATTATTTCTGTCATCTGCTTTGCAGCCTACTGGATTATCGGCCTGCCGCTGGGTTTTGCCCTGGCGCGTACAAACCTTCTCGTTCCCTCAATGGGGGCGGCGGGCTTTTGGATTGCCTACATCGTGGCCCTGGGATTCGGGGCGGCATGTTACCTCTGGCGGGTGCGGCATCTGCACTCGCTTACAACCGAAGACATGCTCCAGCGCGTGAAGCGTTAGAGCGGTACCATCGCGTTATCCCGACCGCGTCAGAAAGCTTTTTTCTGTTCGGGCACTGGTATGAGCGTAAAAAGAGGCGCAGGCGGGCTTTGCCCGCCTGCGCCTCTTCAATACTGGCTACGCTGCTGAGGAATACCGTCAGGGCATTTGCTCTATTTGCGGAAGGCCTGCTTCCAGGTAAATTTTACTATGGACATCATGTCCGTGAGGCTGCTCTTGCCGCCAATCAGGCTTCCGGAGCTCTTGCCGCGCGCGAGCGGATCAAGCAACGGCGGGATGGGGGTATTGCCTGAAATGGCAGGCTGCGCATCCTGCGTGGTGCGGGTGTTCTGCGTTGACTGGGCTGCGCCCTCGTGCTCGCCCCACAAGGAGATGACTGGCGAGGAGGCACCCTGCCCGGCGCGCAGAGCACCGGATCTGGCGGCAGAACCTTGCTGGGAGGACATGTCCGGTTCGTCCTCATCGGCAAGGGCAATGCCAATTTGCCCGCGTTGCCGCGCGGCAGTAATGGGCGCGCGCTGAGGGTCTGCACCTGCGGCCTGCGCCTGATTTGTTTGTGCCTGACCCATTTGCGCCTGACCCACCTGCATCAGAGGGTCATTTGCCCATTCTGCGGGCGCGCCTTCCGCGTCCCCACGCTCCCTGGAGGCCTGTCGGCCTGCCCGCCACTGACGTTCTGCCGCGTCTTCAAGCTTTTTGGCCTCGGCCTCGCGGGTCAGGGTTTCAAGCGTGGTGCGGATTTCTGCGCTCAAGGCTTCGGCGTCAGCGCCCAGAGCCTGTTCAAGGCAGGCTTCCATGCTTTTCAGCATGTCGTCCGGGGTATCTGTTGCAAGGCATATCTGCGCCATGCGCTCGCTGATCTGCTCTCTGGGGGTAATTTCATACCCCTGAGCCAAAATTCCTGCTGCAAAATCAAAGTTGCCCTGGCGTATCTGCTGCAAGGCCTCGGACAAAAACGGGCTTCGCGCTGTAGGATCTTCCTGAAGCATGCGGGCATAAACAGCGCGGGCGCGGTTCCACTGCCGCGCGCGCACGAAAGTGGCTGCCGCCAGCGAAAGATAGTGGCGGTAGCGGGCCATGTCGCCCTTGCCCTTCCACGCCGCAGCCATGCCCAACTCCGCCTTGCCCTGAATAAGCGCGCCGCGCATGGCTCGCTGGAAGGCATTGATGGCGCTGTTCCATTTGCGCTGTTCAAGGCACTGCATGCCCACGCGAAAATAGTCTTCAGGCTGGCGAATGGGCTTGAGCAGGATGCCGTAGGTGGCCACGGCTTCATCAAAGGCTTTGGTGTCGGCAAGGTGGGCGGCTTTTTCCAGATCTTCAAGCGAAGAACGCGAGTTGGCCAAAAAATCGAGATGGGCCTTGAGCTGACTGAAGGAGTAGGGCCTTGATATGAGGGCGCTTGCGCCGCAGCCGAGGGTGCGGAGCTGCTCCACCTCGCTGTCGTGAGGCAGAATCAGCAGAACGGGCATGTCGAGCAGCAGGGGGTGCAGACGCAAAATGGCGCAAAACTGTTCGCCGTCCATATCAGAAAGGCGCTGCGAGCAGATGACCACATCGGGCTTGAAAGAAGGGGGAAATTCGTCAAGGCCAGCCAGCATGCGGGCTGCCGCCACGCCGGAGGTCAGACCTTCAATGCGGTCAACCCCGACTTCGCGCAGTGCGCGTCTGTCCAGAGCGGCCATTGATTCGCTTTCGCTGAGAAGAAGAACATGGATCTGCCGTGGGCGAGTCATGCTTGTCCTTGTCGGAATACCCAGTTGAAAAGCTGCCGGCAGGAAGGGCAGGCAGTGGCTTCCGTAAATGCACTATACCCGCTGGAGCGGGCTTGCGCAAGAAAACTGGGCCGTGAAATTTGATGAATGCCTGTCGCGAATGAGCGTAATAGCTTGTGCCTCCATAAAAAAACACCTTGCCGCTGGTTGTGGCGGCAAGGTGTTTGTGTGTCTGATCTGTCAGAACCAGCCTAATTGGCAAAGGGTATTATGCGCGCTCGTTGCTGCTCATCCGCGCTGCCGCAGAATTCCGGCGGGCAGGAGAGCACCGCGTGGCAGTAGGGGCAGTGCAGCGTGCCATCTGCCCGTTCAAGGCGGATGAGGCCGCCCTCGTTTTCGTAGCAGCGCGGGCAGAACGGCCCAAGATTGATATCCTTGGCCTTGAGCCAGTAGAGGCCGTTGCGGCGGAACAGGTTGCTGGCAAGCTCAACGACCTCTTCAAGGGTCTTCAGGCGGGTCTGCAACAGGTTGAGCTCATCGTGCAGGGCGATGCTGCGCGATTGCACTTCCATGAGCAGGCGGCGGGCCTGTTCGACATGCCCGGAGGCAAAAAGGTCGTTAATTTCTTTGAATAGTCGATAGTGCAGCATGGTTCGCTTCCCCATTGCTGCTAATAATCGGAGCAAGACGCTATATCTTTAGGGATCTGAAATCGGCTATTGGCGCGGGCTGAAAAAAATTATTCATGATTTTAGCCAGTTGGTGCGGCATTTTTTATTTAGAATATTTTTAGAGTTCAGGAAAAGCCCTGAATTTGTCGGGCGCAGGGCGTGGCCGTACCCGCTCCGGTATGCCCGCAAGGACTGCCGTATCGTCTCTGAAAAGCGCTGCCTGCGCGAAAAATGGGAAAAACAGAGGATGCCCAAACCCACGCGCACATCCATGCAATGCGGGTGTGGTAAAGATAAAGAGAATCGTTGCGCCCGGTTACATCTTTCGGCGTGAAATCGGATCAAGCGAACGCAGCATCTCGCGGTATCGGGTTTCTTCATCCGCAGAGAGGGAGGGGGGCAGCTCGCCGTGGCGCAGCAGGGCACCGCCCAGCATATCCGCCTCTTTTTGAGCGCCGACGCGGCGCACCATGTCTGTGGCGGCATCAGGGATCGGCGTGGTAACTTCCACGGCAGTGCTTTGTTCCGCCCGTTGTTGCTCCTCGGCAGAAAGGCGCAGTACTTCCTCTTCCACAAGAATGGGTGCCCCTGCGCGCATGGCCAGGGCAATGGCGTCCGAGGGGCGGCAGTCCACTCGCGTTCTGCCTTCCGGGCCGGAAAGCACAAGCACCGCGTAGAAGGTGCCTTCGCGCAGGTCGTTGATCTCCACGCGCCGCAGCTCGGCCTTGAAGGCTTTGAGCGTCATGAGAAAAAGGTCGTGCGTGAGCGGACGGGGCAGGTTTTCGTTGTTGAGCACCAGAGAAATGGCCATGGCCTCCATGGCTCCCACCCAGACGGGCAGTACTGCATCTCCGCTGGCTTCGCGCAACACCACGATGGGCGTTTTGCTCTGCGGGTCGATGGTGAGGCCGAAAACGCGCATTTCTACCATGGTTCCCCCAATCGTTGGGCCATGAGGCTGTGCTTCTTGGCCTCTGTAATGCTCGCTCGCACCATGCGGCCCGTGTGATCCACTTGCGGCGGCAGCTCCACATGCACGGGCGCGCCGTAGGGGTCGCGGCCTTGCCAGCTTGGCTCCGGCCCCTGGCCTTCCTTGGGGCTGCGATTTTCGATCAGCAGGGTGGTTTCGCCCCCCACCCGCTGCTGCAACCAGCGCGCGCCAAGTTCGTCCTGAAGGGCCTGGAGGCGCAACAGCCTGTCCTGGGCCACATCGGCGGGGATTTTGTCGGGGAACAGCGAGGCCCGCGTTCCCGGCCTGTCGGAGTAGCAAAAGGAGAAGCTGGACATGAAGTTGCTGGCGCGCATCATCTGCAGCGTGTCCTGAAAATCTTGTTCGCTTTCGCCGGGAAAGCCCACAATAAGATCAGTGGAGAGGGCCAGATCGGGTCGGGCGGCGCGCAGGCGCTCCACCAGATCAAGAAAGGCCGCGCTGTCGTAGCGGCGTTTCATGCGGGCCAGCACCGCGTCCGAGCCTGCCTGCATGGGCAGATGCAGGCGGGGGCAGAGCTGGGGCAGCTCCGCAAAGGCGGCGACATCTTCCGGCCCCATATCCTTGGGGTGCGGGGTAACGTAGCGCAGGCGCTCAAGGCCCGGCAGGGCGGCAACCTTGCGCAGCAGAGCGGCAAAGCTCGTGCCGTCGCCGCTTTTATCCTGCCCGAAGGCGTTGACGTTCTGCCCAAGCAGGGTGATTTCCCGCGCGCCGTTGTCGATCAGCGCCTTGCATTCGTCAAGAATGGCCGTGCTGCTGCGCGATTTCTGGCGGCCCCGGGTGAAGGGCACAATGCAGTAGGCGCAGAAGTTGTCGCAACCCTGCATGATATTGGCATAGGCTACGGAACCGCTGACCACGCCGGGTTCGGTTGTGCCCTCGCGCTCCACATACTGGCTTGTAAAATCGAGCAGGGAGAGGCTCTGGGCGGGATTTTCCAGCAGGCGCTCGATGGCCTGCGGGGCATTGCCTATGCCGTCGCTGCCCGCCACAAGGCGCACCTGGCTTTCTTTTTCAAAGATACTTTCGCCAAGCTGCTGGGCCACGCATCCGGCCACGCATACCAGCACGGCCGGGTTGCCGCCCGAAACCTGACGGATGCGCCCAAGCGTGCTCATAACTTTTTGTTCCGGCTTTTCACGCACGGAACAGGTATTGACCACCACCACCTGCGCGTCTTCAAGCGGCGCTTCAAAAAAACCGCGAGCGCCGAGCGCACGCCCCAGCCAATGGGAGTCGTGCACGTTCATCTGACAGCCAAAAGTGATGATATGGTAGGTCTTTTCAATCATGATCTTGTATTACTGCTCAATGTCCAGGTCTGCATCGTACATGCCATGCGCGCCTTCTTCTTCAAGGGCGGCCACGCGGTCTTCAAGCCAGTCAAGCACGGCGCGGGCCGTGTGGTAGTTGAGCAGCACGCGGCTGTGGATGCAGCGGTTCACTTCGCGCGCGTCCATTTCGCCGGGGGTCATTTCGTGGCCGATGGAGCCGTCGGGGGCCACCAGCTGCTCAGAGAAAGCGGGCAGGGCATCGCTTTCGTGATAAAAATTCATCTCGATCTCGCCCTGCGGATTTATGCCGCCCCAAACGCCGTGGGCTGTTTGCAGTCTTGCGTTTTCATCCATCTGATATTTATAGCGGATCTTTGCGGGGTGGTCACTGGGCTTGTTCATGCGGCATCCTTGTGGTGTGTGGTATCAGAAGCCTGGCCGCAGGCTGAGGCTCCGTTTGCAACGACATCAGCTGTGCGGCAATTGCATATGATAAAAAAGAGGCCCTGCCAAGTAAAGGCAACATGCTCCCCACGCTGCGGGCGGCATTGTTTTGTATGGATCATGCCCGGTCAGCCCGCTGTATAAAATTTGGAGCGAAAGAATCAAATCACCGCAAAAGGCAGCGCCAGCCCCGCTCTGCGGCTCGTGCAACAGCCTTGCTGCGGCAAACATGCTCTTGACGATGTGCCTTGCATGGATAGAATATCTGCTGCGGCTCATAAGCACGGTCAGGCGCGGCAGCGCGCGGGCTAATCAGGCAATGAGCATCCAAGGAGAACAAGTGAGCGAGGCAAGCAGCAAACCGTATGAAATCCGGCGGCATGAAATGCAGCCCTACTTTGATCTGGAAGCCTTCATGTCCATGAGCAAGGAAACGCGCCTTGGCGGTGCGATTCTTGAACGTCTTGTGGGCCTGTGGGGCGAATGGCTGCCGCAACTGAACGTCTGTGAGATTGCGGCTGGCAAAATTTCGTATCTGGCTGTCTGGCTGCCGGAAGAAGTGGAAAATTTTGTGGATGAAGCCTGGGGCAAATCTGCCTCTGACGGCTTTATGATCAACAACCTTGCCCAGTTTATGTGCATGGCCGCCGTGCAGGAAGCCCTGCCCCAGGTGGAAGACGCCGGTTGCGCGCCTTCGCCGCGCCCCACGGAAACGCTGCGCGAGGCGCTGGCCTCGTTGGGCATTGAATACCGCGAGGCGTTCGGCACCCTTACGCGCCGTTATGCTGTTGTGACGCATTACCCCTTCAAGGGCGGCTGCGAAATTTGTCATCTCCAGGCCCAGTGTCCCAAGGGGCAGGGTCAGGCTGAAAGCCCGAGCATTCTTTTGCCGGGGCATGAGGCCGATTCGGGCGATAACTAAGTGCTGGAACGGGCGGCTGTTTCTGAAAATGCCGTTTCTGCTCCCGGCTGCGCGCCGCAAAGCGCGATCAACAGCCACGCGGGGCACAAAATGCTTTTCGGCAACAGCCGCTAACGGCCTTCCATCACAAGGGTGCGGGATACCCCGGCAGGAGTGCGCACCACAAGTTCCACAGTGCGGGCATTGCGGGCAACCGATTCAACGAGGCAGGTTTCCGTGGCGTCCTTGTCATAGTTGCGCACGTCCACCGTGTCGCCCTTGGAGGGAACACGGTCGGGGATGACCTCGACAAGGTCGGCGGAATCGGCGTCAAAGCCGTCCCAGGCCAGCGCGGGTATGGTCATGCAAAGGCAGCCCAGCAGGGCGGCTCCGAATAGCAGGTGTTTCATGCAAGCATGTGTAAATCCATTTGCCCCTCTTGGCAACTGTGCCGCCCCCGGTGAAGAACTCGCGCCACTGGCGCATCCTGCCCCCCTGTGCGACGGCCACGGCCGCGTGGTGCGGTATCTGCGCCTTTCCGTCACTGACCGCTGCAATCTGCGCTGCGCCTATTGCCGCAGCGAGATAAACCAGAAGTTCATTCCGCACCCCAAGGTGCTGCGCTATGAAGAAATGGCGCGCCTTGTGGGCATGATGGCCGCGCTGGGCGTTTCAAAGGTGCGGCTTACCGGGGGCGAACCCTTTGCCCGCAAGGGCTGCGACGAACTGCTGCATCTGCTGCATACGCGCTACCCATCCCTTGATCTGCGCCTGACCACCAACGGCACCCTGCTTGAGCCGCACATTCCGCTGCTGCGCTCGGTGGGCGTGAGCGCCGTAAATCTTTCCCTCGACAGCTTTGACCGAGAAACCTTTGCCAGAGTGACCGGGCGCGACCTGCTGCCCGCTGTTCTCGCCTCGCTGGACGGGCTGCTGCAAGCGGGCATTCGCGTAAAAATCAACGCTGTCGCCATGCGCGGCGTCAATGACGGGCAGATGGACGATTTTGTTCATGCTGTGCGCACCATGCCCGTTGATCTGCGCTTTATCGAATTTATGCCCATGGGCAGCGGCACCCTCTGGGGGCCGGAGACGTTCTGGTCTGCCGCAGACATCCGGGCCGAGGCCGAGCGCCGTGTGCGCCTTGATCCCGTGCAGGACAGCAGCGCGGAGGCTGGCCCCGCCAAGATGTTTGCCGTGCAGGGAGGCAAGGGCCGCATGGGCTTTATCACCGCAGTATCCTGTCATTTCTGCGGCACGTGCAACCGGCTGCGGCTCACCAGCGACGGCAATCTGCGCACCTGCCTGTTTGACGACAGGGAATATCACTTGCGGGGGCTTCTGCGTAATCCGCGTTTTGATGACGAACATCTGGCCCGCGTGGTTCGCCTGGCCTGTGCTGGCAAACCCATTGGGGCCGATCTGCTCAAGGCCCGCAAAAAAGGCTCCGCCGTGGCAGACAAACAGATGGTGGGCATTGGCGGTTGATTGCCACTCAGGTGTTGCAGCCGTGAGACCTGAGTTCCCTTGCCGTTGCGCCTTTTGCCCGTTGACATGCGGCACGGCAGCGGGAAGTTTCAAGGCGGCAGCGCCGCACACGGCAAGCGCCATTTGAAACCCTTCGTCTTTCAGTCTATGCTCTGGCGGTAGCAACCTTTACTTCTCGCAAGGAATCCATGATCGCCTATCTTGAAGGCCGCCTGGCCGAAATATGGGGCAATGCCTGCCTGATCGTCACCGAAGGAGGCGTGGGGTACGAAGTGGCCCTGCCCGCCCACACGCTTGCCAGCCTGCCCGGCAGAGGGGAAGCCCTGGCGCTGTACACCAGCCTTGCCGTGCGTGAAGACGCGCTGGAACTTTTTGGTTTTGCCACCTTTGAAGAACGCCAGACTTTTGAAGTGCTGGTTTCCATCTCCAAGGTGGGCGCGCGCACGGCCCTTGGCATCCTTTCCATCTTTCGTCCTGACGACCTGCGCCGGGTTGTGTTTGAGGATGACGTGCTGGCCCTTACCCGCGTTTCGGGCATTGGCAAGAAAACCGCCGAGCATGTGTTTCTTGAGCTGAAATACAAGCTCAAGGTCGAGGACGCCCCGCAGGCGGCAGCGCTGACCACGGGGGTGCGGCCCGGTTCCGTGTTCCGCGACGTGCTGGACGGTCTGGGCAATCTTGGCTACGAGCCGGACGAATGCGCGCCTCTGGTCAAAAAACTGCTGCACGAAGAGCCTGATCTGGATGTGACCGGCGCACTGCGCGCCACACTCAAGGCCCTCGCCAAGGGGAAGGTCTGATGACCGATCTTGCGAATCCGTGCGTTGCGGAGTGCACCACAGGCATTGACGAAAGCGTACGCCCGCACAGCCTTGACGACTTTATCGGGCAGGATGAACTGCGCGCCAATCTGCGCGTGTATCTGGGCGCTGCGCGCGAGCGCGGCAAGGCTCTGGATCACACGCTTTTTTACGGCAATCCGGGGCTTGGCAAAACCACGCTGGCGCAGATCATGGCCTCCGAGCTGGGGGTCAATCTTATCTGCACGTCCGGGCCGGTGCTTGAGCGCAGCGGCGACCTTGCCGCCATCCTCACCAATCTGAACCGGCACGACATCCTTTTTGTGGACGAAATCCACCGCATGCCCATTGCCGTGGAAGAAGTGCTGTATCCCGCCATGGAAGATTTCAAGCTCGATCTGGTCATCGGGCAGGGGCCTGCGGCGCGCACGGTCAAGATTGACCTTGAACCCTTCACCCTTGTGGGTGCGACCACGCGTATGGGGCTGATATCCTCGCCCCTGCGTGACCGATTCGGCATTGTGGCGCGGCTGGAATATTACAGCCCGGACGACCTTGCCCGCGTGGTGCAGCGCACGGCGCGCATCCTGGGTGTGGAGGTTTCCACTGACGGCGCTGCGGAAATTGGTCGCCGTTCGCGCGGCACGCCCCGCATTGCCAACCGCCTGTTGCGCCGGGTGCGCGATTTTGCCCTGGTGCACGGCAACGGTACGGTCACGGGCGATCAGGCATCGGCGGCGCTCAAGCGCATGGACGTGGACGAGCTGGGGCTGGATCAGATGGACCGCAAGCTGCTTGAAGTGCTCATCAAACACTATGACGGCGGCCCGGTGGGCATCAAAACCCTGGCCGTGGCCTGCTCGGAAGAAGTGCGAACCATTGAGGATATTTACGAGCCCTATCTTATCCAGTGCGGCTTTTTAAAGCGCACCCCGCGTGGGCGCATGGCAACAGCTTTGGCCTACAGGCACTTGAACATGCTGCTTTCCTAGACCAGATTAACTTTGAAATGCTTCACATTTCAAAGTTGTCATTCTGCCCCAAAATGCGATTCTCGGCAGAATCCACGCCATGTTGTGGCGCGCTGCACTCTCGTGCAGTGTTAGAGCATTTAACCTTTTTCAAGGCTGAAATGCTCTGGGTGTACGATCTGCCCGGCCAGTTTTTTACACCGATCTGAATGAAAAGGCGGAGAAAGCATGCTCTTGCAAGTAATTGAAGGAAAATTCAGCGTCTGCAAGGTGGAAAACCTGCGCGCCGTCAATTTTCATGTGCCGTGGCTGTTTGTGGGCAAAACTGATGCGGAAATTTCGGTGGTCTGCCTGACTGCGGACGTTCCCCACGCCACACTGGCGCGGGAGGACGGCTGGCGCGCACTGCGCGTAGCTGGGCAGATGGATTTTGGCCTTACCGGCGTGATGGCGGGCTTGTCGACCACGCTGGCGCAGGTGGATATCAGCATTTTTGCCGTGTCCACCTTTGATACGGACTATATATTGATGAAGGCTGAAAAGCTTGCTCCGGCTATTGAGGCTTTGGAGGCGGGCGGTTACACCGTGGAGCGCCCTGCCGTGTAAAGGGTTTGCAGCCGCAGCAGGATGCCGGATTTGTTTTTTGAGAAGATGTGCCTGCCAGTGGCGCAGAGGCGTAGCGCGGAACAGGGCAGGGCAGAATATAAAAATCGGGGGAAGGGGCTTCGCGGCCTCTTCCCCCGATTTGCTTGCTACACGTCTATCTTGCCAGCGCGGGTCGCGTTGAGCACGGCCATGAGGGCCACGCCCACATCGGCAAACACGGCTTCCCACAGGCCGGAGAGCCCCACGATGCCCAACGCCATGAACAATCCCTTGATGCCCAAGGCCATAACAATATTCTGCCAGACAATGGTGCGCGTGCGGCGCGCTATGCGCAGCAGCTCCGGCAGGCGGGCGGGATTGTCGTCCAGAATGACCACGTCTGCGGTTTCAATGGCGGCTTCCGCGCCCAGACCACCCATGGCCACGCCCACGCCTGCCGTTGCCAGCACCGGGGCATCGTTGATGCCGTCGCCCACAAAGATTGTGTTCTTCACCGGGCCAAGGGCTTCAAGCGCTCCGGCCTTGTCTTCGGGCAGCAGGTCTGCGCGCAGGATGTCCAGCTTCAGGCGTTGTGCCACGGGGCGGGCCTGTTCTTCCCTGTCGCCCGTAAGCATGGCGATAGTCTGGATGCCGAGGCGGCGCAATTCCTGAATGGCTTCGGGCGACTGCAGCTTGATGCGGTCTGCCACCACCAGCGCGCCCAGCAGCTTGCCGCCCTTGGCGACCTGCACCACGCTGCCTGGCATGCTGACATCCATGGGCGCAATGCCACGGCTTGTGAGCAGGGCGGCATTGCCTGCCAGAAGTTCATGGCCGTCAGCAGCGGCAGCCACGCCCATGCCGGGGATTTCTTCCATGCCAGTAAGCGAAGCATCATCAACAGCAATGCCTTCCTGCTGTGCGGCGCGCATGACGGAGCGGGCAATGGGGTGGTTGGAGCGGCTCTCCGCCAGCGCGGCGGCGGCCAGCAGATCATTGGGGGCAACGCCTGCGGCGGGCAGCACGGCGTTTACTTCAAACACGCCTTCAGTGAGGGTACCGGTCTTGTCCAGCGCAGCCACGCGGATGTCGCGCAGGTTGTCGAGCACCGCGCCGCCCTTGATAAGGATGCCCCGGCGCGAAGCCGCGCCAATGCCGCCAAAGTATCCCAGCGGAATGGAAATGAGCAGGGCGCAGGGGCAGGAAATGACCAGCAGCACCAGGGCGCGGTAAATCCACTGAGAGAAGGGGCCAAGCCCGAACAGAGGGGGCAGCACCGCCACCAGAAAGGCAATGCCCGTCACTGCGGGGGTGTACCAGCGGGCCATGCGGGTGATGAAGCGTTCCGTAGGGGCCTTGCGGGCCACGGCGTTTTCGACCATTTCCAGAATGCGGGCAATGGAGGAGTCGGCAAAGGCCGTTGTCACTTCGACCCGAAGGGCCGCGTTCAGATTGATGGTGCCAGCGAGTACCCTGCTTCCGGGGGCAATGCGCTGGGGTACGGATTCGCCCGTAAGCGGGGAGGTGTCCACCTGCGAATCACCCTCAAGCACGGTGCCGTCCAACGGGATCTTTTCGCCGGGGCGCACAAGGATATGACTGCCGGGGCCAAGGGCTTCGGGTTCCACATCGCGTGTGGCGCCGTTGTCCAGCATCTCGTGGGCAATGCTGGGCCGCGCAGCCAGCAGGGCCTTGACCGAACGGCGCGAACGCCCCGCCGCGCGCTCCTGCACAAATTCACCCACGCAATAAAAGAGCATGACGCCAACCGCCTCGGGGAGTTGCCCAAGGGCTATGGCCGCGATGGTTGCGCCGCCCATCAGCGTAAATTCGTTGAAAAAGTCCTTCTTCAGGATGCTTTGCGCCCCGATGCGCAGTACGTCGAAGCCGCACAAGACGTATGGCAGGGCGTAGAAGATGCCAATGACCAGCCAGTTGGGCATGACCTCGGCGAGACGTTCATCCGCGACCATACCAATGGCGAAAAGCACGGCGGAGATAGCCATGATGGCGATTTCACGCTTTTCATGGTCATGTCCGTGTTCATGGTCGTGACTGTGATCCTGGCAGCATGCGCAGCCGTGATCGTGGTCGTCTGCCTCTGGCTGAGGGGCGGCCGGGGCGCATGCGGCGCAGCATGCCTTCATGGGCAAGGGGTTAAGCTTGGTGGATTCCATTCAAATCTCCTGACGTTATGCTGGGGTGCCTGCGGTTTGCGCGGCATCGTCTTCTGTGTCGTCGGCCTGATCGGCAGGCACGGGAATATGCTTCTGTTTGAAGAATTCATGGATGCTGGTGTTGTGCGAAATGCCCGGCAAGGCGGCTTCGTCCTGTGCGATTTGGGGGCAGTCTGCAAGCTCGCGAATAGTCAGCGCAAGCGCATCACGCACGCAGTCTGTGGGGTCTTGCGGCAGGCGGTAGTAAACCCAGCGGCCATTCTTGATGCTCTCGATCAAGCGCGCCTGACGCAGGATAAAGAGGTGTTTGGAGGTGGTAGACGCCGCGAGCCCAAGGAGCGTTGTTATTTCGCAAACGCACAAAGGGCGCATGCGTAGGGCCATGAGGATGCGCAGGCGATTTTCGTCGCCAAGAGCGCGGATAGCGGAAATGTAGCTGAGCATATGTACTCCGGTGGACATGATGGAGGTGGATGTCTTTTTCATTTCGTTGTGTGACGAAATATAAGAAGCGGGACGGATGAAGTCAATCATATTTCGCCACATGACGAAATGTTGGTTGGTACATCTATATATAGAAGACAGCGAGTGGATGGCTTACTTGGGCAGATTCGGGGTGTGCCTTCACGGTGGCCGGGCAGCGGTTGGTCTGTGTCATGAGAAAGCGGCGCACTGAGCGGCGATGGGTGGGGCTGTTGGTGGGGAATGTCAGGGGGGAGGTGTGATGGGGCCGGTAGGAGGCGTGTGGGTAGCTCCCATGAAATTGGCTCTGGCCGGGGTTTTGCTAGAATATCTGTGTAAAAATGGTTTTTATGTTGACACGGAAGGTGTGTTTGCTTAAAGTGCTTTTCTCGCGTCACGGGATCGACACATTGGGTCGCGGCGAATTTCGCCAAGATGTAAATAAGTGATTGACTTGTGGGACGAGGGGGAGCATAACCGCTCCTCGCGATTGAAGAAAACGACTGGCTCCACGGTGAAGCGAAAGTTTCACGAAACGGAAAAAAGTTGTTGACTTCGAAAGCAGAGGGGAGCATAAACACTCCTCGCGATTGAAGAAAACGACTCGGCTCCACGGTGAAACGAAAGTTTCACGAAACGGAAAAAAGTTGTTGACTTCGAAAGCAAAGGGGAGCATAAACGCTCCTCGCGCCTTGAGAAAAACGACTGACGGTCGCAGCGAAAAACTTTCGCGAAACGGAAAAAAGTTGTTGACTCGGGGAACGAAAGAGGGCATAAACGCTCCTCGCGCCAAGCGGCAACGAGCCGGGCTGGCGGGCCGAAGAGGCC
>NZ_DASQOG010000079.1:0-31683 GCF_035644575.1 Desulfovibrio sp. | reverse complement strand
GTCAAAAAACGTTACCGAATGGCCGCGTTGCGCAAGCGCCTCCTGCATGGCGCGCGCCCCGTTGAGCGAAACTTCGCGCTCAGTGGACCACCCGCCCGCAATCAAAAGAATTTTCATGTAAGGCCCATCCCAGCTGCGCCTCAAGGGCGCTTTCAATATTTTTACCCTGTCTGTAGGCAACGCCAATGCCCTCGCGCGCAGCCTCGGTGCGGCCATAGCGCTCAAGCAGGTCTTCGTAGCGTTCTTCAAGCGTTACGCAGGCATCGTGCCTGATGCGCTTGTCGGCATAGATCACAAAAAAAGGCAGTGAACAGATTTCCGGCCCTTGCGGCAAGGCCCACGGCCACCACACGTGCATCATCACGCCCTGCGCGATGGCATAGTTGCCCGTTTCAGCCACAGTCCAGGCTGCGCCCACCTGCGCGTGGCTGCCCCCGTGCTTGACGCAGTAGGTCTTGGCAATGTCGTGCAAAAGGCCGCCAGCGCGAACCTCTGGAACGCGCACGGCAAAGCCCCTGTCTGCTGCCCGCTGGGCCAGCGTGGCCGCCACGTGGGCCACAAGCAGAGAATGCCGCCGAATGTTCGGCAGCATGCCGTATTTGTCCCACAGGGCCAGGCATGCGGCTTCACTGGGTACGGGCCGCAGAGCGCCCGCGCTGCAAAGCGATGGCAAAGGAGGCAGATCGGCCAGAGGCCGGTTGCTTTCTTTCAGAGGGGGCTGCGCGCCGGAATTGGTGTTCATCCTCAAAGTATGCCACCGCAATAAAGGGATGGCAAGATTGCCCTGCGTGGCCTTCAGTTGGCGGCAAATACAAGCCGGATTCCAGCCATGCCTTTCCGGCATAGAGCACTGCCGATCATTAATGCCTTGCCTGGACGGGCTTTGCGCGCAAAAAAATCCCGCTGCCCAGAGGACAACGGGATGGTGGTACATGGATAAATTAAAACCGTCAGTTTGCGGGTTTAACCGGCTTTGAAGCCTTGCTCGCCGGTTTGGCTGCAGCAGGTTTGGCAGCCTTGGCCGGAGCGGCTTTACCAGCTTTTGCCGGAGCAGGCTTGCCCGCAGTGGCCGGGGCTGCCTTAGCCGAGGCCTCGGGCGAGGGCGCGCCGTTGATCATGTCTGACAAGGCCAGAATGGTATTGGCGTAGATGGCAGCATGATTGTAGGCCATGAGCAGCTGGTGCTGCCGTGTACGCGGCAGACCGGGCTTCCAGCCGTGTTTGGCGAGATAGTTGGAAAGACTTGCCACGGCATCGGGGATGGTGAACAGGTCAACCTTGCCATCGCCATCGCCGTCCGCGCCATATATGGCAATATTGGAGGGCATGAACTGGCAAAGGCCCACAGCCCCGTAGATGGAACTTGGCAGATGGTGCGGATCGATATTATCGCGCAGCATATGCTCCACCAAGGCCTTAACTTCCTTGTAGGCCCAATCCGCCCGTTTGGGCATGATTTCGGCAAACCAGTCGAGATGTTCCTGATAGCCGGGCATGCGCGGCAGCCAGTCAGGGATATCAGAGGGCTGACGCGTTACCGACATGCTGGCAAGCGTGTAAAAGGCGTTTTCCGGCACATCGGCCAGCACCTTGCCAAGGCGGGTTTCCACAAACAGCAGGGATACCGCTATGGATGCAGGTACGCCAAAACGGGCCTCGGCCTGATTAAAAGCCCGCTTGTTCTGCGCCACAAACTGGCGGCACAACTGCACGTTGGCATCGGTCAGCACGCCCTTGTAATACGGGGCTGCAGGCGCGGTGGAAGGCGGCTTGGGGAAAAATTTACGGTTATACAGCTCACGCATTTTTCTGCCCATGGGCGACTGTGTGGGCGTGGCGCTGAGCGTAGCCAGCAGGGCGTCCACCCGTGGGCCGGAAAGTCCGTCAGCCGCAAGCCGATCAGCCAGGGGCCGCCATGCGGGAGCAATGGCAGCGGAGCCTGCCGCTGGTTGCGGCTGGCCTTGCTGATATGATGGGGTATAGGCTGGCGCAGGCGTGGGCGCGTATGCGGGAGCAGGCGCGGCATAGCCCGGAGCCTGACTTTGCGGCTCACCATAACTTGGAGCCGCCGTTGCGCCCGCACCGTTGCTGCCGCCCGCATATCCGCCAGAATACCCGCCGGAGTAATTGGGGGTCGCATAGCCCTGCCCCGTATTTGTCGAAGCGGCAGGGGGAGCCCCAGCCGTACCATAGGAGGGCTGGCTTGCAGCAGGAGAGGACGGCAAATCATACGATGTAATACCGTCCCCACCGCGTGAGGCCGCTGTCTGTGCGCCGCTACAGGCGCACAGCAGCAGACAGCCCGCAAGACCGCATACCGACCAGGCTCTTCGGCAGAACGAATGAACGGCAAAAGCCGGTTGCAGCATCATTTTTCTACACTTCCTGCAACACCCACGCCACGCGGCCAAGCATGCGCTTGGCAAGCAGGCCCGCAGCCAACTGGGTTTCGGGGAAACTTGCAGCCTCGGAGCGCAGCACATAGCCGTCCTGGGTGCTGTTCAAAAACACCCTGCGCAGCACGACGCCCTCGTTGGGGGCAAAAATGGCATAGATGCGGCCAGACACCACATCCGTATCCATTGTGTCCACACCCACATGCGCCCCTTCCGAGATAAGGGGGGCCATGTTGGCGCCGCGCACCCGCAGCACCTGAAGGCCGTCACGGGTGAGTGAAAGCGGCAGCGATATCTTGCCCGCCAGAGCCAGGGCAGGACGGGGGGCATCATCAATGTAGACGCACTTGGCATCGTACACGGAATGGATGCCGCCGCGGGCCATGGCGTCGCCATAGTGGGCAGCTGTTTCGGCAAGGGAGGCCGGTGCGTCTTCTGGCACATAGCCCTGCTCGGTGCGCAAGTACATGGGGCCTACACCCTGTTTGAGCCAGTCAGGGTTCAGCCCAAACTTTTCGAAAAGCTTCATGAACCAGTCACCAGGCACGGAATTGCGCCGTTTCGCATCGGAAATACTGGACTGACGGATGTCCAGAACCTCGGCCAGTTCAACCTGTGTACGGCTGTTGGTGGCCAACTTGATGCGTTCATATATCTCTGCAAAACCGGGCATATCTCTTTGACTCCTGGCGTGGAAAACCACGCATCAATGTTGCTGATTGAGCAGTGGCGTTTCGTTGGAAAGCACCATCTTGCTGTTCTCTTTTAGTGATTTACGCATGGCGTCAAGCCAGCGTTGGTACGCATAGAACTGAGGGGCCTTGTTATAGGCCTGGGCGTAAACTGCCGCAGCCTTGGCATCGCCCATTCCTCGTTCAACCTGCGCGGCGCGCGCCGCCTCTGCCAGAATAACCGCGCGCTGGCGGTCGGCATCGGAACGAATACGCGTCGATTCCTCTTCACCTTCCGAACGGTACTGCTTTGCCTGCCGTTCACGTTCGGCCCGCATGCGTCCAAAAATCGCACGCTGGTTTTCAGGTGGCAGGTCTGTACGCTTGATGCGCACATCCAGCACCTCGACTCCGTAGCCATGCATGAGGTCGGAAACCTTGTTGGTCACTTCCTTCATGATGGCCGCCCTGTGGGAGGACACGACCTCTGTAAGGGTGTACGCACCCACAAGCGCCCGCAGTTGTGAATAGACAACGTCGTCCAGCCGCGCCTGCGCTCCGGGAATGGAACGCATGGTGCGGTAAAACTGCAGGGGATCAATGATCTTCCAGCGCGCATAGTTATCAAGAACGATGGCCTTTTTATCTACGGTAAAGGCCTCTCTTGAGCGCGCTTCATAGTCCAGAACACGGGCATCGAAATAGACCACGTTCTGGATAAAAGGAATTTTAAAGTGCAGACCAGGCCCATACACGCGCGAAAGCGGTTCGCCCAGCTGTAAAACCAGAGCCTTCTGGGTCTGGTGAACGGTAAAGAATCCCTGGGTAACAACGATAAGCAGCACCAGAGCAACAAGAATCAGTACCAGAGGATTTTTACTCATTATTTCTTCTCCAGCGTCTTGGGCGAAGCAGGAGCGCCGAGACCAGGCAAGGTGAGATAGGGCAGCGCTCGGCCAGCCGCCGGATTGTCCATAAGCACCTTTTCATTCGCGTTGGAAAGAATTTCTTCTACAGCTTCATAATAAAGGCGCTGTTCCGTGACCTTGGGGGCTTTGTCGTGCTCGATGCGCAGGGCGTCAAAACGGGAGGCATCACCCTCTGCGGTGCGCATGCGCGTTGCGCTGTAGGAAGCGGCCTCGTTGCCCATGGCTGCGGCCTGGCCCCTGGCCTTGGGCAGCAGCTCGTTGCGGTAGGCCTCGGCCTCGTTGATGATGCGGCTCTTGTCTTCGCGGGCGCTTGCCACGTCCTTGAACGCGTCAATAACTTCGTGCGGGGGGTGCACATCCTGCAGCTGCACGGCCAGCACCTGTATGCCTGCGCCGTAGCGGTCAAGCACGGTTTGCAGCAACTGGGTGGCTTCGCTCTGAATTTTCAGCTTGCCATCGGTAATGGCAGAGTCGATCTGGCTGTTGCCGATGACCTCGCGCATGGCCGCCTCTGCGGCATTGCGCACCAACGCTGCGGGCGCGGTAACGTTAAAAAGGTAGTCCACCGGGTCGCTGATCTTGTACTGCACACTGAACTGCACATTGACGATGTTTTCATCGCCCGTGAGCATGGAGGCTTCCTCGGGAATAGTGCGCAACTGCCCCTGCTGGAAGGTGGCCGCCTGCCCAACGGAGCGGAAGCCCACTTCGCTGCGCAGAACCTGCGTAACCTGAGGTTTGTATACCGACTCAATAGGAACAGGCCATGCGTAGTGCGGCCCGGGGCCTTCGGTGCGGTCATACTTGCCAAAACGCAGCACGACGCCCTGTTCATCGGGATTAACAATATAGATCCCCGAAAGAAGCCACAGAACCACAATGGCAAAACCCACAAGACCAGCCGCCTTTCCGTTGGGAAAGCACATGCGGGCTATTTTGGAAAAAGGATTTTCGCCACCGGGGCCACGGCCGTTGTTAAAAGGGGTGCGCTTGGCGCGTGGGGTTTCTTCTTCCTGCCCCATATCGTCAGAATCCATATCCTGAGGAGGTCGGGGCGGAGGGTTAGAACCCTGCTTCTGTCTTTTTTCTTGAAGTTTGTCCCAGTCCCAATTCATAACGCAAACATGTCCTTTAAAGAATGCGTGAGGTTATTGCCGAACAAAAAGTATCGGTCAGTAACTCACTAATATTATGGAGAAATGAGGAAGTTAAACATGGCACTACAGTGACGAGAACAATAAGGCTTTTCATCCATTCTAATCGGGCATCTTGTACAATGTAGGCACATTCTGAAACAAAGTCAACATTACATGGCAAATTACTATGTTTTACAAGCAATACGGTAAAAATTACAGCTAATTGAAATTTAAAATAAAGGGAAGAACTGTTCCCGATTAGCGATCTTCAAATATGGCTAGAAATAACGGACCAGAAACACACTTCTGCATCTCCTTTTTAGACTACGCGCGACACGTCAGCCCTCCAGCAAAAGGGCCGCTGGAAGGACAAGATCAAAAAAGGTGGATAACTATACACAAAAAACAGGTCGCCCGCTACTGGTGCGGGGCAATCCAACTTTTCAAAATAAAAACAGCCTAATAGGCCAGGGAAACAGCCGCAGATTTATCCGCGTTCACGCTGGGGCTGCGCAGTGTGGCTCCCGCCAGCGGCACAACCCGCACGGAACTGACCACATCCGCCCGCACATCAAAACCTGGGGTATAGGCAAACTGGCCGCTTTCTCCCATGCTTTCGCCGCGCCAAAGGGTAATGGCAAAGAACAGTGCGCAGCCAAAGAGCGCCGCGCTCAATGCCATATAGGGAACTGACCTTACACGATTGTGACCGTTCATGACGACTCCCTGCGGCAGCTTTTGCCGCCGCCAAGTTTTCGTCAGAACGTTGCAAAAAATACGCCGAAAGCATTACTGACGCAGACGGGTGCACTCCTCCACAATACGCGTCAGCTCCGCATCGTCCGGCAGTTCCTTGAGGCCGGCCCGCGCATGCCCGATGGCGCGCACATATTCGCCCGCATCCATCATGGCCCGGGCCATCATGCCAAAGATGGCCTTTTCGTCCTTGTAGTGTTTGAGGGCCTCGGCAAAACATGCATCAGCCTCTGAGGGCTTACCTTCTGCCAGAAATTTTTTGCCGTCGCTGAAGCCATGGTCAAGATTCAGCTTGCGCTGCAAGGCCGCCTGATATTCTTCTTCCTTTTCCTGCCCCTTCAGGGTGCGGTAGAGCTGCGAAAGGAGCTGGAGCAGATCTTTTTCCGCCCCGGGAGTATAGACAAAGGCTGGCGCTCCAGCGGCTTTCAGCTCCGGATCAACAGCCAGATCCGCCACTGCGGCCCTAAAATCGCCGCGAAGATCAAGCGGGGCGCTCTGGCCGCCCAGTTCCTTGAGGGCCGAAATGGTTAGAAAGAGCGCCCGTTCCGTATCACGGCGCGCGCAGCAGGCCTTGGCGCGGCCCAGGTCTTCTCTGACTTTACGTGCGTTCATCACAGCCCCTTATCAATTTTTGTTGCCTGCGCGTGCTTTTCAAGCACCTGCCGCATGGCGTCCGCCGTAGGCGCGTCCAGCTTGTAGGACATGACATAATCCCTGAAACGGGCGTTCAGCCCAGCGGCCACCTGCGCAAGATCGCGCTGAAATTCCTTGTATTCCTTACGCTCGGTCAGCCGTACCCGGCCCTGCCCGTCCACATCGTCTACAGCATAGCGCTGTAGTGGCGCAAGAGAACGCAGGCCGGAAAGGTAGAGAATTTTATTCATGAACAGCTTGCCCATGCACAGATTATCCCTGACCACCAGCTCGCGGTGCAATCTGCGCTTGTCTATGCCGCGCGCGGCATAGGTTTCGCGCGCGTCATCGTCTTCCCTGATATTTTCAAAATACTCGGGCCCGAGGTAATAGTACTGCGGCAGGCCCGCCGCCTGCATGCGCAGGCCGTAATCACCGTCTTCGCCGCCGTAGAGGCCGTATTCTTCATTCCAGAACCCCAGCTTTTCAGAAACAGCCTGCGGCACAAGCACGGCCTGACCGGGCAGATTGCCCACGCACAGCCCAAGCTCGCCGTGCGGGGTTTGCAGGCTGCCGGGAGTTTTACGCAGCATTTCGCGGTTAAACGCGCCGCCAAGGTTGGAGAGCGGCTGTCCGTGGCTCCACAGGGCCAGCAGGTCGCGCAGCCAGTGTTTGCGCACAATAGCGGTATCGTTATCCAGCTTCATGTACAGCGGCGCGGGCACAAGCTGCCAGCCCACATTGGCTGCGCAGGCCACGCCCATATTGCGCGGCAACAAAAAAAGATGGTCGATCAAGCCTTCTGCCCGCAAGGCCAGCAGCTTTTTTACAAGCTCCGGCTCGCTGCCGTTGTCCACCACCGTGATATGGAACGGCATCTCGCGCGAGGTGACAGCCAGGGCGCGGATGGCTCGCTCCGTGGCCGCAGGCCTGTTAAAAACCGGGATGGTCACGTTGCAGAGCGGCCCCTGCGGGCTCGCCCCGGTGCTGGGCTCGTGCATGTATGCTCCGCTGGCGCTGCTGCGCCCCGCAATCAGATGTGACAGACAGCAATGAATGCGTGATGGTAGATAACAGGTTCCTGTGCGTCAAGACGAGCAATTGACGCTACTGCCCTGCATTGGTAGGCTTGCCGCCGCAAACCCGCCGCCTATTCTGCGGCAGGGATAAAGGAGAACCATGGCGCGCGTACTTTACGGAATTCACGGCACAGGCCACGGGCACGCCATGCGCGGCCTGACCATAGCCCGCCGCCTTTCACGGCACGAATTTCTTTTTGTGGCGGACGATGACGCCCCGAAAATTCTTGAGCCGGAATTTCCCGTGCGCCGACTGCCCAACCTGGGCACGGTGTTCAAGGACTACAAGGTGGACATGGCCGCCACCATCAGCCGCGCCCTGCCCCTGCTGTGGCACAGGCAGCGCTATATTGATCAGGTGTCGCGCCTCATTGATGAATTCCAGCCCGATGTCTGCATGACAGATCTGGAATATTTTGTGCCGCGCGCCGCCGAAAAGGCCGGGCTGCCCTGCCTGACCCTCGACCATCAGCACATCATTACCTGCTGCCAGCACAACCTGCCGCCCAACATGTGGTGGGATACCTTTGTGCAGGGCCTCACCCCGCGCTATCTCTTCCGCCCCACGGCGGAAAACCTCATCATATCATTCTACTCGCCGCCTGTGCTGCCGCAGTACAAGGCGCGCGTGGCCCCGCCCATTCTGCGCGACAGCGTGCTTGCGCTCAACCCGCGCGATGACGGCCACGTACTCGTGTACCAGAGCAATTCCACCCACCGCAAACTGGTGGACTTTCTGCGCGCCGCCACGCGCAAGACCTGCTACGTCTTCGGCTACGACCGCACCGAAGGGCAGGAGGACAACGTTATCTTCATGCGCAAGAGCGAAGAGGGCTTTCTGCGGCTGCTGGAGGGCTGCTCCTACGTTATCCAGGGCGGCGGGCATACCCTCATGGGCGAGGCCCTGCACCTGGGCAAACCCATCCTCACCCTGCCCCTCAAGGCCATGGTGGAACAACGTTTCAACGCGCTCTATATTGAACGCCTGAACTACGGCATGCAGGCCGACATGCACACGCTGGAACCGGAACTGCTGCAACGCTTTGAAGCAAATCTGCCTGCCTACAAGGCTGCCATAGCCGCAGGAAACTTCTGCGGCAATGAAACGGTTTTCGGCCTTGTGGATCACTTTATCCGCAACGGCTCCCTGCCTGAGCACGGCAACCCCGCCGTGCAGGAATAAATCCGGCAAGCCGCTTTTTCAGCGCAACTCCAGGGCCAGACCTCCGGCACAAAGGCGGTCTGGCTTTTTCTGCCCTCCTCCCTCTGATCCATCTTTTTCCATCCACCTGTACTTGCAGCACAAAATTTCTGACGCACTGTTGTAACAGCGCTGTCATCTCTGAAGCAATGGCGTAATCGACCGTTGCGCTTGTCATTTATTTTGAAAAAGTCTAGATTTCAGCAATATTTTCCTACAAATCCACAAACGAGGCTTTTACATGGACGGCATCCGCTATATTCACGCCGCCGATCTGCATCTGGACACGCCGTTTCAGGGGCTTTCCCGCACGGCGGCGCAAGGTGGGCATCTGGCGCGTCTGCTGCAAGAGGCCACCTTCAAGGCCATGGACCGCCTCTTCCGGCTTTGCGAATCAGACAAGCCGGATTTTCTCATATTGGCTGGCGACGTGTATAATGAGGAAAACCACAGCGTTAAAGCTCAGCTTAAACTCTGCGACGGCTGCCGCCGCCTGCGTGATGTCGGAGTGCGCGTTTTTCTGGCGCACGGCAACCACGATCCCCTTTCCTCACGGCTGGCGGCGGTGCAGTGGCCGGACAACGTCACTGTTTTCGGGCCGGATGCCGAAAGCCACACGGTTGAAAAAGACGGCAAGGTCGTGGCTGTGGTGCACGGCATCAGCCACGCCAAGATCAAGGAAGGCCGCAACCTGGCCCGCCTGTTCCGGCGCGACCTACACCATGACTGCTTTCAGCTTGGCGTTCTGCACTGCACGGTCGAAGGCCAGAGCAAGGCAGACCGCTACGCCCCCTGCTCGCTGGACGACCTCAAAAATACAGGGCTTGACGCCTGGGCGCTGGGCCATGTGCACGAGCGGGCCACACTTTGCACCGCCCCTTTTATCGCCTACAGCGGCAACGCTCAGGGCCTGCACGTCAACGAGCCTGGGCCGCGCGGCTGCCTGCGGGTGACGGCAAGCCCCCAACCGGGCGGCGGCTATGCCTGCAACGAAGATTTTGTGCGTCTGGGCCCCGTGCAGTGGGCCAGGGTGCAGGTTGAGCTTGACGATGTGGCCCACCTCAACGAGGTGGAAAACAGAATGACCCGCGCGCTGGAACAGACCGCCGAAACCACAGACCCCGGCTGCGAGGCCCTGATGGCCCGTGTGGTTTTGCGCGGACGCACCCCGCTGGACGCCGCCCTGCGCGATGCCCCCAATCAGGAAGACCTTGCCGAACGGCTGGCGCACCTGCAAACAGGCACTCCCAGCGTGTGGATCAAGGACATGGTGGCAGAAACAAGCCCCGCCATCGACCGTGCCCAGTATCTGCAACGGGAAGACCTGCTGGGCGAAACCCTGCGGCTGGCCGAGCGCATGGCGCAGAGCAGCGACACCCTGCACGATGTGGCAACCCCGGCGCTGAAACAGGTCTATGACCACGGGCAGCTCCGCCATATTCTCACCCAACCCGACGATGCGCGTATGCGAGCCCTTCTGGAAGAGGCCGAACGCCTGTGCACGGATCTTCTGGAGGCACGCTGATGTATATCCAGTCCTTCCACATGGACGGCTTCGGTATTTTTTCTGACGTGAGCGTTGAAAATCTCTCGCCGGGGCTTTCCATTTTTCTGGGTGAAAACGAAGCGGGCAAGTCCACTTGCCTGGAATTTCTGCGCACCATGCTCATCGGCTATCCTGACCCGCGCAACAAGGAATACAAGCGAATTCCCGGCCCCCTGCGCGGCGGGCAGCCCGGCGGCAGCATGGAACTGCGCTCGGACGAGCGCGGTATTCTGCGCCTTACCCGGCGGCCCGGCAGCAACGGCGGCGTGCTCACCCTCACTGATCCGGAGGGCAAACCGCTGGAACCGGATATGCTGCGCCAGATGCTCTCCGGCGTGAGCCGCGATGTGTACCGCAACGTGTTCGGCTTCAGCCTCACAGAGCTTGAAGACCTCAACAGCCTCACTGACGAAGGCGTGCGCAACGCCCTGTACGGCGCAAGCTTCGGGCCGGGGCTGCGTTCGCCCGGCGAGGCCCTCAAACTGCTGGACAAACAGGCCGATGAAATTTTCAAGAGCGGCGGCAGCAAGCCCGCCCTCAACGCTGCCCTGCGCCAGCTTGCCGAACTGCGGCAACGCAAGATCGAACTGGAGCAGGAATGCGCCGGGTACGACAGCATGGCCATGGACCTTGCCGCTAAGCGCGATGATCTGGCAAACCTGCGCCACCGCAAACTCCAACTTGAAGAAGAACGCCGCATCCTTGAACGCCGCCTTGGCGTGTGGTTGCAGTGGAACGAATGGCGCATGGCGGGCGCGCGCCTTGAACGGCTTGACCCCATAAGCGCCACCTTTCCCGAAAACGGCAGGGAGCGCCTTGCCCGCGCGCAGGAGGCCCGCGAGGGCTGCGAGCGCCAGTGGGCCGCGCAGATGGAAAAGCTCACCCGGCTGCGCCAGCGGCGGGACGAGCTTGAAATCAATTATCCCCTGCTGGAGGCCCTGCCCGCCCTGCGCCGCATGGCCGAGCGCAAAAGCGGCTTCCGGCAGGCCTTGAGCGCCCTGCCCGCACAGGAAGAAGCCCTGCTGCGCGCGCAGGAAGACCTCACGCGCGAACTCTCGCGCCTTGGGCCGGACTGGTCGTGCGACCGCATCCGGGCCACCGACCGCTCCCTCTTTGCCCGCGAGGACATTGAACGCCAGGGGCGGGAAATGCGCGCCGCAGCCTCGGCCCATCAGGCCGCCGTGGACAGCCTCACCCAGAGCAACCGCGAAGTGGAAAGCGCGGAACGCGAGGTGGCCTCCAACACTGCCGCCCTTGATCTGCTGCCCGCGCCGCCCGCAGCGCTGGATGACGATGCCCGCGACAATTTGCGTCAGGCCCTTGCCCGGCAGGAAGAAGCCCGCCGCCAGCGCCCCCTGCGCCAACGCGCGGTGAACGAGGCAAAAACAACATTTTCCAGAGCTTTCAACCCGCTGCGGCTGGTGGTCAACGGCGCAAGTGACGGCGCTCAGGCAGAAGCCCTGCTTGATTCGCTCCTTTCGCGGCAGGAAGAAGCCCTCGCTCTCGCCGCCGATGTGCAGGAAAAAATGCATCAGGCTGACGATGCCGCGCAGGACGTGCGTCAGGCGGAAGAACAGGTTGCTGCCGTCAAGGGCCGCGTGGAAGCCCTGCGCGAAGAACAGCGCCACATAAACGGCCCCTCCCGCGAGGATCTTGACGGGCAAACCCTTGCCCTGCGCAAACTGCGCGCCCTTTCCGCCACCTTGGGCACGGAGCGCGAGCGGCTGGAAGAACTCAGCGCCCGCATCGGCAATGAACCGCCCGTCACACGAGTAAAAAACCTGCCCCTGCTGGTTCTGGGCCTTGCTTTCTTTCTTGGCGGCGCAGGCATGCTGCTGGCTTACTGGCGCATGGGCATCACGAGCATTGCCCTCACGGCCGACATTGAGCTGCCCGTGAGCCTGTGGTCCGGCTATCTGCTGCTGCTCTGCGGCGTTGGCTTCATGGCTGGCGGCGTGCCGCACACTGGAGCGGAAGCAAAACGTCGCCAGATGGAACATCTGCAACTTCAGGGCAGGCGCGATTCGTGCGCGGCCCATGTGGCAGAGCTGGACGAGCAGGCCAACCAGCTTTGCGCGGCGGCTGGCGTGCAGAGTATGGATCTGGTGACGCTTGAAGCCAGGGAGGTGCTGCTTGAGCACGAACGTGAGCAGTGCTTTGAAGAAGAGCGCGCTCGCAAGGACATGGACGAGCTGAAGCACGCCATGGACCTTGCCCGCACGGAAGTGAGCAAACGGCAGGCCGTGCGCTCCGAGGTAGAAGGCATTGTGCAGCAGACCCGCCGCCGCTGGCACGAATTCATGCTGGCTCTGCACGTGGCCAATGTGCCCTCGCCCGAGGGTGCGGCTGCTTTTTTTGCCAGGGCGGAATCAGCACGGCTCGCCTTTGGCGGCGTTGCCGCCGCCGATGCGGAGCTGCAAACCCTGGATGACGACCTGCGTCAGACAGAGGCCCGCATGCGTCTGGTGCCTGCCGTGGCGGAACGCCTGCCCGCCAACGCGGATTCAGATTCACTGGCGGAGGCTGTGCGGCAGGTGCTGGAATCCTGCCGCGAGGCTGATGCCGCCCGCGAACTGCGCATCAAGGCCGAGGCCGCGCTGCAAAATTCGCAGAGCGAACTTAACCGCGCCCGCACCCGTCAGGCGGAAGCCAGCGCGGAACAGCGTCAGGCGCAGGAGCGGCTCAACGAAGCGCGCTCGCAATGGACAGCCTGTCTGCATGATCTTGGCCTCGGTACCGACCTTGACCCGGAAACAGTCCGGGAAGCCCTGAAATACATGGAAAACTGCCTCGCTGCCGAGGCTTCGGTGCAGCGCGCCCAATCGCAGCTCAATCAGGGCCGTACAGAGCTGGCTGCCCTGCGAGACCCGCTGCAAGCCCTGCTGGCGGAGCTTGGACTGCCGCCGCAGCAGGATGCGGACAACCGCCCCGACTGGCTGCTCAGCCTTGATGCCGCGCTTGAGGCGGCGGAAGCCATGTCGCAGGCGCAGAGCCGCCGCCGCAACCTCGATAATGAAGTGACGGAAATGGAGGACGAGGCCCGCGCTGCGGAAGCCGCCCTTGAAAGCGCCCGGAGCGCGGAACGCTCCCTGCTTGCCATGGCGGGCGCGCACGATGCGGAAGAATTTTTGCGTCAGGCCGCCCTGCACGAAGAACTGCGCGCACTCACCCTGCGCCGTCAGGATCTGGAAGACGCCCTGCGACTGGCTGCGGACAAAACACCCCTGACGGACTTTCTTGATTCCTTCGAACATGAGGATCAGGAAAGTCAGGAACGCCGCAGCGCAACCATCAGCGAAGAACTGACAGGCATCCAGGAGCAGGAAGAAAATCTGGTCAAGCGCGTGGCGGAACTGCGCAGCAAGGTGGACGCCCTTTCGCGCACAGACGAACTTTCGCAGCTATTGCAGCAGGAGGCGGCCCTTGTGGAAGACATGGAGCGCATGGCCTTTGCCTGGAGCCGCGTGGCCCTTGCCCGCAGCATCCTTGAAACAGCCAAGCGCACCTTTGAGCTGGAGCGCCAGCCAGAGGTCATCCGCCTTGCCTCAAGCATCTTCACCCGCATTACGGGCCAGCGCTGGCGCGGCATCAACGCTTCGCTGGAAGACGCCAGCCTCGCCATCCTGCCCGCGCAGGGCGAACCCATAGCGCCGGAGAATCTGAGCCGTGGCGCGCGCGAGCAGGCCTATCTGGCCCTGCGGCTGGCCTACATAAAAAATCATGCCCTGCATGCCGCGCCCCTGCCTGTGATCATGGACGAAGTGCTGGTCAACTTTGACCCGCAAAGGGCCGAGCGCACGGCGCGCGCCTTTGTGGAACTGACCGGCGGCAGCCAGGGCAAGGCCCATCAGCTGCTCTACTTTACCTGCCAGCCTCATATGGCGGAACTGCTGCGCAAGGCAGAACCCCAGGCCGCGCTCTTCCATGTGCAAGACGGCAGCATCAAGGCCGCATAAGCGCTAACAAATCCTCCTTCTGCACAGCGGGCGGGTGTTCCTTGGGAGCATCCGCCCCTATTTATTGGCAAAACCCTCAGTCACTTCCGCACCGTCCGCATCCGCAGTCCTAAAATCAACTAGAGCATTTTCACTTTGAACTGCTTGCCTGACGGCGAGCACGTTCGCCTTGCAAGCATTTTGTGGCGCGTATTCTGAAAAAAATCCGCCTAGAGCAGACAAATATTTTCAAGGTTAATCTGTCTTAGCAATCTTTCTTTTCCAATCGGCATGTTAACAAAAAATACAATTTTTTGTACAATTTTTAATAATAAAATCAGTATGATATATTTTGAATTTGAAAAGTAATTTCATTTTTATTGACACGTCGCCCTCCCTGTGCCAGTGTACCGCAATGCACATTCAGCAAAGCGGAGATAAAAATATGGATCAGCAGCCGGTGTTTACCGATCATACGGGTTTGAGCCACCGTTTCAGCCACGACAACCTCCACATATCCGTTTCTTCCCGCTTCGATCCTCCTCAGGCCACTGCGCTTATTGAGCTTCTTCAATGCAATCAGGCAAACTGCAAACGCATTTTCATTGACGTGCGCCACGTGGCCAACCCCCACCCTTCCGCCGTTGACGCCCTCAAGACCTCGCTCCTGCTGGGCGGTCTCAGCACAGAACGCATCGTGTTCAAGGGCAAGAGCGGCTTTGATATGGCCGTTACCGGCAATCGCGTTCTCATCGAGCAAGAGAAAAAACACGTCTGCAAGGGCAACTGCGCCAACTGCAAGTGCGGCCACCACAAGAACCACCACGCGGAAAACTGATCGCCCCCTCGCTTGCGGCAGAGAGAGGCGTTTAGACAAAGGGCATCACTGACGCTTGGGTCAAGCGCCTGCCCGTCAGGGATGACTTCTGGAAGCATAACGCGCGCGTTGCAAAAGCCTGTGGCGTCTGCGGCCGCTGCGCAAACCCTTTACGAGGAGAAAGGAATGAGTTCACGAGAAAGGAATGGTCTGAACCGCTTTAAAAAGGTGTGCATGGTCACCCTGCTTGCAGCAGGCATGCTGATGGGCGTGGCCGGGGGGGCCAAGGCCATTGACTTCAAGGCCAAGGGCGAATGGCTGGTTGGTTTTGGCGTGGGCGAAGGCGTTCTCACCAAGAACACCAGAGACACTGACGGAGCCAAGTCCAAAACCAATACTGATGACCAGTTTGGCGCTTCCCAGCGTATCCGCCTGCAGTTGGACGCCGTGGCCTCCGAGGCCCTGTCCGGCACGGTGTATTTTGAAATCGGCGATCAGCAGTGGGGCAAATCCGGCGATGGCGCAGCTCTCGGCGCTGACGGCAACCACCAGGTCAAGGTCAAAAACGCCTACATCGACTGGCTGATTCCCCAGACAGACGCCCGCGTGCGCATGGGCCTTCAGGCCGCCGCCCTGCCCAACGTGGCTGGCGGCTCCGCCATTATGGACTGCGATGTCGCGGCCCTGACCGCCAACTACAAGTTCAACGAAAACGTGGGCCTCACCTTTATGTGGGCGCGCCCGGTCAACGACAACTTTAATGGCGCGTTTGTTGACGGCAATGGCCGCTCCAGCACGGAAAAGAACAACTACCTCGACAACTTCGATCTGTTCATGCTCTCCGCGCCCCTGAGCTTTGACGGCGTCAACGTCACCCCGTGGGCCATGTACGGCATGCGCGGCAAAAACTCCCTGCGCGGCCTGGATGACGAAACCTACGGTTCGCCCTGGGAAACCAGCGACGGCAAACTTGGCCTCACCATTCCCGGCACCAACCCTGGATTCAACTACGCCAACGGCCTGACCCCCCTCAACTCCTCCAGCACCAACAAGCAATACGGCTCCATGTTCTGGGCGGGTCTGCCGGTGGCCATCACCATGTTCGACCCCCTGAACATCGAATTCGACATCAACTACGGCTATTCTGAAGCCATGGGCCGCTACGATGTGCTCAAGCGCGGCGTGGACAGCGTGCGCGCCAGCACCGAGCGTCAGGGCTGGCTGGCAAAAGCCCTTGTTGAATACAAGCTGGACTGGGGCGTTCCCGGCATCTTCGGCTGGTACGCCAGCGGCGACGACGGCAACGTGAAAAACGGCTCCGAGCGCATGCCTTCCATTGCTGGCGCTGGCAACTTCACCTCCTTCATTGGCGACGGCAACCTTTCGTGGAGCCCGGTTGCCAATGGTTGCGACTGGAGCATGAGCTATGCCGGCACCTGGGGCATCGGCGCACAGCTGAAAGACATGAGCTTTATTGAAAACGTCTCCCACACCTTCCGCCTGGCATACTGGGGCGGCACCAACGCCACCTCCATGGTCAAGTACATGAAGGATGCCTCCTCCTGGCAGGCTGGCTACGGCGGCGACGGTCCCTATCTGACCACCAACGACGGGTTGCTGGAATTCAACCTTGTCAACACGTGGCAGGCCTACGAAAACCTGAGTGTGAATCTGGAACTCGGCTACGTTGCCAACATGATCGACAAGGACACATGGAAAAAGGCCGGTTACAACAACGGCGCTGGCAACGGAAGCTTTGACAAGCAGGACGCCTGGAAAGCCCAGGTTGTCTTCCAGTACAGCTTCTAAGCCTCTCTGCCTTTTGTAAGCGCCGTTCCCTTCCCGGCGCGCAGGCTTCGCCGCTTCCCTCCGCAGGGAAGCGGCGTTTCCTTTGCGGCAAACACAACGCAGCGCACTGCAAAGCCGCCCGCGCATGGGTTCCCCTTACGCGGCGCTCAGCTACTTATGGGCTTCATCCCAGGCGGCCAGCCCGCCCTCCACATACTGCACGTCAAAACCTTTCTGCCCCAAAGCCGCCTGAACAGACTTGCTTACAGAGCCGCCCCGCACGCAATAGATGGCGACGGGCTTATCCTTGGGCAACTGCGCCGCCCACACGTCCACCTGCTCCGGGTCATGCCATGCCGCGCCGGGGATTGTGCGTGGGTCAGCCTCATAATCAGCCCGCCTGCGCACGTCGCAGACTGTCGCGGTATTGGCGGTCAGCATGCCCTGGAGTTCCTGCGGCGTAATGGTTGCGTTCATACCTTCCCCCAGACGTGTTTGACGTTAAGGATAAAAATTCTGCGCGGACAATGCGGCTTCACTTGACGGCACGTCAGGCCAGTGAAAAGCCGCCACGCACTCGAACGTATCAGAGCATCTGCCAGACCAGCCCGGCAAGCCCGCTCAACCCCACCAGCGCATGCATGGAGAGCTTAACGCGCACCAAGGCCACCAGCGACACCAGCGCAACGATCATGGCAAATACATCAAATCCCGTAGATGGGAAAAATGTGTTCCAGGCAAAGAATACGCCTATCTTGAGCACCACGCCCACCACCGCGCCGGATATGCCCGTAAGCGCGGCATTGAGTTTTTTGTTGGCCGTAATGGCCTCAATATAGGGCGCTCCGGCAAAAATGAACATGAAACTCGGCAAAAACGTGGTGAAGGTGGTGAGCAGCCCGCCCAGGATGCCCGCCGTCATGGGCGTCAGGCCGCCCGGCTGGTTCCAGGCGGTGATGAAGCCCACAAACTGCGTTACCATGATCAGCGGGCCTGGGGTCGTTTCCGCAAGGCCGAGGCCCAGCAGCATTTCCTTTTCCGTCAGCCAGCCAAGATTGACCGCATGCTCTACAATATAGGCAAGCACGGCATATGCGCCGCCAAAGGTCACAAAGGGGGCTTTGCTGAAAAAAATGGATATCTGGGAAAGTATGTCGCCCATGCCCCGCCATGCGAAAACGGGCAGAATCACAGCCATCCAGATCGCGGCGAATATCCCCACAACCTTGAAAAGGTGCGTCAGCGGCGGCAGATTGGTGAAGGATTCTGGCCCCTCAATCAGGCATTCATTGGTTCCCGGTTTTTTCTGGCAAAAAATGTCTGGGCGCAGTTTGCCAAGAATGACGCCCGCCACACCAGCCAGCAACACAATCGCCGGAAAGGACACGCCAAAGAACTGTCCCAGCACAAACGATCCGCCCGCAAAAGCATACAGGGCAGGATGTTTGAGCGATTTTTTTGAAAGTCGGATAAGCGCTTCAATAACAATGGCCACAACGGCGGCGGCGATTCCGTGAAAAATCCCGGCCACAAGCGGAACCTGCCCCTGAGCGGCAGCCAGCCATGAAAGAAAGAGCATCAGGATAACCGAGGGGAACAAAAAGCACAGTCCGGCAATGGTTCCCCCCCAATACCCGTTGAGCCGCCAGCCTATGTAGACCGCCAGTTGATGCGCTTCCGGCCCCGGCAAGAGCATACAGAAATTGAGCGCCCGCAAAAAAACCTTCTCGCTGATCCATTCCCTGCCATCCACCAGATTCTTGTGCATCATGGCGATCTGCCCGGCAGGGCCGCCAAAATTGATGAACCCAAGCTTGAACCAGTAGAGGAATGCTTCCCGCAAAGAAACCTGAGACCTTGTTTCATTTTTGCTCATGGCTTTCCTTTGATTATCAGGTTGTTGCAAGTGAATTTTGCGGGGCAGCCGCCATATGGCAAGTGCATGTCATTTTTTTAAAACATGGTACTATCCGCACCGTTGCAGAGCAATCACCTGCGAGTACTATGGATAAAAATAGCGGGAGCGACGGAAAAATAAAAATAGCCACCTAGGGGAGCCGCAGAAAAACTACGTCCGTCAACCCGCAAAGCATAAAGCAAATACGACCAAAGGCCGCCCAAGTGGACGGCCTTTGGCTGGTCTGGATTTATAAGATTGCGCCTAGCCCTGGCGTTTCATTTCGCCAATCAGATGCTGAAGCGTTTGCGACTGCTGCGCCAGATCGGCGACTGCGCTGGCGGCCTGTTCCATGGCCTGAGCGGTTTCAGAAGAAATTGTAGCCACCTGTTCCACAGAGCGGTTGATTTCTTCACTGGCGGCAGACTGCTGCTCGCTGGCGGTGGCAATGGATTGCACCTGATCATTAACAAGCTGCACACACTCAAGAATATTTTTCAACGATTCACCCGACTGCACCGAGAGCTTTGTGGCTGCTTCAATGGATTCGCCAGCGTGTTCCACATTCTGGATATTTTTCTTTGTGCCTTCCTGAATTTCCTTGATGGCCTGGCCCACTTCCTGCGTTGCGGTCATGGTCTTTTCTGCCAGTTTGCGCACTTCGTCCGCAACCACGGCAAAACCACGCCCGGCATCGCCCGCCCGCGCAGCCTCAATGGCGGCGTTAAGCGCAAGCAGGTTGGTCTGATCGGCAATGTCGGCAATAACGCCCATTACCTGCCCAATGCTCTCGGCCTGTTTGCCAAGGGCATCCATATCCTGCTTGAGGGCCAGCGACTGCGTGTGCACGGTGTTTATGCCCTTTACTGCGTCATTGACTATCTGCGAGCCTTCAATGGCCTGTTTTCTGGCATTGCTGGAAACATCCGCAGCCTGCTGCGCGTTTCTGGCAACTTCCAGCACGGTGGCGTTCATTTCTTCCATGGCGGTTGCGGTTTCGCGCACACGCGCGGACTGTTCATCCGCGCCGCGGCTCGACTGCTCAACCTGGGCGGAAAGCTCCTCGGAAGCGGAGGTAACGATTTCTACCACGCCTTCGAGCTGGTGGGCAGCCTGGAGCATGCCCTCGGCCTTGGCGCGCTCGGCCTGACGGCGGGCTTCTTCCGCGTCGGCAGTGGCTTTTTGGGCGCGCTCGGATTCTTCCTTGGCCTGCTGGCTCTTTTGATCAGCCTCTGCAATTTTGCCCTTGAGGGTGACCACCATCTGCTTCATGGCGCCAAAAACGCCGATTTCAGGCCGCGCAGGATTGAACTTCGCCTCCAGATCCCCGCCTGCAATCTTCAGGGCAAGTTCAGAAAGCGAGGCAGGCTCGTCGCCAAGCTGGCGCAGCATGTTGCGCGAAAGAAAATACCCCACGCCAAGGCCCACCAGAACAGACAGCAGCACGCCCACAATGGTTATCATCCGCGCGCGTTCATACTCCTGCATGCTTTTGGCGCTCACTGCCTGAGCAAACTCAATCTTTTTTTGGCCTATATCCTCCAAAAGATCAGCCAGCTTTTGCGCCAGATCCCGCCCGGTGGTGGACGAAATTTCCTGCGCCTTTGCATTCATGGCCGGGTCTGTTGAACTGCCCAGTTCAACAACCTTGTTATGTGCTGTACGCCATTCACTGAGCAGACCGTTCAGTTCTGCAAGCAGCTTGCGGGCGCTTTCGGTCATAAAATAGCGCGGCAGTTCATTGCGGTATTTATCCAGCACTACATATTCTTTCTGCAGATTATTCAACGCAAAGCGGTTGCCCTCTTCCGTCGTGCTGATAATAAGATTTTTTTCTTCGCGGATAATCCGTAAAACTTCGATGTTGGTCATTCGGAGCAGATCCAGCCCCTTCATGTGCATGGAACTCAACTCTTCAACGTCAGCCGCCAGGTTGCTCAGGCGGCTGACGCCAAACATGCCAATAAGCACCGTAAACAGGCACAGGAGCAGACTCAAGCCTGCCATTTTCTGCATTGTCGTAATTTTTTGCATAGTTGTATCCTACCCATGCTTATATGAAGAGGTTACACATTTTGTGCGCTTAGACTATATTTCATAAAACGTACAACGTGAAAATTTATTTAGGGCATTTTTTGAAGCTCCGGGATTTATTTATTTCATAGCCAGCTAGTAATATTTTCTATTTTATTATAAAAATAACAATATAAATGATAACTAAACGTAATTTTTTACTGAAATAAGAAAATTTGTTTCCATTAAAACAGTAATATGAAAAAAATAAATTTAATAAAACTTAAAATGCACAATATATAAACAGTAGTATTTACATACTACATATTTAATAAATACAATTTACATATATGTTCAAATTATCACAAATGCTTCACCCTATATCAAAGTTCTGCATACCCCATTGATAATTACATATGTGAACACTGTTCGTATATACAACCAATACCTGCAAAATGCCAGCCCCTGGCGACCAGCCGCAAACAAAAGCCGACTGCCTCACGAGAAGCAGTCGGCTTTTCACAGCACGTTTAAATGCGGATTACGTAGCGTCAGCCTCGGTATCGCGCACCACTTCAAAAATGGGCGGCAATACGCGGATGGCCTCAATAAGCTGGTAGAGCTGGGTGGCATCGCGCACTTCTACGGTAATGCGCAGCCTGGCACGTCCATCCACCTGATTGTCCATGTTCAGGCCAATAATGTTGACGCCGTTGCGCGCCATGACCTCGGCAACCTTTGCCAGAACGCCCTGTTCGTTCTTGGCGATAATGAATATGCCCGCTGCGTAGGGCTTTTCCTCCATGCCGTCCCAATGCACGGAAATAAGACGCTCCGGCTCCATATTGGCAACGTTGGGGCAGTCGGCGCGGTGTACGCTGATGCCAAGACCACGGCTGATGTAGCCGATAATGGGATCGCCCGGCACCGGGTTGCAGCACTTGGCAAAGCGCATGAGCACGCCGTCCACGCCGGAAATGCCCACGCCCTCGCCCTTGCGGGAGGCGGCTTCCTTGCTTTCCTTCACCGTGGGGGTGGCAGGTTCCGCAGCTGTGGCGGCCTCGGGGTGCAGCACGGCATACAGCTTGTTGAGCACCTTGCGCGGCGTGGTGTGTGCGTAGCCAACGGCGGCAACCAGATCATCCACGCTGTCAAAATTCATTTCCTGGGCCACAATGGCCAGGTGGCCGTCCTTGGTGGCCTTGCCCACGTTCAGGCTGACCTTGCGGCCTTCTTTTTCCAGCAGTTCGCGTCCAAGAGTCACGGCGTGGGTGCGTTCTTCCGTGCGCAGATAGTGCTGAATACGGCTGCGCGCCTTGGCGGTTTTGACAATCTTGAGCCAGTCGCGGTTGGGATTGCGCGCCGGGTCGGTGAGGATTTCCACCACGTCGCCGTTTTTCAGCTCCGTGCCAAGAGGCATGAGGCGGCCATTGATTTTTGCGCCGCTGCAATGCTGGCCCACCTTGGTGTGGATCACAAAGGCAAAGTCCAGCGGCGTAGCGCCTTCGGGCAGTTCCTTGACATCGCCCGCCGGGGTGTAGATGTAGACCTCGTCCTTGAACAGATCCATTTTCAGCGAATGCATGAACTCGCGGGAATCCGTTTCTTCACTCTGGCGCTCAAAAATTTCGCGCAGCCAGGCAAACTGTTCAAGGTCCTTACTGTTGACGCGGCCTTTTTCCTTGTACAGCCAGTGGGCGGCGACGCCGTGTTCGGCCTGCCTGTGCATTTCCTCGGTGCGTATCTGGATTTCAATACGCTCGCCTTCAGGCCCGATGACCGTAGTATGCAGGCTCTGGTAGCCGTTGGTCTTGGGCATGGAAATATAATCTTTGAAGCGCCCGTGCACGGGCCGCCACTGCGAGTGCACAAGCCCCAGCGTGGCGTAGCAGTCCTTTATATCCTGCACCAACACGCGAAAGGCCATGATGTCGTGCATTTCGTCCAGTGTCATGGACTGGGCCTGCATCTTTTTATAGATGCTGTGCTTGTGCTTGATGCGCCCGTAAACCTGCCCGGTGATGCCGTTTGATTCCAGCAGATCCTGAATCAGGCCTACAACCTTGCCGATGATCTGCTTTTCCACAACCTGATGGTTGTCCAGCCAGTGATCGATCTGATTGTAAATGTCGGGGCGCATGTATTTGAAGCTCAGGTCTTCCAGGTCGCGCTTCATCACATACAAACCCAGGCGGTTGGCCAGGGGCGCGTAGATATCCATGGTTTCCTGGGCAATGCGCTTCTGTTTGTGACTTTTCTGAAAGTCCAGCGTGCGCATATTGTGCAGGCGGTCGGCCAGTTTGACCATGAGAACCCGCATGTCGTGACTCATGGCCAGGATCATCTTGCGGATATTCTCCGCCTGGGCTTCTTCCTTGTTCTCAAAGGTGATCTGGCTGATCTTGGTAACGCCGTCGACAATGTCGGCCACTTCCTCGCCAAAATTTTCGTCCAGCTCTTCGATGGTGGCCTTGGTGTCTTCTACTGTGTCGTGCAGCAGGCCGGCGGCAATGGTGGGTTCGTCAAAACCCATGCCCGCCAGAATGCTGGCAACTGCCAGGGGGTGGGAAAGGTACGGCTCGCCCGAAAGGCGGGTTTGCCCCGCATGAGCGGTGGCGGCAAACACATACGCCCTCTGGATCAGCTCCAGATCCGCGTTCGGGTTGCCGGCCGAAACCTTATCGAGAATTTCCTGAATACGAATCATGCGTAACGTCCACCCACAGCGTAAAAAAATATCTTCAACCAGTTCTGGAACTATGTTCCGACTAAAGCGGCCTTGTCAACGCCGTGAGCAGCCGAATTGTAAGCCAAAGCGCACAAAAGCAACGGCCCCGGCTGGACAACCAGCCAGGGTCTGTTCAAATCCGCTTGGTCTGAATATGCGCCTGCAAGCCAGCAGGCAAGGGCAAGAAGCTGCCGCGTGCCCGGTGCGCAGTGCCTAGGGCTGCATTTGCGTATGTTGCAAGGCCTTGGGAATCCACCACTTCTCAAAATTATACATTATGCCCGCCAGCGCGGGTTCTATGCCCTGAAACCGCCGCTGCACCACTGGCAGGGCATAGGGCACAAACAGAAAGCAGTAGGGCTGCTCCGCATCAAATATTTCCTGAATGCGGTAGTACAGTTCTGCGCGCTTTTTCTGATCGGGCGTGGACTGCGCTTCTTCAAGCAGCTTGTCCACCTCGGGATTGCGGTAGTGGGTAAAATTCAGCCCGCCCTCGAAGGTCTGCGATGAATGCCATACAGAAAACAGGTCAGGATCCTGGGGGATTGTCCACCCCAGCAGTACTGCGTCAAACCGCCCCTTGTTGACAAATTCGCGGATAAAGGCCGCCCACTCCACGGTACGGATACGCACGTCAATGCCCACCTCGCGCAGTTGCGACTGCATGACGGTAGCCGCAAGAATGCGCTGCTCGTTGCCCTGATTGGTCAGGATGGTAAAGGCCAGCGGCTGGCCGTCGCGGTCAAGCAGGCCATCGCCGTTGTGGTCGGCAAAACCCGCCTCGGCCAGCAGGGCGCGCGCGGCGGCAATGTTTCTGGGCATGGGCTTGAGGCCGGGATGATAGGGCCACGAGCCGGGCTTGAACGGCCCAAAAGCCGGAACCCCTTGCCCCAGCAAGACGCCCTTGATGATGCCCTCCCGGTCTATTGCCATGGAAATGGCCCGCCGAACCCGTACATCCTTGAAAAACGGGTGCTCCAGATTAAAGCCGAGGAAAATGTACACAGAGGCAATATAGCGGAATTTATGGAATCGGCTCTGCCATTCCGGGCTGGAGGTCTGCCGCAGATATTGCAGGGGCGAAAGATCCATCACGTCCAGCCTGCCCGCACGGGTTTCCATAAACATGGTAGCGTTGTCGGGAATGATCCTGTACACCACTTCGTCAATGCGCGGCTTGCCCGCAAAATAGGTGGGCGATGCCTCCAGCACAATGCGGCTCCCCGGCTCCCACGACTTGAGCCGATACGGCCCGGCCCCCATGGGCTTGCGCGCAAAAGGCGTGGAACGGATGTTTTGCCCTTCCAGAATATGTTTGGGCAGAATGGGGTTCATCCAGGTGGATACCGCCCGCGCAAAAAACTGGTCGTAGCGCACTTCAAACGTGTAGCGGTCAATGACCCGCAGCTCCTTGATACGCAAAAAATCCTCGGCATAAGGGCTGCCGGTGGCAGGGTCTGCCGCCAGCTTGCAGGTAAAGGCCACGTCTTCGGCGGTCAGCTCCTGCCCGTCCTCCCACAATATGCCCTTGCGCAGGGTAAAACGCATGCGCTTGCCGCCGTCTTCCATGCTCCAGGATTCCGCTGCCCACGGCTCGGGCTGCAAATCCTTGTTGTAACGCAGCGGCGCCGTGTAGATGAGGTCTGCCACCTCATGCGAGGCAGAGTCTGACGTGAGGTAGGGAATAAGATTTGAAGCCTCGCCGATGGTGCCAAAAAATATGCTGCCGCCCGAAGCCGGGGGGCCAGCCGGGCTGACTGCGGCACCCGAGGGGGCAAGGCCGGTTTCTTCCGGCAGATCACCCGCAGAGTTGGCGCAAAAAGCCGATGATGCACAAATGCACAGCAAAGCACATGAAATTGTGACCCAACGAATCCACTTTTTGCCGTAAAATCGTGTGGCCCGTTGGGCCAATATTGATTCCAACATATTGATTGCGCGCTCAAAATTTATTTTTTTCATAAAAGTCACACTTCATATTGCTTTCGCCCCCCAACCTGTGCTATTTATCGCAAACGTCATAACATCGCTCCGTTTCTGGAATTTTCCAGAAATTTCAACGGAGTATTTTTGGGGAACCCATGAGTCGATCTGAACAGAGCGTTGTTCGCGAAATGTGCCAGACTTTCCTGCACGATAGTGTGCCGGAATACATCCGCGACGCCGCCTACTATATCCTGTCCGAAGGTGAGGTGCAAAAAATAAATATCCAGGAGGGCGAAACCTGGGACGTCCAAGGCGTCATCCAGGGTGAAGACCTGCAGGTCTTCACGCCGAGCCTGAGCCTCACCATTACGGACCGCAGCACCCGCCACCAGTGCAACTGCTCTGATGCGTTCTCAGGCATCTGCCGCCATGTGGCAGCTCTTGCGTTGCGCCTTGTGGAAGAACTGCGCAAGGAACAGGGCGACCCGGAAGAAACCCCGCCCCCCAGCACCGACTGGAAACAGAGCTTCCGCAACTTTTTTTCTACCGACATGGAACCGGAACCAGGCCGCCACTATCTCATATTCCGCTTTGAACCGGAACAGGGACGTCTGCTGGTTTCCTTTTTCCGTGGGCGGCAGAACAAATCCGGCCTTTCCAGCGTGCACAACGAGGTAACGCTGGATCAGATCATCCAGAACCCCGACTGGTGCGAATTTTCACCGCAGTTGCCCCATGTGGCCCGCCAGATCGGCCAGCACCTCGACTATTACGGGCACCGGGTTGAAATCCCCCAGGGACTGACCTCGTGGTTTTTCTGGTCTGTGCGCAAGGAATATTATCTGCTGTGGAAGGACACTGACAAACCCTGCCGCATCGAGAGCACCCCTTTTGCGCTCAAACTCAAGCCTATTCTGGACGATTCGGGCTTTCGTTTTGAAGTGCTGCTCAAGCGCGAGGGCCGCCCACCGCTGCCCATCCGCGCGGGGCGCAGCAATCCCAGCGACCGCAACCCGACAGAGAGCACCGCGCCGGAAGACGCGCCCATCACCTTTCACGGGCAAATGCCCCTGTGGGTCTGCTACCAGCACAATTTCTATCCGGTGCAGACGGGCCTCTATCCTTCGCTGGTGCGCAACCTTATTTACGAACGCCCGGTTGTGCCGCACGAAGAAATTTCCGAATTTCTCGACCGCGTGTGGACGCGCCTGCCTGCCTCGGAACTCTACGAACCGCAGCAGTTCCTCAAGCTCATGGAACCGGTATTCCAGCCTGCCACCTATAATCCCAAACTCTTCCTTGATGAAGAAGGCAGCCTGCTGACGCTGGAAATCGACAACGTCTATGAAACGCGCCACGGCGAATTTACGCTCAACGGGCCCAACCCCGACTTCCAGACCGGCAGCTACGCCTATGAAGGGCAGACCTATCTGGTACGCCGCCATCAGGACGAAGAAGCCCAGTTGATGAACGAACTGAGCGGCATGGACTTTCAGGCCCGCTCAAGCAAACTGTGGTTCCTTGAGCCGGAAGAAGCCATTGCCTTCCTGCTCGACTCGTACCCCAAGCTGATTGAAAACTACCGCGTCTACGGCGAAAAGGCCCTCTCGCGCTACAAGGTGCGCACGGCTTCTTCCAACATCACGGCGCAGGTTGTCAGCAACGAGAAGGAAAAATGGTTCTCGCTGGACATCAACGTGGAATACGAAGGCCAGAGCCTGCCCCTGGAAAAGATCTGGAAGGCCTGGACCCGAGGCAAGCGCTATGTGCAGTTGAAAGACGGCTCCTATACCAGCCTGCCCGAAGCATGGCTTGAAAAGCTCTCGCACAAGCTCACTGCCCTGGGGCTCGACCCTTCAAAGCCCCCGCAGCAAAAATTCAAGCAGTTTGAAGCCCCTGTGCTCGACAGCCTGCTGGAAGACCTGCCCGGCGCCGCCACAGATTCCTTCTGGAACAACCTGCGCGAAAAAATCCGCTCGTTCCGCGAGGTGCGGCCCATCGCGCCGCCCAAGGCGCTCAACGCCAACCTGCGCAGCTATCAGGTGCAAGGCCTTTCGTACCTCAACTTCCTTTCGGAATACGGGTTCGGCGGTATTCTTGCCGACGAAATGGGCCTTGGCAAAACCGTGCAGACCCTGGCCTTTATCCAGCACATGATTGACGTGCACCATGACGGGCCAAACCTTATTGTTGTGCCCACCTCAGTGCTGCCCAACTGGGAGCGCGAAGCGGAAAAGTTCGTTCCCGGCCTCAAACGGCTGACCATTTACGGCACCCGCCGCGAGGGCATGTTCAAGCATATTTCCAGCTCGGATCTCATCATCACCACCTACGCACTGCTCCGGCGCGATCTGGAGGAGATGGAAAAATACGAGTTCAACACCGTTATTCTTGACGAAGCCCAGAACATCAAGAACCCCAACACCATCACAGCCCGCGCCGTGCGCCGCATCAATGCCCGCATGCGCCTGTGCCTCTCGGGTACGCCCATCGAAAACAACCTTTTCGAACTGTGGTCGCTGTTCGAGTTCCTCATGCCGGGCTTTCTGGGTTCTCAGCACGCCTTCCAGCGGGGCATCGTCAAGCCCATCAAGGACGGCGACGCTGAAACGCTGGACTATCTGCGCACCCGTGTGCGCCCCTTCATTCTGCGCCGTACCAAGGCCGAAGTGGCCAAGGATCTGCCGCCCAAGGTGGAAAGCGTCACCTGTTGCGCGCTGGAAGAAGCGCAGGCCGAGCTGTACGCAGCCCTTGCCCGCAAGCTGCGCGCCCAGGTGCTGGCAGACGTGGATCAGAAAGGCCTTGCCAAAAGCCAGATGTCCATTCTCGATGCCCTGCTCAAGCTGCGTCAGATCTGCTGCCACCCGCGCCTGCTCAAGCTCGACATGCCCGGCTTCTCCAACAACCTGCCTTCGGGCAAGTTCGATGCCTTCAAGGACATGATCGTGGAAATTGTGGAAGGCGGCCACAAGGTGCTGGTCTTCTCGCAGTTTGTGCAGATGCTGCAAATCATCAAGCAGTGGCTGGAATTCTCGCAGATTCCCTTCTGCTACCTTGATGGCGCGAGCAAAGACCGTTTCGATCAGGTAGACAAGTTCAACAATACGCCTGAAATCCCGATCTTCCTGATCTCGCTCAAGGCTGGCGGCACGGGCCTCAACCTGACATCCGCCGACTACGTTATCCACTACGACCCGTGGTGGAACCCCGCCGTGGAAAGTCAGGCCACAGACCGTACCCACCGTATCGGTCAGACCCGTCAGGTCTTCTCCTACAAGCTCATCTGCCAGAACACGGTGGAAGAGAAGATTCTTAAATTGCAGGAAGCCAAGCGCGGCGTGGCCGAAGCCATCATTCCCGGTCAGGACACCTGGAAGTCGCTCACGCGTGAAGATCTGGAAATGCTCTTTGACGTGTAGCTTCAAGCTTTGCCAAATAACGCAAGCACGGCCCTCTGGAAACAGGGGGCCGTGCTTGCGTTTTGGGAAGATAATTCGGGTATAAAAAAACCGCCCCAAAGGGCGGTTCAATAATCCGTGAGGCACGGCCCTGCCGGACAGATGCGGCTCAGCCAGAAAAATACCTACAACTCTTTGAAACAAAAATATTTTATGTGATTGTTCCCCGCAACACGTCCCGCTGCAACCTGCCTCTGAAAAGCTAGGAGAGCACTGCCTTGGCTTCGGCCACACGGGCCTCTTCTTCCCTCCCAAGCTTGCGCAGGGCACGGGCAAGGGTTTCCCAGGCTTCGGGCTTGTCGTGCAGGCCGGCGCTTTTGCGGGCCAGCAGCTCCGCCATGGCCGGATCTTCATTGCTATCCAGATAGATATTCGCCAACAGCAACATGGAAGCCGCATCCTGCGGATTGCGCACCAAGGCCTCATGCAGCAGTTCGCGGGCCTCGCCCCCCTTGCGCTGGCGCACAGCCACACGCGCAAGGTGCCTGCGGGCAAGGCTGGGCGCGCCGGGGCGCGCATCCTCAAGGGCTGCGGCTATTTCGTAAAACCGCCGGGCCTCGGCCCTTCTGCCGCCCTGCTCGCACAGTTGCCCAAGACGGATGTGGGCAAACTGGTGATCGGGCGAAACCTTGACGCACTGTCGGTAATACCGGGCTGCGGCGCGCTTTTCGCCAAGGCCCTGACAGACCGTGCCCAGATTGTAGTAAACCTGTTCGGCAAGAGCTTTATCCGGCCCGTGCCGCAGGGCTTCCGTAAAATGCCGCCGTGCTTCATGCTGCCGCCCAAGGGCCGCCATACATACGCCAAGGGAATTCCAGGCCATGGCATTGGCCTCGTCAGCCAGCAGAGCAAGTTTGTATTCTTCCACCGCGCCAAAAACATCGCCTAGGCTGTACCGCCTGTCGGCGCTGATGTTCAGCGCAAGCGAATTGCACACGCCCACCTTGGGGTCTGGCAGCAGCAGGGCGTATTCCAGAGCCTTCAGGGCGCAGTCGGGCATTTCGCCTCGGCGGAACTGAAGGAAGGGATAGCCCGCAAGCCCCACAGAAGCCGAAATGCCACGGCTGTTTAGTTCGCCGCACACGCCCTCGTATAGAGGCACAAGGTCTTTCGCTTCCACATCCGGATGGAAAAATATCAGGCTGTTGCTGCCGTAACGTCCGGCCATCGGCTGCGGCAGGCTCTCTGCCTTGCCAAGGGCATCACGCCACACGCTGAGGGCCGATTCAATAATACCCTGTCGATTTGCAGCATCGTGCATGCCGTCCAGCGGGACGGCATCCGTGTGCGCGGCATCGCCCGCATCGGAATAGCCAGGCTCCAGCCGCAGCAGGCAAAGCGTAAAGCGGTTGCGCCGCTCCGCCTCCACTGCAAAACGGTTCAAAAAATCACCGTGCCCACACAAGCCGCCAGCACACTCTGCTGACGGAGGTACGGCAGACGCGGCAGCACCACATGCAGCTGCGGCATGTTTGCCGCCGTCGGCGGATTCTGCCCTCTGGTTCAGCTCCTGCGCCGCCACCGCCGCATCTGGAATGGCAGGACGCGCGCCGGAAAAATCCTGTTCGTCCAGATCCGGGCTCAGAACGGGCGTTTCACCAAGCAAGGTGAGCCTGTCCCCCACCTCGGGACGGCAGGTAACGTCAATCAGATGCAGGGCCTCTGCAACGGAATCCGTATCCCGCGTATGCAGCACCACCAGCTCGCCCTTGTAATGGGGCGAACCGCTTTCCGCCTGCCCCCACAGGGCAAAACGCATGCCCTCGCGGGCCTTGGCCTGACGTCCAAGGCTAAGCCGCACACGGCCCAGCGGCAGGGATTCCAGCACCATGCCGCCTTCTTGCAGTATGCGCGCAAAGGGCATTATGCGGCTTTCCACTGCCTGCGCGCCGTCAGCCTCCTGCCCGGCCACGTCAGCGGCAAGGCGGGCGCGGTCCATGCACAGGCGGGCCTGATCGTGCATTTCAAGGTGCATTTCCGTACCGCGCATATCCTGCGGGTACAGGGCATGCCCGGCGCAAAGGCGCGGACGCACGGGCTTTTTCAGCAGCGGATAGGGCATGCGCACCGCTTCCATGCGGGTCAGGGCTGCGCGGGCCAGTTTGTGGCAAGCGCCGCGCCCGCTGGCGGGAAAGAGCAGGGCAATTTCCCACCGCCCCACACGCGCTGCAAGAACATCCGACGGCAGGGCCTCGCGGCAGGCGTCTGCCAGGGCCTTGAGATATTTTTCTGCAAAAGCATGCCCGCCGCGCCGCACCACAGAATCCCCGTTGGCAAGGCGCAGCTGCACAATCCCCATGCACAGCCAGTGCAGAGGCGCTGGGCCGCTTTCTTCCGCGCCCGGTTCTTCCAGATAGGCCCGCAAACGCTCTGCGGCATTTTCCATGTGCGCAAACAGGGCCTCTTCTGTGGCAAGCCCGGTAACGGAATCCGTGCGCATGGCCTTGGCTCTGGCAAGATTTTCCAGACACAGGGCCGCTATGGCAGGCAAAAAAGGCAGCAGGGGCCGAGCCTCGCGCGCCTTGACGCCGTGCAGCATGGCAACGCCGAGCAGATGGTCGTCGCGGCGCAAGGGCAGCAGCAACCTGCGTTCCCGCGACAGCAATTGCGGCTCTTCGGGCGCACGGCTGGTAGGAAAATACAGGGCGTGCCCTGAAAAGGACAGGAATGAAGACAATTGTTCACACAACAGGCCTTCCATTTCCATGAGGTCTTCACGCGCGAGTTCGAGCTGCGGGCAGTTTTTTTGCATCTTCAAATTGTAGTGTGGCAAA
>NZ_DASQOG010000078.1:0-6847 GCF_035644575.1 Desulfovibrio sp. | reverse complement strand
GTGAGCTTTTCTGAAAAAAATACGATCTCCGAGGAGGAGGCCGCCATGTCCGATACATCTCGTAAGGTTTTTCCCGTGGAGTCCGTGCTTGCCCTGGTTGTGGGCAAGGAGGGCGTAGACGTCAAGGAAATCGCCGGTTTTATTGCCGGTCGTTCCGTTGCCTGTGATACCTGCGCCAAGGCCGTTGGCCCCTTTGCCGCCGCATGGCTGGCCCGCTGGTACCCCAAGTTTGCCGACCTGAACTGGGTTGAAGGCCAGTCCTGGGACGCCTTTGTCAACACTGGCCGCAGCGCCCTTGGCGACAATGTTTCCCTCACCTGCATGGACGGCCTGACCAAGGCCCTGTGCGACAAGGTGCTGAACTACCTTGGCGAAACCTACGCCAGCATGGCCGCGCAGACCGCCGCCGCCGTGGCCCTTGAAGACCGCGTGCGCGCTCTGGAACCCGCTGAAGCCCGCGCTGCCGCTCTTTCCAAGAAGGTTGATGAGCTTGAAGCCAAAATCAAGACCATGAACACCGATATGGGTGGGCTGCGCAAGCAGGTTGCCGAATTCCAGGGCAAGGTCGCCATCAATCATGACGAACTGATGATGAACATCAAGGACGCCATCAAGGACGGCCTGAAAGGCATGGTTGTGGGCGGCGTTGCCGCTGGCGCTGCCGCCGGTGCCGGTGATGAAGCTGCTCCTGCTGCTGAAGAAAACGCCGTGCCGGATGATTTCGGCTTCGGTACTTCCGGCGCCAACAACGACGGCTTCGGCTTCTAAAGCAAAGACTGCCTGTGAGAGGGATCGGGGCCTTTCCCCAGACCCTCAGACAAATAAAAAACCCGCCATCTGGCGGGTTTTTTATTTGCGGCAGTACTTACTACGCAGTACTTACTACGTTGTGCTTGCGAGCCTTGCTGGCGGCGAGGTATGTCTGCTGCCCTCGGTAGTTATGACAGTTATAAACTGCGGTCGGGCGCATCTGCTACCAGCGTTCAGGCATGGAGTGGGGCGGCAGCGAATTTTCCGGCTGGTCGCCAAGCTTTTCGCGCAACAGGCGGATCACGGATGTTGCGTCGGAAAAATCCTGCTCCAGCTTGTCCAGTTGCAACTGTTGGGCGGTGAGCGCCGCATCAAGAGCCTTGATGCGTTCCTCCTGAAAAAAGGTCAGTTCTTCCAGACGGGTCAGCCGATCATCTTCTGAAGTCAGTGGGCGGGACATGGTTGCCTCCTTGTGAAACACCTGTTGGCACAGTTACGCGCGTCTTCCGCCGCGCCGTCCATCGCCTCGTTTGCCGTTGCGGTCAGGGCCGCGATCATCAGAGCCAAAGCGTGAATCCTTGCCCCGTTGTGGGTTTTCACTCTTGCCTGACCTGCCTTGTGCGGCACCACGATCATTGTCTTCCCGCCGTGCAGGTCGCTCGTCCCTCTGCCCTTGCGGGTTTCGGGAAGGTCTTGCCCTGTCCTGAGGCTTGCCAGCTCTGTCGGGCCGGGTGCCGTCAGGTTTGCGAGCGTCACCATGAGCGTCACCACGAGCGTTTGGCCGGGTGTTGGGCCGGACACCCGGCCGCGAACCGGGCCGCCGGGGGGCGTCCCTGTCCTCCGTGGCGGGCATCAGAATGTAGTGCTGGCGCATGCGCTGGGCATCCGTGCGGGCAACATAAATCTGCTCGCCAAGTTCATCGCGCTCGCAATAAAACATGGCCGTGGCAATGGTGCCGGGCGTGGGGATAAAACACTGCGTCTGCTGCGGATTCCAGTGCCGTTGCCGCAGCCAGTGCGACAGGGTGCGCATGTCTTCATCCGTACAGCCGGGAAAACCGCTCATAAGATACGGCACCACATACTGTTCCCGCCCTGCGGCGCGGCTTTGTCGCACAAAGCTTTCCAGAAAAGCCTCAAACACGTCCAGCGAGGGCTTGCGCATGAGCTCAAGCACAGAGGGCGCGCAATGTTCCGGCGCAACCTTGAGCTGGCCGCCTGTAAATTCGCCTGTATAGGCGGCAAGGGCCTCGGCGTCGCGCAGGGCAAGGTCGGCGCGAACGCCGCTCGCCACGCGGGCCTGCTTGACTTCCGGCAGGGCTGCAACCTTGCGCAGCAGCTCCACATGTTTGCGCTGCGGCGTGATGAAGGATTTGCACACGCTGGGAAAACAGCAACTGGTGCGGCGGCAGGCGCTTTTGACCCGTGGTTTGGACATGTCGTCGTCCTGCGCAGTGCGGCTGTCCAGCGCGCAATGTCCCTGCCACATATTGGCGGTGGGACCGCCCACGTCAGAGATCGCCACCGGGCCTTTGCCACGGGCCACGTTCTGCTGTCCCAGCAGGCGTGCCTCGGCAAGAATCGACTGTTCGGAGCGCGAGCTGATGCGCCTGCCCTGATGCAGGGCCAACGAACAGAACGAGCACCCCCCGCCGCAACCCCTGTGGCTTGTGATGCTGGTACGCATCATCTCCGCCGCGGGGATAGCCTCCCTGTAGCGCGGGTGCGCCAGCCGGGTGAAAGGCAGAGTGTAGAGGTCGTCCATTTCTTCGGTGGTGAGAGGCTGGGCGGGGCGGGCCAGCACCACGGCGCGGTCGCCCACAGGCTCAAAGGCCCAGGCGTCAAGGCGGTGTACCTGCCGTTCCAGCTCCTGCGTCAGTTTAAGAAGCTGGAAAGAGTCAGCCAGAATTTCATCGTGCGAGGGCAGGGCAACCCACGGTTCGTCCTCAAGGGCAGGCGGCAGATTGGCCGGATGCCCGGAGGCGTCCAACTTGTTCATCCAGGCCGTGCCGGGGATGCCGCGAATATCTTCGCCCCTGTCCAGGCGTTGGGCGCATTCAATGATGGCCTTTTCGCCCATGCCCCAGATAAGCAGGTCAGCCTTGGCATCCATGAGAATGGGTTTGCGCAGGGAGTCTGTCCAGAAATCGTAGTGGGAAACGCGGCGCAGGCTGGCCTCAATGCCGCCAAGAATGATGGGCAGGCCGGGAAAGGCTCGCCGGGCAAGGTTGGCATAGACCAGACACGCGCGGTTGGGGCGCGCCCCAGCTTTGCCGCCGGGCGTGTAGGCATCGTCGTGCCGCTTTTTGCGAAAGGCCGTGTAGTGCGCCAGCAGGGAGTCAAGCGCCCCGGCGCTCACCCCGGCGAACAGGCGCGGGCGGCCCATGACGAGCAGATCGTCAGTATTTTCCCAGCCGGGCTGGGCCACAATGCCGGTACGGAAACCATGATGGATCAGCCAGCGGGCCAGCAGAACATTGCCAAACGAAGGATGGTCAACGTAGGCATCGCCATTGATCAGCAGTATATCAAGCTGATCCCATCCAAGGGCGCGCATTTCTTCCGCGCTCATGGGCACAAAACGTGGCTGACGCAAGCGGCCCTGGGGCTGCGCTCCGGCAGCGTCTGCCTGCGGCGCGTCCGCCCACAGAGATTCTGGGGCAACAGCCTTGCGTTGCTGCGCGTTCTCTCGCAGCAGATCGGGAAAGGGCGGCTTGCGCGCGGGCGCGGGCTTGTTGTCTGCGTGTGCGGTGGCTCTGGCGCCCTGTCGGCGCGGCGCACCCTTGGGCGCGTCAGCAGAAAGCGGAACGGCAGCCGTTTTTGATCTTTCGGGCTGCCGCTCAGGAGCAGCACAGCCCTGGTCGCCGTGCTGACGCCAGGGCTGCGGAAATGGCGCGGGGCGTTTATTTGCCATTGGGGGGCGTCACCAGGGGCATGTCTGCGCTGCCGGGGGTGGGCATCATGGCGTTGCCGGGCATGCCGCCCTGGCCGCCCATCATGTTGCCCATGCTGCCGCCCATGTGACCGGAGGAATGGTTGGATACAAATTCGTCCCATTCAGCGCGGTCAATGGCTTTGTCGCCGTTTTTATCAATAACTGCAAAGGCTTCTTCGCGCATGTTGGGAAAATACGCCTTGAATTCCTCGTATGACACCTTGCCGTCCTTGTTGGTATCCATAAGCACGAATTTATCAACCTTGGGCGCATCGGTCGCGGCGGGGTTGGCCTGGGCAGAGGCGGCCCAAAGGCAGAGCACGGCAGCGAGGGCTATGTGCAGAAGCTTCATGGGGATCTCCTTGTGGTGTTGAGCCGTCAGCGCGTGGGAGCTGCCTGCGGCCTTGCTGTTTTCAAGATAAAACCTTGCCAGCTGTCGGCAAGGCCAAAATTTCAAGTCCGGATTATTCTGTTCTGAAATCAAGGCCCATTTTTTCCATGCGGTCAATGCACAGAGTGAGGTTGTCGGGCTGTCCCGGCTTGTGATCATCGGGGTAGAGCAGGGCTGACATATAAAAAATTGAGTTCAGACGCAAAGACATTCTGGCACTTGCCGAAAAGCCTTCCAGAGCGAGTGCGTAATTGAAGCGCGTTTCGCCCGGCAGCGGCTCAAGCAGGGGCTTGGCGTCTTCGGCCATGGCTGCAAGCAGTTCGGCCTTGAGGCGCATGTGGTCATTATGGCCGGGGGTATCCCCGGCGTCAAGGCGGGCAAGGGCCTGCGCCTCCGCCGCCATCACTTCGGCATGGCGGTTGCGCAGCCATTTGATAAGGCTTGTCAGGGCCTGTTCACTGGTGTTGGCGCTCACGGGATTCTCCTTGCTGGGGTTCGGCGCGGCCTGTTGCGCAGCCGTGCATGATTTTTAAAATGATACAGTTCAGGCAAGAAGGCAACGCCGTGCATATATTTTGCGGCGTTGGCCATAATTGCCATTGACAGGTGCGGTGCGTAGGTAGGACTATCAAAATAGATCCCCCCTCACGATTTATCCGCGTAGTGGAGGACACTATGGGCATGTCGCTTCGGGTTAAACTGGCAAGCGGTTTTGGCGTGATTCTGCTGATTTTTGCCATATCCGGCAGCCTGGCCATGCTGGCCTTGCGCGCGCAGCGCGAAACGCTGGGCATGCTGGGCAGGCATGAACTGCCCACCATCAATCTGCTGCAAGAAGCATCCCTGGATATGCAGCTTTACCGCAAGGCTGAAAAAGACATCCTGCTGAACATGGGCGACAGCAAGGCGCTCAAAGGATATCTGGGTAAGCTGGATGAAATTGCGTCTGAACTGGGCGAGACCCTGCGAAAGCTGGAGGCCGCCCTGGGGGGCAATCCCCAGGCCGGAGCCAAAGCCGTGGCCCAGGCGCAGGAGGCGGCACAGGCATTTGCGGCTTACGATGCCGTGGTGCGCCGCACTTCTTCAGACATAGCTTCCGGCTCTGGCGGCATGAGCGCCGGGCAGGCCAATGCCTACTACACAACCTACAAGAATCACGTTCATACTACCGAAAAGAATCTGGAAGCGCTGGAAACCGAGTTCATGGAACGTGTGGTATCCAGCCAGCGTGAACTGGCAGAGCAAACGCGCGGTACAGAACGCCTGTTGTTGATATCCATTTGCGGCAGCGTTGTGTGCGGCGCGGGTATTGCCCTGCTGGTGCTGCTGTCTGTCACCCGGCCTCTGGGACGGGTGATCAGCTTTGCGCGCGCCGTGGCTGGCGGAGACCTCGAGGCCCGGGCCAGCGGCAGTTACAGTGCGGAAATGGCCGCCCTGCGCGACAGCATTGAGGGTATGGTGGGCACGCTCAAGGGCAAGATAGCCGAAACCGAGCGCAAGAGCGCCGAGGCTGCGGAAGAAGGCCGCCGCGCCCGGCAGGCTGCGGATGAAGCTCAGGCCGCCAAGGCCGCGGCAGAACGCGCCAGGGCGGAGGGCATGATGGAAGCCGCCGCGCAGCTTGAACGCGCGGTGGAGGGGATTTCGTCCGTTTCCGGGGACATATCTGCGCAGGTGCGTCAGGCCAGCCTTGGCGCGGAGCGCCAGTCTGCCCGCGTGGGCGAGGCCGCCACAGCCATTGAGCAGATGAACGCCACCGTGCTTGAGGTTGCCCAGAATGCCGCTAACACCGCGCAAAGCACGGATGTCGCGCACAACAGGGCCAATGAAGGTTCCGGCGTCATGCGTCAGGTGGTGGACGGCATGGACGAGGTGCGGCGCGTCTCCGCCGAGCTGAAAAATTCCATGGATACGCTGGGCGGCATGGTGGGCAACATCGGGCAGATCATGTCTGTCATTTCGGATATTGCGGATCAGACCAACCTGCTGGCCCTCAATGCGGCCATTGAGGCGGCGCGGGCTGGCGACGCCGGGCGCGGTTTTGCCGTGGTGGCGGACGAGGTGCGCAAACTGGCGGAAAAAACCATGGGAGCCACCCGCGAGGTGGGCGAGGCTGTCAGCGGCATCCAGAGCGGCACCAGCGCCAACATAGAAAATATGGAGCGCGCCCTTGCCGCTGTGGAGCGCACAACGGAAATGGCCGGGCGTTGCGGCGAGGTGCTGCGGGAGATTGTGACCATGGTTGACGGCGCGAGCGATCAGGTGCGCGCCATTGCCACCGCCAGCGAAGAACAGTCTGCCACATCGGAAGAAATCACCCGCAGTATTGAAGAAATCAATGGTATTTCGCGCGATACAGCTTCAATTATGAGCAAGTCCGCCCAGGCTGTGGAGCAGTTGGCGGGGCAGACGCGCGATTTGCAGGGCCTGGTGCAAAAGATGAAGTCTGGCGCGTAGCAACTGCGCTGAATACCTCGCCTATGGCGGAGGGCAAGGCCCATCCTTACCAGATGCTTCATACCGGGCCTTATTGCTTATCCACGCGGATAAAGCTTCTGTTTGTAAATTGCGCAGATTCACGAGCGATTCATGCGCGGCAAAAAGTGATGTCTTAAAAAAGGCATCACTTTTTATTTGTATGTAGAAAACCCCCCGCTAGGCGGGGGGTTCCGTAAAGCTTAAAGCTTTAAGCATGTCAGCAAAACTCCTTTTGATTTGTTACAACGACTTGCGGTCTGGCAACTGCAAACGAACAAATCAAAAGGAGGTCACAA
>NZ_DASQOG010000077.1:0-34488 GCF_035644575.1 Desulfovibrio sp. | reverse complement strand
CCATTGGTCGCTCCCCGTGCGGGAGCGTGGATTGAAGCCGGCATCAACTAAAATAGGGTGTAACCCTTTGTAAGTCGCTCCCCGTGCGGGAGCGTGGATTGAAGCTCCACAATCTTAGCATAGTACGGGGCGGCGTGGGCGTCGCTCCCCGTGCGGGAGCGTGGATTGAAGCGCCGCCTACCTTGCCGCAGGAATCGCGGAACAGGTCGCTCCCCGTGCGGGAGCGTGGATTGAAGCGGCCTTGGGTATGATGCTGCCGAGCATGCAAACCTGTCGCTCCCCGTGCGGGAGCGTGGATTGAAGCACCCAATGCCACTTTTTTGCGGGAATCGGCGTGTGTCGCTCCCCGTGCGGGAGCGTGGATTGAAGCGGCTCAGAGTATGAAGAATACTTGTTGTCAAAAGTCGCTCCCCGTGCGGGAGCGTGGATTGAAGCTCATGTGGGCGACAGCCTTGACGATCAGCTTGAGGGTCGCTCCCCGTGCGGGAGCGTGGATTGAAGCTCTGATCCCATGACAGTTGCGTCTTGTTGTCGCGTCGCTCCCCGTGCGGGAGCGTGGATTGAAGCTGGCGGGTCAATGGTGGTATATGTGTAAAACGCGTCGCTCCCCGTGCGGGAGCGTGGATTGAAGCATGTATTTTGCGCAGCAGCGCCCTTTCCTCCGGCGTCGCTCCCCGTGCGGGAGCGTGGATTGAAGCAACTGCGCCTTGCTCAATTTCATGCCGCCTCCTGTCGCTCCCCGTGCGGGAGCGTGGATTGAAGCGCGGGTGTCGCCTGCGGCCCAAGCCGTCACTGGATGTCGCTCCCCGTGCGGGAGCGTGGATTGAAGCGACTCGTGGGCGCGCCAGTTTGGCCGCACTGTCACGTCGCTCCCCGTGCGGGAGCGTGGATTGAAGCTACAAAGGGCAAAAGGCTGGCGATGCCATTGAAGTCGCTCCCCGTGCGGGAGCGTGGATTGAAGTCACATCATGTATCAGTCCACCATGATGGTGGTGGAGGTCGCTCCCCGTGCGGGAGCGACCTATGTGGATTGATATTATCATGAGCACAGCCCAGACATATCGCAGGCGCTGAAACATGTTGTTCTGTTTATCTATTTCTTGGTGTTAAAGATGTCTTGCGTAAAATATATAACCTATTTGCGGGTTTGTTATAAATATTGTGCTGATATTAATACGTTTTCGATTCCCTGATTTTTATTCCTGACACCATAATCCTTTCCCGCCGTCTTCCGATTAATACAGAAGCGGCATCTCTGCATTTTGCTCCCTCAATATTATCCATTGAAGGGGCTGATCTTGCAGACAAAAATTTTATATGAGCAAAAGTGTCCCAGAACTGTATGATGGCTGCAATAATAGCAACGTACCTGGTGGATACTGTAAGCAGAATTCTACACTTGCAAAAGGGCTTGTTATGAACAGATCCATATCGCTCAAGCTGATGCTTGGCATTGCGGCAATCATCATCATACCTATGGGCATACTGTTTGCCCTTACGTCGCGGGGCATTGCAACGCTTTCAGAAGAAAGTTTTGCCAAGTCCGCCATTGGCGAACTGCGGCAGGTCAGCAATGTCGTCTCAGCCATGTTTGATGAATACAAGCTCAACGTTGGCATGCTGGCAGTTGATCCCCTTATGGCGCAATTGCCGCAAATGACCACAAGTCACGTAACAGCGACGGAACCCACGCCATCAAGTGCTGCGGCGGACGATACTGCTGGCAAAGCGCTGGATGCCCTGTTTCGTCTGTATCGGGAATCGCACCCCTCATATACCAATGTTTATGCGGGCAATATGGAAGGCGCATTTGTGCTCAACAGCCCCGTAGTCGGTAAAACCCAGCCCGGTGGTTACGACCCGCGCAAGCGCCCCTGGTGGGGCATGGCCGTCTCTGAACCGTCCAAGAATTACATTACCAGCGCCTACAGAAGTACCGATGGGCAACCCATGGTCAGCGCCTGCCGCGCCGTGCGCGACAGCAGCGGCAAAGTTACCGGCGTCGCGGCCATAGATATTACGCTGGGCACCCTCACAGACCTCATTAAAAATGTGCGCATTGGTCGCACGGGTTTTGTTATTCTGGTGCAGGATGACGGGGTGGTTATTTCCGACCCTAAAACTCCGCAGCATAATTTTCAGAAAATAGACGGCATCGGCAACGATGCTCTGTCTGCGCTGTTCAAATCCGGCGCGGCCACGGGCGAGGCCGCCATCAGCGGCAAGCAGTATGAAGCTGTGGTGTACAACTCCCCGGAACTCAAGTGGAAGTTTATCGGCCTCATTGAAAAAAGCGAACTCATGGAGCCTGTCAACGCCGCCTTATGGCAGTTTGCCACCGGCATGCTGGCAAGCCTCATAGGCATTTGCATAGGTATCTGGGTGCTGGCCGGGCGGCTCATTATTACACCATTGAAGACCGTGGGCGTTTTCCTCAAGGATATTTCCGCTGGCGTGTACGGCTGCCTCGCCAACCGACGCGTTGACGAAATTGGCGTGATTTTTGAGTCCCTTAATTCCATGAGCGCCACCCTTAAATCCAATATTTCTGAAATTGAGGCCAAAACTGTTGAAGCGCAGCAACAGGCCGCAGCAGCAAATGACGCCACGCGCGAGGCCGAGGCCGCCCGCCTGCACGCAGAGCGCGCCAAGGCCGAGGGCATGCTTGAAGCAGCGCGCCAGCTCGAACATATGGTGCAGATGCTCCACCAGGAAGTGAGCACCCTTTCGAGCAGTTCAGAAGACATCCGCGAGGCCACGCTCGTGCAGCGGCAGCGCATCCACGAAACCGCCACGGCCATGGAAGAAATGAACTCCACCGTGCTGGAGGTTGCCAAAAACGCTTCTCATGCCGCCGCACAGGGCACAGATGCGAGGGACAAGGCCAATCAGGGCGCCGAGGTAGTGGGGCGGTCGCTTGAGGCCATGCGCGCCTCGGAGCAGAAGGCCCTTGAACTGCGCGAAGCCATGGGGGATCTGGATAAACAGGCCCACGGCATCGGCACAATCATGACCACCATTGAAGACATAGCCGATCAGACAAACCTTTTGGCCCTGAATGCGGCCATTGAGGCCGCCCGCGCGGGCGAGGCGGGCAGAGGCTTTGCCGTTGTGGCCGATGAAGTGCGCAAGCTGGCGGAAAAGACCATGCACGCCACCAAGGAAGTGAGCGACTCCATTCTCTCCATCCAGCGTGTAGCCGGAATCAACGTGCAGTCTGTGGAAGAAGCCGTGCAGGGGCTTGACCATGCCTCATCGCTGGCTGGTGAATCCGGCGCGGCGCTGGGCGACATTGTCACCAGCACAAACCAGTCGGCAGGGCAGATTCAGTCCATTGCCACTGCGGCTGAGCAGCAGGCCGCCACATCAGAAGAAATCAACAAGTCCATTGACGAAATCAACGCCATCGCCGGGCAGACGGATGAGCGCGCCGAAGCTTCGCTCCAGGCCACCCGAAGGCTGGAAGACCTGGCCCTGTCGCTTTCCGGTCTAATCAAGGAGCTGAAAGACCAGTCGGCATAGACTGGCAAAGTTCGATCGCCAGAAAAGGACAACGGCAACCGTTCTGCGGTTGCCGTTTTTCGTGCGGGAGTGACATCATTTTCGTCCTGCGCTATGTTGTCGCACTGGTCAACGTCAGCGGATTTTTCGTCAATAGCCCGTAATCAGAGGCTTTTCTGCTGCCCATTGACCCAGCAGCTACAGAGGCGCTGCATGGCAGATTGCACCCCACGCGAAAGGCAGGGGGAAAGTATATCTGAATTTTTTTGTATACCCTATTCGGCGGCCCGCCGAATGAATGTTGCTGCGCAGCAATAACCGCACGGAGTATGACATGACAGGGGAGTTTTTGACCTCGCTCACCCCTGAGCACAAGAAGTTTCTTGTGGATATGTTCAAGGACGGCGTGTCCTTTGATCCCAAGGTGCTGCGCGTTTACGCATCGGATGCCAGCCTGCTCACGGGTACGGTGCTGGCCATGGTTCGACCCGAGAGCGCCGGGCAACTGTGCGAATTTATGCGCTGGGCAGATGCGGAGCATGTGGCCGTGCATCCGCGCGGGCGCGGCACCAGCCTTTCCGGCGGGTGTGTGCCCACGGTTCCCGGCATTGTGGTTTCCATGCTGGGCATGGATAAAATAATCGAGATCAATAAAGAAGACTTTGTCGCCATAGTGGAGCCGGGCGTTAATACTGCTCTGCTACAGGCCGAGTGCGAAAAGCTGGGCATGTTTTACCCACCGGACCCGGCCAGCGGCAAGGCAACCAGCGTTGGCGGCAATGTCATCACCTGCGCCGGGGGCCTGCGCGCCGTCAAATACGGTGTTACCCGCGATTACGTGCTTGGGCTGGAGGCCGTGTTGCCCGGCGGCGAACTGGTGAAGTTCGGGGGCCGCTCCCACAAAGATGTCATAGGCCTTGACCTCGGGCGTCTCTTTGTGGGCAGCGAGGGCACCCTTGGTATTGTGACCAAGCTTATTCTCAAGCTTTTGCCCCGGCCCGAGGCCTCGGCATCGGTGCTTGTGGGTTATCCTTCGCTGGATGCGGCCCTGGCCTCCATGAGCAAGGTTTTTGCCGCTGGTATCCTGCCCTGCGCGGTGGAATTCATGAATGAAACCGTGCTGGAAATACTTGCCAAAACCGGGGATGTGCCGTGGCCGGACAGCGTCAAATCGCTGCTGCTGTTCCAGGTGGACGGCAGCAAGGAGACTGTGCCGCTGGAGAATGCCCGCCTTGCCAACCAGCTTGATGACGCCCTGTGGCGCATGGAAGGCGTGGGCAAGCAGGAGGAAGACAAGCTGTGGGCCTACAGGCGCAGGGTTTCGGCGGCCTCCTATGTGCTCGGCCCAGACCGTATCGGCGGCGACATGGCCGTGCCGCGCGGCTCTATTCTCAAGGCCGTGCGCAGATTTGAAGAAATTGCCGCCAGCAATGGCAAGCGCCTCATCGCCTTTGGGCATGCGGGCGACGGCAACATCCACGCCAATCTGCATTATGATGCCTCTGACGTTGACGATGCCCGCCGCACATTGAAAACCCATCACGAGCTGGATGCGGCAGCCCTTGAATGTGGCGGCAGTCTTTCTGGCGAGCACGGCGGCGGATGCCTGAAAGAAGTTGGCAAGCAGCTCGGGGAAAAAGAACATGCCCTCATGCTGCGCCTACGCAGTGTCTTTGATCCCAACGGCATTCTCAATCCCGGCAAGGGGTACTGAAATGAAACGCGGCTGTACGCAATGCGGTGAATGCCTGAATGTCTGCCCTGTGTACGCGCTCTTCAAGCGCGAGGAGTACGCGCCCAAGGGTAAGCGCCTGCTTCTGGAGCAGATTGATCCGCAGTTTGGCGGCAGCCCGGATTCGTCCCTGCCCTGGGAGGATATCCGCGAACTGGCGCGCCTCTGCGCCGGGTGCGAGCGGTGTCAGCAGGCCTGTGCGCGCAAGCTTTCTACCAGCGATCTGCTGGCCGAGGCGCGGGCACGTAATCCTCACTGGACGCAAACGCTCTGGGACATGTGGATTCGCCGCGCAGGCCCACTGTGGCCCATGGCGGGCAAAATCGCCATGCTTGCGCCAGATTCCGTTATTCCCGGCGTGTTGCGGTCTTCTGTGGAAACCGCCCGAGCGCTGGTTGATCTGGAGCCTTGCGAACCGTGGATGACCCTGCGGCCCAGCCAGAAGGTCAGCGGCGTCAGGGTGGCCCTGTTCAGCGGATGTACGGCTAAGAATGCGCGTCCCCGCTGGATATCCAATGCCCGGCAACTGCTGGCAGGCTGGGGATACGACCTTGTGGACATTGCGGATTTTGCCTGCTGCGGCGGCACGTTGCACCATGCCGGGCAGTTGGGAGCCCTGGCAGAAGTGCGCGAGCGCAACCTTGAGCTGTGGCGCAAGGCTGGCAGACCCCTGATGGCGAGCTTTTGCGCCTCGTGCAAGCACAGCCTTGATGGCTACACCGCCGTTATGTCGGCGGAGGAGGGCAAGGAGTGGAAGCAGAAGTGCGTTGGGCTTTCCTCCCTGCTTGTGGGGCCGCAGATCAGCCCCACAGGAGAGGCTCCCGCAGCGGTGGGTTATCACCAGCCCTGCCACTGGGGTTCTGATGATCCTGATTTGCCCCTGCTCACAGCGGGGTTGCCGGGCTTGAAAAAAGGTACTGGCCTGTGCTGCGGCATGGGCGGCATACTGAAAATGTCCAACCCCGATCTTTCAGCAGACATGGCGCGCAAATGCCTGGAAGGCTTTGCCCCTGAAATCCGGCACATTGTCACCGGGTGCAGCGGCTGCGTCATGCAGCTTTCGGCTGCGGCGGGCAAGGATGTGCAGGTGCGGCACTGGCTTGATGTGACAGCACTGGCCGACTCCCGCAGTTAGGCGCATCCCCCCATACGGACTCTTGCCGCAGCGTCTGTGAATTTTTGCAGCTTCCGGGCGTGCATGGTTGCCTCTGGCAGATGTGCGCCGCCATATTCTGCAATGCTTTATTGAGGAACCGGGCATGGTGCACTGCACTAGGTGAAGCTAGGGCATAGCCTGCCGAAAAATAAGCCGAAATGCCGCTGACCACTGGACGCCCCACAGGCGGCAGTATAGTATGCCGCAACATGCACACCTGTAATCGGTGAGCCTATGCCCAAACTTCGATACTCCAAATTTGCTCTGGTCGCGGCCCTTTCTGGGGGCATGGCGGCCCTTTTGGCGTGTCTGCTGTTCTGGGCCTATGGCTGGAACCCCGCTCTGGCAGGTTCGCTCAATCTGCAACCACGCGCAGCCATTGGCAATGCCGAAGTTTCCGAGCCGCCTGCCGTATCTTCCGCTGCTGCGGAAAATAATGCAGCGCCGTCTGTTGTCGCCACTGAGCGGGCGAGCACGGGAGCTGAACAGAACGGCAATGCAGGGGCAAACGCTGCTTTGCCCCCTGCTGACCAGCAGCCAGCGCAACAATCAGAGCTGCAATCGGGTCAGCAATCTGGCCCCCAGACAATCCAGCAGGCAGGCGCTGATCCCGGCATTCAGCCTCAGACGGACGCTGATAATGCAGATCAGCCCCCATCCCCGGAACCATCGCAACCAACTGGAAAGTCAGATCCTTCCGCCGCAGCCAATGCCCCCGCAAAGAGCGCGGCACCGGATGCCGCAAAAGGCGCAGCGCAATCCGCAGCACAGCCCGCAGCACCCGCGCACGATTCCAAGGTGCAGCTTTTCGGCACTGTGGAGTTCAAACGTCCCTTATCCACCCTGCCGGGCTGGCTTGATCTGCTCAAGCGCAACCAGATGGATCCCATATTCATACCCGGCAAAGTGTTCAAAAAAGGCGTTACCTGGGACACGTTCAAGTCCAAAGCCCCGGTGAACAACAAGATGGAACTGCTGCGCTACGTAAATTCTTTCTGGAATACGTGGCCCTATGTGGAAGACATCGTCAACTGGCGGCAAGAAGACTATTGGGAAATTCCCGCGGAGTTTCTGAAAAAGTCTGGCGACTGCGAAGACTATTCCATTATCAAGTATTTTACTCTTAAGGAATTGGGCATTCCGCCCGAAAGCATGCGTGTCGTGGTTGTGCGTGACACAATCAGAAATTTTGCCCATGCTGTACTGGTCGTATACCTGAACGACGATGCCTTTATTCTGGATAATCTCAGTAATTCAGTGCTTTCGCACACCAAGGTGCGGCAGTACAGCCCGCAGTATTCGGTCAATGAATTCGGTCGGTGGGCCCATATGAAGGGCCGCAAGATAGACTAAAGCCGCCGCAGGCATGCGGCATGCAACGCGCAGCCCACACCCTTATTGGGGCGGGTTTTCACCGCAAACGGTACGTTAATGCGCAATGTACTATAGGATAAGCCTATGAAAACGCAGGAACTTAATGAGCAGTCCGTTGCTGGTCGCTATCGTCTGAAAAAAGCCGCTGTGGCTGCTGTCAGCCTGTCACTTTTTGTTGTGGCGGCGGCTGTGGCCTACGGCCTCTGCACCTTGCAGCTCAAAAACGTTACGCAGGATATTCTGAATAACCAGCGTGAAATGCAGCAATCGTGGGTGGATAAATCGCTGGAATCCATCCGCGCGTGGCATGCAACCGTTGTTGAGCAGGCGCGGCTTGTAAGCAGCGCGGAGATGTTCCGCCTGTTTGCCGTGGATGTGCGCAACCTTGGCTCCGATGGCGAGGCGCGCCTTTCCGCGCCTGATGCCATGGAAAACGGCGATGAATCGCTGCGCAATCTTGCCGAGCAGATGGGCTATATGCAGGATCTGCTGCGGGACTTTGCGCGCGGCAAAAACTGGGTTTCTGCACGGATTGTTTCGCCCAAGGGCAATCCCTTTGTGGTGTACAAGGGGGATGCGCCCCTTGGCGAGACCCAGGTGGGCCTTGTGACCAGCGCCGTGGACAGGAAAACTGTTGTTTTTGGCCCTGTGCGCGCTCTTGGCGACACAATGGTCATTGATCTGGCCGATCCCATGTATGAAGTGCTGGGCCGGGGCGAGAGCGCCCCCGTTGCCGTGCTTTTTGCCACAATTCCTGTGGACAGGGTGCTGACGGCATTTCTTGCCCCGCGTCAGGATCAGTACGGCGGGCTGCTGCCGCGCATTTTGCAGGCTGGCGGCAACGGTACAGAGGCCGTGCTGCTGCGCGATGCCAAACCAGCGCTTGAGCCAGTGCAGCCCGTGGCTCTGGCTGACGGCCTTGGTTTCAAGCGTCGGCAGGGGCTTGTGGGCGGCGGCGAGGCCTATTCCCTCGGCAGTTACATGAACAGTCTGGGCTGGCTTGTGACCATCGAGGCTCCGGCAGACATGGTTGATGCGCTGGTGGAAAGCCAGGCAAAGCAGATATACGGCCTGGGCATCCTTGGCAGTCTTGGCACGGCGCTTTTGCTGGCCTTTATCTGGGTTTCGCTGGTAAGCCGTTCGCACAGGGCCACTGCCCAGCATTTCAAGCATCTGTACACGCTTATCCGTCAGCAGAAGATCATGCTCGACAGCGTCAACGCCTCATTGCAGGCCGGGCTTATGCTCATGGACAAAAACGGCCGCTTGCAGATGTGCAACCCGGCCTTCTGCCAGATGGCGGGCAAGGACGAGGATTCCCTCAAGGGAACCCCCGTGGGCGAAGCCCTGCCGGAAGAGGCCGCTCATCGGCTCATGGAGGGCATGGCCCAGGTGAGCGTCAGCGGCAAGGAAGGCAGCATCGAGATTTCCGTTCCCCAACCCGGGGATGTGCGCCTTTTCCGCGTGACCCTGTTTCCCTTTGAAGATCACGATACTTCAGGGGAAGAAGGCAAGGGCGGCTGCGTGGGCATTTTTCAGGATATTACGGAATTCCGCCGCCGTGCCGAGGCCGCGCGGGAACGTCAGGCCAACAGCATTGCCGCCCTTGTGCGGGCCATTGAAAGTGTGGACGTGAACCTCATCGGGCACTCCATGAAGATGGAGCATGTGGCAGACTTGCTCTCCGGCGCCATGACCCTGCCCGACAAGGACAGGGAAACCCTGCGGCTTGCGGCCCGCCTTTCGCAGGTGGGCAAGATCTTTGTGCCGCGCGAGCTGCTCACCAAGAAGGGCAAGCTCACCCCCGAGGAACAGGCGGAGGTTATGCGCGCGCCGGAATATGCCTATGGTATCCTGCGCGACATGCAGTTCAACCTGCCAGTGCCGGACGCCGTCTTCCAGATGGGCGAACGCATGGACGGCTCGGGCCTGCCCCAGCATCTTGCCGGGGAGGCCATCAATCACAATGCGCGCATTCTGGCCGTGGTCAACGCTTTCTGCGCCATGGTCAGCCCACGTTCCTACCGCGCTGGCATGCAGCCCGAAGAAGCCGTTGCCCTGCTCATGAAGGACAAGGGCTTTGACAGCCAGATTGTCAGCGCTCTTGCCAATGTCCCTGCGGTAGATTTGCAGCAGGCCATTGCCACAGCCGATGCGGCCAGCAAAAAATCTGCTCCTGCCGCAAAATCCGGCGCACAGGAAGGGCAGGACGCGCTGAACGAGCAGAAAAAATCCGCTGGCTCAGGGCCAGCAAGTCCTGCCGCCGCCGAATAGAGAGCAGGGCGACATGACGGGCGCAGTGCAACAGTTGCCGATGCAGCAGGGCAGCTCTGAAAAGATAGACGTGGCGATGAACATTTTCGCCAAGCCATATCAGACAGCGCTCTCTGTTCTGTCGCTGCTCAAGCACAGCGGCAGGTATATTGGCACTGTCTGGTTGCAGTTTGAGCCTTATGGCTCGCAGTATGATATCGTCAGCCCCTATGCGCTGGTGCAGTACCTGAGCAGCCAGATAGGGGAGAGGTTGCGGGTTTTTCAGCCAGACTACTGGCTTGATCTCAATGCCGCAGACCCGGCGCGCTTTGCCGATAACGCCTACCGCTACAGCATCCGCTACCAGTACGCCTTTGAGCACAGCACGAGCCGCAGACTGTTTCTCCTGCACAACGATATAGTTGTGTTCAAGGATGTGCTTGGCTATTTGGGCGGCCTCATGGGTGATGCCGTGGTTGTGGGCCACCTTGGCCAGTGCTGGAATTGCCCGGCTCGTGTGGCGGAGCTGACGCGCGAGGTTATGGGCTGCGAACCGTGCGGCCCTCAGCGGTATCTGGATTTTCGGCCCACTTACAGTCAATTGCAGCAGCTTTATGCTCTGGCGCACCAGAAGGGCATTTTTGCAAGGCCGTATGACCGTGGCTTTGCAGGTATTTTTGATGCCCAACCCTGGCCCCTGCCGGAATGCCGCGTCAATGAATGGGCCTGCCTGCTTGATCTGGAAAAGACACGGCCCCTGTGCGTGCCGCATGGCCCAATATTGCCGCCAGGCGCGTTCAGGCAGTGTGGGCCTGTCTGCCTTGATACTGGCGTGGAGTGGTTCCGGGGGGTGCATGCGCGCGGCATGACTGCCCGGCATGCCGATCTTTCCCGCCACCTCAAGCATTGGGTAGGCACGGGCAAGGTAACGGCCCGCCTCTATGCTCTGGCAGAAGAAAATGCCCTCAAGATATTGCTGACCACCTTTCCCGACTTCTGCGACTGGCTGCGCGGCACCATCGGCAACAAGCCGCTCGGCGTGAGCGACAGAGGCCGATAGTTTTTCCGCATTTGTGAAATCCCTTCCCGTTCTGCTTTTTTCAAGCTGAAGCGCAGGTTTGTCTGGAACGCGAAAAGGCGTCGACCAAATGGCCGACGCCCGACACGGGAAAGAAAGGTTTGCAGCGCTATCCCCAACGCTGGGAGGGCCTTGCGGCCCCCCGGCCCTCTTTCTACTGCAATCTCTATGTTACCGCTTCATACCGATAACGGTTTCCAGCATGCTGTCCACCGTGGTGATGGTCTTTGAGTTGGCCTGGAAGCCGCGCTGCGTAGAAATCATCTGCACAAATTCGCGCGACATGTCCACGTTGGACTGCTCAATATTATAGGCCTTTGTGCTGCCAAAACCGTTATCGCCCGCAACGCCAAGGTTAGGCTCGCCAGACTCATTGCTGGCAGAGTAGAGGTTGCTGCCTTCGCGGTACAAACCCTGCGTGCATTTGAAGTCATACAATGCAATCTGGTACAGCGGCAGGGTCTTGCTGTTGGAATACACGCCGTAGACAACGCCATTGTTGTCGATTTTTACGTTGCTCAGTGTGCCGGAGGAGTAACCATCCTGCGTTCTGTTCTGCACTGTATATGTTGTGGTGTTGCTCACACTGGCCGAGTCTTCGCGCTGAACAGAGGTCATGGTGGGCACCATGTTGCCGTAGTTGATCACGTTTTTGTAGACCGGCACGCCAGTGCTGGGCGACACGCTGGTTTGCTTGGACTCGGTGGTCAGGCTTGCCAAAGTGTTGTTGCCGGTCACCATGGTCGGGACGGGCCGGGTACCAGCATCGGGCAGAGTGTAGGTCGTAGGCGTGATAGCCTTGGCCACGTTGACCACAAAGGCATTGGTGCCTGAAAGTGTTTGCTTGACGCCGCCAGCATCATCATAGGCGTAATTTGTGCCGTCATGGTACACCCGACGTTTCGTAGCGCCGTCCTGAAAGTAGCCGTAGTACTTGGGATCGCCGGCTGCCGGCGGCCAGGCCGCGGCCTGGTAATAGTTGCCGTAGCTGTCGGAGCCGCTGGCGTAGGTATTGCCCGTGGTTTCGTCTTTGGTGAGGTTGGTGTAGGTAACTGCACTTGCGCCAGATCCCGCGCCAACATAGTACACACCGTTGTTATTGCCTACGGGAATGGTGCCAAGGCCAGTTGTGAGGGTGCCGTAGACATCTGCCGGTACAGCGCCAGTGGCCGTGCTGTCATGCCAGTAGTAACCCTTGCTGTCTGCATAGACAGCATTGGCGCCCTTGGTGCCGTATCGCGGAGGCGTCGTAAGCGTGTGGTAGCCGTACGCATCCATTCCCAGTGCAACAGGAGTATTGGGAGCAGGCCAACCAACTGTGCCCATGGGTTGACCAGCGCTGTTCTTTTGAACAGTGGTGACAATGGGGTTAATCCAGGCAGGGTTGCCGATATCTTTCAGGCCAAAGTCCAGTTCTGTGATCTGCTTTTCAACCTGACTGACAGTGGTAGTGCCCTGCGTCATGGTTTCACTGACGCTGTTGGCAAGCGGTTGCCCGGTGAAGTTGGCCGAAAACACGGGCAGACCGTTGCTGGAGGTCTTGGTGGGCTGCCAGGAACTCTTGAGCGAGGGGTCAACCGCCACCTGATTGTTGGCGGCGGGCGTTTCCGTAGCGCCGTAGGAGTAAGCGGTCTGGTTTACCATTTTGCCGCTGGCGTCAAAAATCATGACGCCGCTCATGAGTACGCCAGCCTGCTTGTTGGTGCCCATGACGGGGTCGTTATAAAATTTGGTAGGCTCCGTTCCCCAGGTGTTGGTGGTGGCGTTGTAGCCCTGGCCGCCGTAGCTGCGCTGGTCTTCAGCCGGGGGGATGGTCACCATGTATTCATACATGGTGTAGCCAGCGGGCAGACCTTCAATGCTGTAGACGGTCTTGCCGTTGGTGTCCGTCTTGGAGGCGTCAACCTGGTCATAGTAGACCGTGAGGTTGTGGGTGGAGCCGCCCTCGTCATACACCTTGATGCTTGACTGCGTGGCGTAGGCAGAATCTGCCATGGGCGGCGTGCTTCTGGCGTCCCACAGGTCAAAGAGGGCGGTCATGGGGCTGGTGCTGCTGGTGGTTTTGTCGCCCGTGCCGTTGTTGGTCAAGCCCATGGTAAAGCTGACGTTGGTCGTCTGCTGGGGCGGAATGTTCCAGCTGTCCAGAACGATATCCACAGGTGTGCCTGTGCCCTTGTACGCAGAGTTGGTCGTTGCTGTGGAACCTGCGCTTGTGGCGCCGCCGTAAAAACTCAGCGATTTGCTGTTGTCGACTTTCCAGCCTTGCAGCAGGTAGCCTTCGGGGTTTTGCAGTTCGCGACTGTTGTTGAAATAAAAGTCGCCGGCGCGGCTGTAGTACATCTGATCGCTGTTCTGCTTGCGCACCTGGAAAAATCCGTTGCCGTCAATGGCAAGGTCAGTCACCGAGTTGGTGGATTCAAAAGAACCCTGCGAGTAGTCGCCAAGCACCGCGTAGGTGCTGACGCCCTGACCAATCTGGGTGGTGCCGCTTACGCTGCCGCCGTCGGTGTAAAGATAGTCGCTGAAGTCCGCGCGCTGGCCCTTGTAAGCCAGGGTACTGACGTTGGCGATGTTGTTGCCGACGATGTTCATTTTGTTTCCGTGCGCCATAAGGCCGGAAACGCTTGCCCACATGCTGGATGAGAGACTCATATCTTCCTCCGTGTCTTGGGATAGGGGGATATTTTTTCCGGGTAGTGCAGTTTGGCTGCCTGCCCGCAATGTTAACTATTCTGTTTAACCGCCAGATGATCCGGAAGAACCTGATGAACCTGATGAACCGGAAGAGCCAGATGGAGTCGATGTCGTTGTTGGCATGGTAACCTGCCGCACCTTTGAAAGTTCCATCAACTGGCCGCCGTCAAGGCCCAGATACACAACACCCTTGTTGGTGACCACGCCCGTAACCTTGGCGTCCACCACCTGGTCGGCAATAACAGCCTCTCCAGCGGTGTTGAGAAGGGCCAGATTGACAGTGTACACGCCATCCGGGGCAACGGTTCCGTTGCCGTATTTGCCGTTCCAGTTGAAGTCGTAGGTGGTTCCGGCAGCCTTGGGATCCACAGTTTCAGTGTAGATGACGTTGTTGTCGGCATCGCGCACCGTGATGGTGCCGCTGGCTACGGCATCGTTGGGCGCGTAACGGAACTTGGTGATGGACGTCGTCTTTGTGGTCGCGTCCGTAACCTTGCCGATACTGTTGCCGGTAACGGTCACTTCCTTGCCGATGTACGATGTGGCGTTGATCATCTGCTGGTTGTTGGACGCGTCAGTCAGCGAACCCATGCTGGTATTCAGGTTGATGAGCTGTTCAAGGCTGGAGAACTGCGCCATCTGGGAGACAAATTCCTTGTCGTCCATAGGGTTCAGCGGATCCTGATACTTGAACTGCGTCACCAGAAGCAGCATAAAGGCGTTCTTGTCGAGGTTCGCGCCACCTTTCTGCTTGCCAACAACGGCATTGAACTCGTTGTTAGCCTGAGTGATTGCTGATGATACGCTACTGGCCATACTTCATTCTCCTCACGGCCCGGTTCAGGCAACCACGTTGAGGTTGCTGGTGGTATATCTTGCCGTGTTGCCAAGAGAATGCACAGGCTGTTCCAAAGTTGAAATATCCATGTTTAAGTTGGAATTTCGAACTGTTGCAAGATTCTTCAGCCGGGAAAGTTCTTCCCTGCGGGCATCTTCTTCCTGCCGGGAATTGTGCTGGCTGAAATCCTGCCAGGATGCGCTGTTCTGCTCCTGCCGCGTTTCCTGCCGCACTTCGAGCTTGTCCACCTTGAGGCCCTGCTGCTCAAGATTCATGCGGATTGCATCGACCTGACGGCTGATCATGTCGTTGGTTTCCGACTTTTCAGAGCGGATCACCGCGCTGACTTCGCCATTGCGAACCGAAAGGGAAACCGTGATGGATCCCAGCTCCTGCGGGTTCAGTTGCAGGTCAAGGCGGGTGCCGCCGCCCTTGACGGTTGAAAGCATGCCCTGTTCAACCTGCTGCGCCACCTGCCGCCCAATGGGGGCAACGGCTGAGGGATCCTGCACATCAGTTGTGTTTTGGGCTGCATGGGCAGCTTGCATGGCCTGTGCTGCCGCGTAGGCGGGGGTGGAGCCGCGCGCTGCAACGGCGGCGGATTGCGTGTCTACCTTGCCCAGCAGATCGCCCCAGGCGGACTTGCCCTTTTGGTCTTTATCAGAGTCGCTCTGCCCGGAATTGCTGTCAGCATTCTTCTGACCCTTGTCGTCCAGAGCGGCGGACTGCTGCGTGGCAGACTGCGCGTGAATCTGATTGGCAGGAGTATTTGGGGACGATTGCGTGCCCGTATGGGGTTCTGCCTGCGCGCTTGCGCGAGAGACCGCCTGCGAACCGGACTGCTGCGCCGCCTGCGTATTTGACTGCGCCGCCTGCGTGTTTGACTGCTGCGCGGCTGTGCTGCCGGAAGTTCTTTCTGCGGGCATGCGCTGGGTCGCTGTGGCCTTGTTGTCGGCTGTGCTGCGATCATCTTCATGCTTTGCAGCGGTCGCATCCTTGCCAATGGCTTCGCTCTGCGCAGCGATCTTGATATCGCCCGGCTCGGCCTTCTGGCCTGCTTCAAGGGTTTCACCAAGAATATTGCTGCTTTTTTTCTGAACGGTCTTGTCTATGAGAGTCTTGCTCTGTTGCACCGTGCGGTCGCGCAGCGAACTGGCCTGCTTCTCTTTTTCCGTGCGGGCCCGCGCCTTGCTGATAATGGGCTGCAACGTGGTTTTGAGAGCAGTATCAAGCGTTTTTTGTGCAGCGGCCTGCGTGGTGAAAAAGTCTGTCACCGGGGCCATGAGCGTGCCGAACTGTTCGTTCAGGCAGGTGACGGAGGCGCTGTTGCCAAAACTGTTGGCCAGGGTTTGCAGGTTGGCAGTGCCAAGCCCAAGGCCGCGCCCGAGCGAAATGGCCTCACCCTGGCTCACTTCAAGAGTGCCCGCCGGGTCAAGCTTGCTCACAAAGGCCGAAATGGTGTTGAATGCCTGCTGTGTGTTGCCCTGCAACATCATGGCCTGAACATTGGTATCCAGAACGCCGGTTGGGTCGATCTTTTTAAGCAGCGAGGTGATGTTGGCCTTGTCCTCATCAGTGAGAACAGGGATGTCGCCGCCGCCCTTAACGCTGGCCGTTATCTGCGCGAGGGTTGCGCCGTCGGGCATTTCCGCCAGAGCCGCAAGCTTGGCAAGGCTTTCAGGCGTAGCACCTGCCTTGATGAGCTTGCTGTGCATGTCCTGCACTTCCTGCTTGGTAAAACAGACTTCGTTCAGCGTGTAGGTGACGCCGTTGCTGGTGTTGCGCGAATAAGGGCTTTGCACCTGCGCGGCAGCTCTGGCGGTGGGCGTAAAGGGAGTGCTGGGCTTGGATTCTGACTTGCCCTCAAAAACATCGGCAGATACGTCAGCCCCTTCAACGGCCTTCAGACTGGAGTTGAGGGCGTCTATAAAGGAAGACGTCCGCTCGTCATTGGGGCGGTTGTTAGTGGCAACGTTCCAAAGCGTTTCGTTGGTGCTTACGCTTGTGGGAATAATCTGCATGGTTCACTCCTTGCGTGCTGAGCTATACAAGGAGTGTTCCAAAATTGTTGGTGTAATTAATTCAATGTGTTAAATTGATGTGGATTGCGGGGAAAGGGCAATACTTGCCGAATCTGGAGTACGCTAGGAGGATGGGTTGGCAAAAAGCGGAGCCAGAGCGGCAAGCCTGTGCACTGCTGTGCGCCAGCCCTGCTCGTTGAAACCTTCATTTTGCAAAAACATGTGCAGATGGCCGGTGAACAGCCGTATCATGCCGGGCTGGACGCGCCAGAAATCATCGGGCAGGGGAGTGCGCTTTTTCAGGTGATCGCTGCACAGGGCGCAAAGGTGGGCAAGGCGGGCGGCAAGACGCTCAGCAAGCGCGGGATGTTCCGCGTGGAGGCGTGTCAGCCGCTGGCGCAGCAGGGTTTGCTGGCCTGAATCATATAAAAAAAGAAAGGCCGCCTGCCATAGGTCTTCGAGCTGGGGGCGACAGGAATTGCCGCGTGGCTCAGGGTAGGCTTTCAAGGTATGCAGGCCAAGAGCGTCGCGTCCGGTTCGGTAAAGGGTAAGACCATTGGCTACGGCCCCGCAGATGGGCTTGCCTGTGGCAAGTTCCTGATGAATTTGCAGCGCAAGCTGGGCTACAGATGCGGGTATGAACGCCTGCTTGCAAAAAAGACGGTTGCGTCTGCACTGCCAGCAGCCCACGCAGCTCATGGCGGCGCGCAGTACCCATTGACCGGGCGCGGATGGGCCGGTTTCGCGGGCGTGTACCGGCCCCATAGAGAGATTGAGCACTGGTACGCCAAGGTAATCGGCAAGGTGCATGGGGCCGGTGTCAGGCGTTATGCACAGGTCAAGCGTGCCCATGAGGGCCGCGACTTCGCGCAGTGTAAGCTTGCCGCACAGGTTTGCCTGCGCAAGGCCGGAACGCCGCGCCACTTCATCGCCCAGTTCCTGCTCGGCTTTGCCGCCCACAAAAACCGGGGCAAGGTCTGCTGCCGCGAGGCGCATGGCAAGCCGTGCCCAGAAGGCCGCATCCGGCCTTTTTGCTGCCTCGCTAGCCCCAAGCACCAGACCAACGCGGCGCGTCCCCGCTGGTTCGGGGCGCGAATGCCCTACAAAGGCAAGGTTGGGAGCGGGGGAAAGGTCCAGCAGGTGCAGATCGGCCCAGTGAAAGGCATTGGCGTGGTTATTCTGCGTCAGGGCCGCGCGGTACAATTGCCAGAAACCCTGAACGCGCAATCCATCGCTGTCGGCCACAGGTCCTAGCTTGAGGGGAGACTCAAGCCGCGCCATGAGTTGGGACGCGACCGGATTGCTGCTCAGATTGATCGCCGCCGCGTATGTTTGGCGGGCAAGCTCTGCACAGTGTGAAGGGGGAAAAAACACGGCATCCGGCGCCAGAGGCATGAGCTGCTGAAAAAACGCCGGTTCAGCCACAACCCACAGGGGATTGTGGGGCCAAAGCTGGCGCAGGCGGATAAGCAGGGGAAAGGTGAGGATCAGGTCACCCATGCGGTGCAGTTGCAGCACCAGAATCGGATCAGCAGCCATTATCAGCCCCGGACGGCCTGACGGGCCGCAGGTGTGCCATAAACCTCGCGCATGCGTTCCAGCATGGTTTGCAGCCTGTGTTGCCATGTGTGGCAGGCAAGCACACGCTGCCGGGCCGCCTGCGTAATGCGGCGGCGCTCTGTTGGACGGGCAAGGTAGTGGCGCGCCAGTTCAGGTGCTTCATCCGGCTCATGGTAGCAGACGATTTCGTGCGGCTCAAAAAGCTGTTCCATCTGCTCGCGCCAGTCGGTAAGCACAAAACTGCCTGCGGCGGGCACGTCAAATACCCTCTGGTTGACCGCGCCCTTCATCTGCTTGCTGGTGCAGTTGAAGTTGATGGCAGAGTGCCCGTAAAAGAGGGGCAGTTCCGTGTAATAGCTCAGGGCGTCCAGATAGCGGGGTTGCAGCGGTTCATGGCGAAATTCCACCTTCTGCCAGCCTGCATCGCCAACAATAAGCGGGCGCAGGGGCAGCAGACGCCGCACGCAGCCATTGCGGTACAGACGGGTGGCCTGCCAGGTGACGGCTGTTTCATAGGCCAGCTTGGCTTCGTTGTCCGGCAGGGCCAGATAGTGCGCGTAAGCATCAGGCTGACAGTCGCGCAGAAAATCAGCAACCGAGCGGTGGTGGCTGTCCATGAACTCCTGGGCCACGGCGTAGAAGGAAAGCAGCAGCGGGCGGGGAAAATGCCCGTTTTTCAGCCTGCCGCCGACCTTGTAGACCATGGAATTGCCCACAAAGGAGATGTCTGCCTTCCATGCGGCTGGTGCGGATGCTCCCTTGGAGGGGTGAAAGCGATCCGGGTCTGTGCCCAGAGGCAGGTAGAACACATGCTCAAAACCCGCCGCGCGCAGGGATGAAATATTGTCGGAATCCCAGGTGAACAGGGTCGTCCAGGGGCTGACGCAGCGGGAGTACAGATGGATGATGAGGTGCGGATTATCCACAAACCATGAGGCCAGGGGCAACTGCAAACGGGCCAGCAGGTCCATAAGCACGCCCTCTACGTCCACTCCCATATGGTTGAGCGTAATGCAGCAGTCTGGCCTGAAAGCAATCACGGCTTCCAGCAGCTGCTGCACAAAATCCGCGCGGGCCACGGCTTCATCGCCGATGACAACCAGCTTGTATTCAATGCCAAGCTTGCGGCATGCGCCCTCGATTTCACCCATCAGGAAATATTTGCTGGTCAGCAGCAGTACGCGGGGGCTTGCATCGGCAAAGCGGGGCCCTGCGGCGCGGCTCCAGAAGTCAAACTTGGCGCTGGCGAGCAGATCTTTTTGCAGGGAACCATAATACTCACGGTCAAGGCGCAGATAAAAGGGCAGGGCCAGAGGCAGCAGACGCAGGCCGCCGTGGAGCATCTGCCAGTGGGTCAGCTCTGTAAGGGCATCCTGAGGGCGCGGGCTGGTGATGAGTGTAATGCGTTCACGCTGGTCAGGCGGCACGCTTTGCAGCACGCCTGTGATAGCCTGAAGCCCGGCTTCTTTTTCCACCACGGCCACAGGCCCGTCAAGGCTCTCCAACACCTGGCGCAAGGCGTGCCCAAGGCCGCAGCCCAGCAGAACAGGCAGGCAATCGCGCTGCAATTCCTGCATCTGCCCGGTTACTACCGCAGTTTCGCGCTCAGCGCCGCCAGGGCGCAGCATGTGAAAAACACGCTCGCCCAGCCTGACTTCAATATCGTCTGGTATCCCGGATTGTTGTGGGTTCTGGCCCTGATGTACGGAATGCTCGGAATACACCGCCACAAAATGCGGCGTTTCGGTCTGCTTCATCATTTGGGACTCATCTGCGAGGGCTGCATGGGTTCCGCGATGATTTCGTTGTCCACCAGGCGGAACAGCGTGCACTTGTATACCTGTTCAACAACCATAAACGCGCGTCCGATGGAGATTTCCACACCGGGGTATACGGTGCCCTGGCAGAGCAGACGGCAGTTCTGCATGTAGTTTTCGTCCTGAGCCAGTCTGCTCCACAGTTCGTCGCGTCTGTTGATGAGTTGCCTACGCTGTAGCCGCAGGGCTTGCAGCTTGCGGGACGCATCGTTGGTTTCCGGCGGCAGATGTCCGGCGATGGCATTGAGGTGGGTAATAGTTTGCGACAACTGCGCGATAATCTTGTCGATTTTTTCAAGCTGGCGGATGCTCAAGGGGTCGTACCCCAAATAAACCTTGGTGCTCAGAGCCGCCTTGTTGCCAAGCTGGCCGCCCACATAAACGCTGCCGTAGGCATTGGTTGTGCCGCCGTAGAGCTTGTCGCGCACAACCATGTTGCTGCCAGCGTATACGGTGCTGTACAGGCAGGTTTTTTCAATAACCATATTGCCGCGCGCGCGGGCATCGACGCTTTCCAGAAAGGGAGTCATGAGCTTGTCGCCGGCATCAACCTTGCTGTGCTTGCCAGCGCCGCCCCGCACCCCGCCATCAATCATGAGATCGCGGCGGGCTCGCACAACGCCGCCTTCTACCATGCCCATGATGCGTACGTTGTTGCCCTGAACGGAAAATCCGGCGCGCACGGAACCGTGCACGGCCATATCGCCCACAAAAAAGATGTTGCCGGTCTGAAAGCTCACGTCCTGACGCACGTTGAGCAGGGTCTTTACGGTAATTTTGCCGTTAAGGTAAAAAACATAGCCCTTGGCAGCGGCAAGCAGATAGTTGGGATAGCGCGGATCTACGCGGGTGTTGCCACCCATGGGGAAGGCTTCATTTTCAAGTATGAAGCGCTGGTCAACCTTGGGCCCGGCGGCGTCCAGAGGTACAAGCTCAGCAAGCACCTGCCCGGCGATGACATTCTGGACGTAGCCCAGACTGTATACGTCGGACTTTCCATTATCTCCACCCGGCTTGAGATTGAGATAATCGAAATCGGGATTGAAGTAATGCCTCAGATAGTATTGCACCATGCACCATCCGTCGGGCTGAAGGGCGAAACCCCGTGATATTGTTACTCAGCAGTATCGGGAATATAGCCTTTCAGTTCATCTTCGCTCTCGAATGTGGGGAAAAATCCCTCGATCTCGGCTTTGCGCAGCAATTCGGCCACGTGTGGCGCGGGCATCAGCAGTACAAGCCTGCGCCCCCGCCCCCGGCCCTTTGTGCTGGCGCTTACCAGCACTCCCAGCCCGGAAGTATCCACTTTTTCAACGTGGCTCAGATCAAGCACCACCTGGCGAATATTAGGCGCCAGCAGATGCGCTTCAAGCTGTTTGCTGAACTCGGCCACATCGGGCAGCAGAAGATTGCCAGAAAAACGCAATACCGTGACGTTGGTGTGCGATTCCGCCTTCAGCTCAAACATGGCTGTATTTCCTCCGTAAGGCAACAGGTCGCTTCAACGGGAAAACAGGTTGGCAGAGTCCAGAAATATGGTCACAGGGCCCCAGTTGCACAGGCGCACATCCATGTCCGCTCCGAAGATGCCTGACGATACGCTGACGGCGCAAGTTTCGTCAACCATTTGAACGAAATCCGTAAACATGTCCTTGGCCCAGGCGGGGTCGCCTGCATCAGTAAAGGAAGGCCTGCGGCCCTTGTGGCAATCGGCGTACAGGGTGAACTGCGGCACCAATAATATCTGACCACCGATTTCATCCAATGAAAGGTGGAACTTATGGGCATACTCTCCTGTGCCGGGAAAGATGCGCAGCCCCACAAGCTTGCGGGCCATGCCCGTAAAAGCCGGGGAAGAGCGAAATTCTGGCCCATCCTCCTGCCCAAAGGCAACAAGGGCCATGATGCCAGTGTTGATGGCCGCCACAAGACGGCCATCAACACTAACAGAAGCTTCTTTAACCCTTTGCGCAATGATCCGCATCAGGCATGGCCCACTTGGTCATCCTCGCCGCTGGCGGCAGAAGCATTGGCAGCGGCTGTGGCGCGCCGGTTTTTTCTGTTGGCCATCTTTTGCTCTTCTTCTTCCCGCAGAGCCCGGCGCAGGACCTTGCCCACAATGGTCTTGGGCAGTTCCTCGCGGAACTCCACAAGGCGCGGCACCTTGTAGCCAGCCAGTTTCTGGCGGCACCAGGCGATGACGTCAGCCTTGGTCAGCTCTTCATCAGGGCGGCGCACCACAAAGGCCTTGAGTATCTCGCCGCGCATCTCGTCGGTAATGCCGACAGTGACTGCTTCAAGCACCTTGGGGTGTTCCAGCAACACTTCGTCCACTTCGCGGGGGTACACGTTGTAGCCGCCCACAATGACCATGTCTTTTTTACGGTCAACGATATAAAAATAACCGTCTTCATCCATTGTGGCAAGGTCGCCTGTATACAGCCAGCCGTTGCGCAAGGCGCTGGCGCTTTCGTCAGGCCTGCGCCAGTAGCCGTGCATGACCTGCGGCCCCTGCACGATGAGTTCGCCCATCTTGCCGGGGGGCAGGGTGAGGGAGCCGCCTTCCATATCTACAATACGGGCATCGGTGCCCGGAACGGGCATACCGATGGAATTGGGGCGCTGCCCTTCCTGGCCAAGCGGGTTGCAATGGGTGATGGGCGAGGCTTCTGTAAGACCGTAGCCCTCCAGAATGGCAGCGCCGGTGGTTTCCTGAAATTTGCGGAATATTTCGCGCGGCAGCGGCGCGGAGCCTGAAACGCAGATTTTGATGCTGCGCAGGTCAAAATCCGTCAGGTTCTTCTGTTGCAGCAGCGAAATATAGACCGAAGGCGCACCGGGAAAGACGGTGGGCTTGTACTTGGCTATAAGGCGCAGCACATCCTGCGGCACATAGCGCGGCAGTGGCAGGGTGGTGGCTGCCAGGGCGATGGGAATAATCAGGCCTGTGGTGAGGCCGTACACGTGAAAGAAGGGCAGCAGGGAAATGAAGGTGTGCTTGTCCTCCGCCTTGACGTGGATGATGTCCAGCACCTGACGGCAGTTGGTGCCCACGTTGCTGTGCGTCAGGGTAACGCCCTTTGGCAGGCCCGTTGTACCGCCGGTATACTGCAGCATGATGGGGTCGCGCAGCGGGTCGGCAATGGGGGCGGAATAACGCTCCGCGCCCTTGCAAAAGTGCTTCCACTCATGAACGTTCTTGCCGTCGTAGGGCACGGGTTCCTTGACGCTGCGGCTCTTTTTGAGGCGGTAGAGCCAGTTGAGCGGGAAGGAAAGCGCGTCCGCAGCGCCGGTAACGATGAAGTTTTTCAGGGGCAGGCGGTCGCGCAGAGCGGAAACCCGGGGCCAGAGCAGGTCGAGCAGCACCATGTGCTCTGCGCCCGAATCCTGCATGTTGGCCATGATTTCCTTTTCCATATACAGGGGGTTGGTCATGACCACCACGCCCCCGGCCTTGATAATGCCCCAGAAGGCCACCACGGTCTGCGGCATGTTGGGCATCATCAGGGCAACGCGGTGCCCTGTTTTCACGCCGATGCGGCGCAGCGCCCCTGCAAAACGCTCCGCCTGCTCGCGCAACTGCTTGTAGGTGATGCGCGTATTCTGGAAAATGACGGCCAGTCGATTGGGATATTTGTCTGCGGCCTCATCCAGCAAGGCATAGAGCGGCTTGTTCCACACCTCGGAAGTGCGCGGAACGAAGGAGTCGTAGTGGGCAAACCAGGGCCTGCTGAGTTCTGTGTTCATGTCCTTCCTTATGGTGTCGAATCGTTATGGCAGGGGAGGCGGAGCTAATCAGCGCCCCCGCGCGGTCACAACTGCATATGCCTTGATGCCTTCGGAACGCCCGGTAAAGCCCAGGTGTTCCTCTGTGGTAGCCTTGAGGTTCACGCATGATGCGGGCAACCCCATGAGCCGAGCGACGTTCCTTCTGATTTCTTCCCGGTAGGGCGCGAGTTTGGGAACCTGCGCCACAATGGTCATATCCACGTGACAGGGCGTACAGCCCGCCTCGCGCACCATGTCCAAAACCTGATGCAGCAGAATGGCGGATGAAATGCCGTCAAAGCGGGGATCCTTGTCTGAAAAATGCTGACCAATATCGCCAAGGCAGGCGCAGCCGAGCAGAGCGTCGGACAGGGCATGCAGAAGCACATCGCCGTCAGAGTGGGCCAGTACTTCGGGCGCGTTGGGAATGCTCACGCCGCCAAGGCGCATGGGGCGGCCCTGACCGTAGCGGTGAACATCGTACCCCATGCCCGTGCGGATGGAAGGAACGGGATTTTCGTCTTGCAGCAGGTCAAGATCTTCAGGACGGGTAATCTTCACGTTGGCAGCCTCGCCTTGTATGACGCGCACTTCAAGGCCAAGCGCCTCCAGAAGCGATGCGTCGTCCGTTACGGCAAGCCCCGCCTCAACCGCGTGGGCGTGGGCCGAGAGCAGCGCTTCAAGCTGAAAGCCCTGCGGTGTCTGCACAGCTGCAAGCCCGTCACGCGGCAGGGTGGCCGTTACGCGGCCATTTTCCACTGTCTTGATGGTGTCGGTAACTGATATGGCGGGGATAACGCCGGCAGCGCCCTCGGCAAGCGCTTCACACACGCGGCGCACAAGCGCCGGGGAAAGAAAGGGACGGGCGGCATCGTGCACCAGTACGCTTGCAGGGCGCACGGGCAGGGCAGCCAGGCCAAGGCGCACGGAATCCTGGCGCAAAGGTCCGCCGCAGGCCGTAACCCACGGCAGCCCGAGATCATCGCGCCTGTGCAGGTCGGCCAAAAGTTCGCCGGCTTCGGTAAGCTGGCTGGGAGGAAAAACAAAGACAATTCCGGCCACACAGGCGCTGCTGCTCATGGCGCGGGCGGCATGCCAGAAAAGCGGCGCGCCCTGCCAGGGCAAAAACTGCTTTGCCGTGCCGCCAGCGGCATCGGCCATGCGCGTGCCCTGCCCGGCAGCCAGTATGAGCGCCCAGGGCTTTGCCGCAACAGATGATGTGCCGGAACTTTCTGACATTACATACCTTGTTAACAAGTGGGAGTCGGACGATAAGCCGGGTTCTGTCATGCGGTTGCCCGCACCAGACCGTCATTCCTCTAGGGGCACGATTACTCGTACCCTCAAGCAACCTACCCGGAAGGCAATGGTCGGGCCGACCACCTTCCCTATTTGGTCTTGCTCCAAACGGGGTATGCCGAGCATGCCGCGTCACCGCGGCATCTGGTGGGCTCTTACCCCACCGTTTCACCCTTACCCCGCCGCGAGGCGGGGCGGTTTGCTTTCTGTGGCGCTGTCCGAGGGTCGCCCCTCCTGGGTGTTACCCAGCGTTCTGCCCTGTGGAGCCCGGACTTTCCTCCCCGGGCCTTGCGGCCCGCAGCGACGGTCTGTCCGACTCCCACTTGTTGATCTTGTTTCCGGCGCGGCTTGCGGAACAGGCCGCGCCGGAAGTGATTTTTAGTCGGTAAGGGTCACCGGCTTCTGGGCGCACTGCGGGGCTTCTTCAATAGAGAAGTGCTCGCACCAGAAAATGAGGCGCTGGCAGTTGGGGCAGCTCAGAATCTGCTGACCGCGCTGCAATTCAATGAAAGACTGCGGCGGCACGGCAATGTGGCAACCGGAGCAGATGCCTTCTTTCACGGCAACGATGACGGGATGCTCAAGACGCCTGCGGATGAATTCGTAGCGCATGAACACGGGCTGGGGAATATTTTTGCTGGCTGAAGCACGCTTTCCGTTCAGGCCTTCAAGGGCGGCATTGCCCTTTTGCAGCTTTTCTTCAAGGCCATCGCGCTTGACTTCAAGCTCGGCCTTGACGGCGGTGTATGTCAGGTCGATTTCGGCCAGCGCGTCGTTCTGGTATTGCAGTTCCTCAAGAAGGGTCATTTTTTCTTCTTCACGGGAACGGTTGACCTTTTCCATGCTGTCCATTTCGCGCATCATGGCGTGGTATTCACGCTGATTGCCAACTGCCATGAGCTTGTTCTTGCTCTTTTTGATGCGCGCGGAGTCATCATCAATCTCGAGCGAGAGGCGCTTTTGCTGATCCTGAAGGTGCGAAAGCTTGTCCAGAATGTAGTTGCGCTGGGTTTCGATGGCGGCAAAGCGCTGCTCAAGGGAATCAAGCTCGCTCGGGGCGCTGCTCAGGTCCTGCTTGACGGCGTGGATGGCGTCATCGACCTTCTGCAGCTCAACAAGCTGCTTGATCTGGTCAAAATATACGGCATTGCTCATGAGAGTCCTCCTGATAAAATCATGACAGGGCAACAGGGCGGAAGGGCGAGGCGGAAGGAACAAAAAACACTTCCGTCTCTGGCAGGCGCTGTTGCAGCAACCGGCTCATGCGCAGCATCATTTCTTCCTCAAGGCTGTGGTGGCCCACATCCAGAAGGCAGATTTCCGCGGCAAGCGCCGTGTGGTATTTGACATCACCGGTTATGAAAAGCTGCGCATGGGCAGCTTGCGCCGCGCCGAGCAGCGATGAACCCGAACCCGTGCAGTAGGCCACGCGGGTAATTGTTTGCGGCTCCGGCCCGCTCACTGTGGCTTTGGCAAGGGGGGCGTTGCGGGCAATGATGCCTGCAATCTGCGCCACGGTCATGGGGCTTGGCAGATCGCCCGCAAGGCCGAAGCCCAGCGGCAGATCATTGCCCACTGCCGGGGCCACAGGCTCCAGCACAGCAAGATCGCGCAGCTCAAGCGCACGGGCCAGCCAGCCTGCCGGGCCGTAAGCGTTGACGTCCAGCGAGGTATGGGCCGCGTACAGCGGCACATCGGCCTGAAACAGCAGGCGCAGCACCTCGTGGTAGTCGTCAAGCCTGTTGGGCAGCACGGCCTTGAGCAGCAGCGGATGATGGCTGAGCACAAATTGCGCACCTTTTTCCAGCGCTGTACGCACGGATGCGGGCGTTGGGTCGAGGCAGACGGCAAGCCTGGCAACATCCTGCCTGTGCGCAGCCACCTGTTGGCCCGAAACATCCCAGCCAGCGGCAGCGGCCAGAGGTGCAATTTCTTCTATCGCCTTAATAATTTCAATAGGTTGCATAGATATCACCCACCATAAAAAAAGGCACTTTCTTGCTGGTGCAGAGAAAGCGCCTCGTTGAATACGGCGTAAAAAAATGTGCAACGTGTTGTGGCAATGTTGTTTCGCACCTTGTCTGACGCGTGCGCGCAGGAAAATCCAAAGGGGGTTCAGCTCTTCGGAATCAAAGAATCTATCGAAGCCCGTGTGCTTTGTCAATAAACATTGCGCGGGAGCTGCCTGCCGCAAGGCCGCGCCGTGCCGCAAAATGTATACGGAAAGGGGAGGCTTCGTAAAGCCTCCCCCAAATAATCATGGCGACAAAGTGAGCCGGGCTGTGCAGAACATATATAATGTTCGCCAGCCTCGGGCGTGCCCTTGTTCCTTTTATTGACCGCGCAGGTAGCGCACGGCATTCACGAAAATGAGCGTACCGGGGGCATCCAGTTCGCCGCGCGTCCAGCCGGGGTGGTTGGTCACGTGGTGGAAGGCCTCGGGGTGGGGCATAAGGCCCAGCACCCGGCCCGTGGGATCGGTCAGGCCCGCAATGGCAAGGGTGGAGCCATTGGGGTTGAGCGGATATTCCTGCGTAGGCTTGCCCGTAGCGGGGTCGGCATATTGCAGGGCGATGAGGTTTTCTTCCTCCAGGCGGCGCAGGCAGTCCGCATCGCGGGCAACGAGCTTGCCTTCGCCGTGGCGCACGGGCATGGAGAGCAGGGGCAGGTTTTTGGTGAACACGCAGGGGCTAGCCGCATTGGGCAGCAGATGCACCCAGCGGTCTTCAAACCGGGCGGAATCGTTGTTGCCCAGCGAAACCTGACGCTCAAAGCGCTGACCGCCAAGGGCAGGCAGCACGCCCAGTTTGACCAGCAACTGGAAACCGTTGCAGATGCCCAAAATCAGCTTGCCCTCATCCAGAAACTCGCGCAAGCTCTGCAACAGGGCCGCGCCCGCGTCGTCCTTGAGGTAACGCCAGCGCATGGCCGCAGCCTGGGCCGCGCCGAGATCGTCGCCATCCAGAAACCCGCCGGGGAAAATCAAAAAGTGATAGTCGGCAAGGCGAACCTTGGCCGCCACCAGATCGGAAAAATGCACCACATCGGCCTTGTCGGCACCGGCCAGACGGGCCGTGTGGGCTGTTTCCATGTGCGAATTTGTACCGTAGCCGGTGATGACCAGTGTGTTGACCGTACCCATGCGGGGGAAGCCTCCTTGGCTTTGCAACGCGGATAATTCCGGCCATGCCTTGCGGTGTGCGCCGGACGTGCTTTTGCCTTGGAAACCTTGGCTGACCCGCGCCGGGCATAACAGATGACCGGCGCACGGGCCGCTTGTGGTGGGCACGCACGCTGAAAAGGGAATAACACATTACTTAGCTTGTTTTACTTAGTCAATGCTAGCCAAAAAATTCAATTTGAGTTAAGACTGTTTGGTTGAACTATTCAACATACCCAAGTACAGGTGGAAGTGCATGAAAACAAAATACATTTTTGTGACGGGCGGCGTTCTGTCGTCGTTAGGCAAGGGCCTCGCGGCTGCGTCTTTGGGCGCGCTGCTGCAAACGCGCGGGCTTACGGTAACCATCCAGAAGCTTGATCCTTACATCAATGTTGACCCCGGCACCATGAACCCGTTCCAGCACGGCGAGGTCTTTGTTACCGATGACGGCGCGGAAACGGATCTGGATCTCGGGCACTACGAACGTTACCTCAACGTGCCCATGTCGCGGAAGAACAACACCACTTCCGGCGCCATTTACAACCACGTTATCGCCAAGGAACGTCACGGCGATTACCTGGGTGCCACGGTGCAGGTGATCCCGCACATTACTGATGAAATCAAGAGCGTGGTGCTCTCCCTTTCCGAAGGCGAAGACGCGCCCGATGTCGCCATTATCGAAATCGGCGGCACCGTGGGCGACATCGAAGGCCTGCCCTTTCTTGAGGCCATCCGCCAGTTGCGTTCCGACCTTGGACGCGACAACTGCCTGAACATTCACCTTACCCTGGTTCCCTACCTGCGCAGCGCTGGCGAGCATAAAACCAAGCCCACCCAGCACAGCGTCAAGGAACTGCTCTCCATCGGCATTCAGCCCGACATTATTTTGTGCCGCTGCGAACAGAGCATCCCCGAAGAACTGCGCCGCAAGATCGCCCTGTTCTGCAATGTGGATCAGGACGCCGTGTTCTCTTCGGTGGACGTGAACAATATTTATGAAGTGCCGCTCAAGTTCTATGAAGAAGGCTTTGACCAGAAGGTAGCCATCATGCTGCGCCTGCCCGCGCGCAATGCCCACCTTGAAGCCTGGGAAAAGCTCGTGAGCGACTGCGCCAACCCCAAGGGCAAGGTCACCATTGCCATTGTGGGCAAGTACGTTGATCTCAAGGAAGCCTACAAGAGCCTGCACGAAGCCCTCATTCACGGCGGCGTTGCCAATCGCGTTGAGGTGGAACTGCGCTACGTCAATTCCGAGAATGTGGACGAAAGCAACTGCGCGGAATCCTTCAAGGGCTGTCACGGCATTCTTGTACCCGGCGGCTTTGGCTATCGCGGCGTGGAAGGCAAGATTGCCGCCATCCGCTATGCGCGTGAAAACAACATTCCCTTCTTCGGCATCTGCCTTGGCATGCAGTGCGCGGTTATCGAATTTGCCCGCCACGTGGCAAACCTTGATGACGCCAACTCCGAAGAATTCAACCCGCTTTCTGATCACAAGGTTATCTACCTTATGACCGAGTGGTTCGACTTCCGCACCAAGAACGTTGAAAAACGCGACGCGGGCAGCGACAAGGGCGGCACCATGCGCCTTGGCTCCTACCCCTGCAAGGTGCAGCCCGATACCAAGGCCTTTGTGGCCTACAAGAAGGGCATGGTTGATGAACGCCACCGCCACCGCTACGAATTCAACAATGCCTTCAAGGAAATGCTGGGCGAAAAGGGCATGGTCTTCAGTGGCACCGCCCCTGACGATTCGCTTGTGGAAATCATTGAACTGAAGAACCACCCCTGGTTCCTTGGCTGCCAGTTCCACCCCGAATTCAAATCCCGCCCCATGAACGCGCATCCGCTGTTCCGCGAATTTATCGGAGCGGCGAAAAAGTTCGCCAAGGTGTAATTTCGCGGCGTTAACGCAGCGAGGCTTGTTGGTTTTCACCAAGCTTGGGTATCGCAAAATCGCGCAAAAAGGGGAGGGCATTGCCTTCCCCTTTTTTTGTGCGCAGATTATTTCCAACGGCGCAAAAACTGCGCCAAATCAGGTTTTTGACGCGGGCAGCCCTTGCCTCAGGTTGGGGATGCCGTGAACCTGATCTTGCAACTGTTAGCTATTGCATAATTTTTGCAGATGTGGCACAGTACTTGTAAACAGATAATTCTATAGTCCTATGGCTAGTTAAGGCAAAAGAGCACACATGGCACTGGAACTACGGCAGCAACTTAAGCTGTCACAGCAACTGGTAATGACCCCGCAATTGCAGCAGGCAATCAAGCTGTTGCAACTTTCACGCGTGGAACTTCTGGAAACTGTGCAGCAGGAGCTGCTTGAAAACCCCTTTCTCGAAGAATCTTCACTTACGGACGATGCCTCCCAGGAGCAGCACGAGGAAAGCCGCGAAGCCCCCAAGGAGGAAGTGTACGACAGGGAACTGGCCAAGGACGCCGACTGGGAAGATTACCTCGGCGAGTTTGCCAGCACCCCCCGCCTTTCGCAGTCGCGCGAGTTTGAGCTCGCCGAAGAAATTTCGCCTCTTGAAGCCCGCTATGCGGCCAAGCCCACCCTAGAGGGGCATCTGTTCTGGCAGTTGCGCCTTTCATCGCTGACAGAAGAGCAGAAGGCCATTGGCGAGGTCATTATCGGCAATCTCTCCTCCGCCGGGTACCTGCAAGCCAGCATTGAAGAAGTGGCCGAAATGGCCCAGGTAGCGCCTGAGGCCGTGCTGCCCGTGCTTGAGAGGGTGCAGCTTTTTGACCCCATCGGCGTTGCCGCGCGCGACGCGCGCGAATGCCTGATGGTGCAGATCAAGAGCCTCAATTACGCCCGCGACCCCATCCTTGTGGAGCTGGTAGAATCGCACCTCGAAGACCTCGAGGCCAAGCGCTACAAGCCCCTGCTGCGCAAGTTCAAGCTCGATATGGAAGAGCTCAAGGAGTATCTGGATATCATCCAGAGCCTTGACCCATTGCCCGGCGCAAGTTTTGGCGGCGGCGAGCCAACCTACGTAAGCCCAGATGTATTTGTGTACAAGATGGGTGACGAATTTGTGATTTTGCTCAACGATGACGGCCTGCCCCAGTTGCAGCTTTCTGCCATGAGCCAGATGAATATTGGCAATTCGGATAAGGAAAAGGACTACTGCTCCGAAAAGATCCGTTCCGCCTCATGGCTTATCAAGAGCCTGTATCAGCGCCAGCGCACGCTTTATAAGGTTATGGAAAGCATTGTGCGCCATCAGCAGCCATTTTTTGAAGACGGCGTGACCAAGCTCGCGCCCCTCATTCTCAAGGATATTGCTGACGATATCAGCATGCACGAATCAACGGTGAGCCGCATTACCACCAACAAGTATGTGGCAACGCCCCACGGCATCTTTGAATTGAAGTTTTTCTTTAACAGCGGCCTTGAACTCGATGACGGAAGTCAGGTAGGTTCAGAAAGCGTCAAGGCTCTGATCAAGAAATTCATCTCTGAGGAAGATACCCGATCCCCCCTCAGCGATGAGCGTATCGGCGAAATGCTCAAGGAGCGTCTCAAGGTCAATATTGCGCGGCGCACGGTGGCAAAATACCGCACGGCGCTTGATATTCCATCTTCGTCAAGGCGCAAGGAGCATTTCTGATTCCCCGTCGAGTGGCTCAATACTTAGGAGGAACTTATGAACATCTCATTTGCTTTCAAGAACTTTGAAGCCTCCGAACATCTGAAGAAGTATGCCCGTCGCCGCATGGAAAAGCTGGGACGGTTTTTTGGCAAGGCCTCTGGCCTTGAAGTTGCCGTTGTGCTGACAGTCGACAAGTTCCGTCATCGCTGCGAAGTGACCGTTACAGGCGAAGGCCTGCACATCAACGCCACGGAACAGACAACAGACATGTATGCCGCCATTGACCTTGTAACAGACAAGGTTGAATCGCAGATCAAGCGCCAGGTGGCCCGCGTAAAGGCCCAGCGGCGGCACGCCCGCAATACGGATGTGGACGTGTTTACCTACAACCTCGATGCCGAAGCCGACGTGCAGCAGCCCGTTGACGGCACCGACCGCCTCGCCACCAAGCCCCTGCATCTGGATGAAGCGCTCATGCAGCTTGATTCCATCGGCAGCGAGTTTCTGGTGTTCTTTAATGCAGAAAACAACCGCATCAATGTGGTATACCGCACCAAGGTGAACGGCTATGCCCTCATTGACCCCGTGTTGTAAACGTTCATAATGAGGGGGCGGGCTGGCAACGGCTCGCCCCCGTTCGGCGCACCCCCCTGCCGGTTGCCGCGCAATGGCCTTCACACGGGCTTGAGCGCGGCGCGGATTTGGCAACGTCCGTCAGAAGCCTGTGGCGCACAACCCCGGCTGCAAACGGTGATCTGACCCCGAAGAGGCGAATGTCATGAAGGATTCCGCGCAGATACCCACCACAGATTCCACCCTTGCCGCACAGCCTGATGCGGACGCGCCCGTTCCCGGCGTGGATGTGCAGGTGTGCATTGTCACGGGCCTTTCCGGCGCGGGCAAAAGTACGGCGCTCAAGGTTTTTGAAGACATGGGCCACTTTGTGGTCGATGGGCTGCCCGTGAGCCTTGTCATGGAAATGGTGGACATGATGTCCCGCCCCTCCATGAGTCACTTCAAGGGTATTGCTCTGGGTATGGATCTGCGCCAGAGCAATTTTGTGGAAGACATCAACGACTGCCTGAGCATGCTTGCGGGCAAAAATATCCGCCCCATGCTGCTTTTTCTTGAGGCCAACAATCAGGAACTCATTCGCCGCTATGCCTCGACCCGCCGCCCGCATCCGCTGGAGCGCGAAGGTATGGGCCTTGAGGCGGCGCTGCTGGCAGAGCGCAGCAGCCTGCGCCCCCTGCGTGAAATGGCCGATCTGGTCATCGACACTTCGCGTTTTTCCATCCATGACCTGCGGCGCGCCATCCAGAAGCGCTGGAGCGGCAACAAGGGCAGGCTGCGGGCCATCAGGGTCAACGTGATTTCTTTCGGTTTCAAATATGGTGTGCCGCGCGAGGCTGATCTGGTTTTTGACCTGCGCTTTCTGGCAAACCCCTATTTTGTGGAAGAGCTGCGGCCCATGAGCGGCAAGGACAAACCCGTTGCCGACTATGTGTTCAATTCGCCCCATGCCCGCGAATACCGCGACAAATTGGTTGATCTGCTGTTCTTTATGCTGCCGCTCATGGAGGCCGAAGGCCGCTACCGCATAACCGTGGCCGTGGGCTGTACCGGCGGCCGCCACCGCTCGGTGGCAATGGCCGAAGAAATTTTACAGGCGCTGCGGCAGGCTGATTATCCGGCTTTTCTGGAGCATCGGCACCTTGAACTTGGCTAAAAAAGCTGGCACGTTCTGTTGCGTGAGGTTGTCATGACGGACGAAAACAAGAAGACTCAGGTTGGAATCATTCTGGTTTCGCATGCCGACTATGGTTCGGCCATGCTGCGCACCGCCGAATTCATACTCGGGCAGCAGAGCGATTGCAGCTCCATCAGTGTTGACGTGGCGCACGAGGTTTCCGAAACCGTTCGCCGCCTTACGGACGCAACCCAGCGGCTCGACAAGGGCGCGGGCGTCATTATTCTTACCGATATGTTTGGCGGCACGCCCACCAATCTTGCGCTTTCGCTGCTGGCAACCCACAAGGTCGAGGTTGTTACCGGCGTGAACCTGCCCATGTTGCTCAAGGTGTTTACCTCGCGCGACAAGGAGCTTGAAGAAGTGGCCCGCATCGCTGGCGAGGCAGGCGCAAAAGGTATTGTGGTTGCGGGCAGCATGTTGCGCAACAAAGCCCGTGACAAAGCCGATAGCTAGTATGTGGTTTCGCGTGGACAATCGCCTGGTTCACGGCCAGGTCATCGAAGCCTGGTTACCCTACACAGGGGCGCGACATCTGGTGGTAGCCAACGACGAACTTGCGGACGACATAATGCGGCAGCAGATAATTGAACTGGCAGTGCCGCAACGCGTGATGACACACTTCATCAACGTGAAGGAACTGGCGGCCACGCTCAACTCCTGCGGAGATGACTGTTTTGTGCTGTTTGCCAATTGTCAGGATGCGCGGCGCGCCTGTGACGCGGGCATCCTCATGCAGGTGCTGAACATGGGCAACCTGCACTACGCGCCGGACAAGCTACAGGTGCTGCCCCATGTGGCCCTTTCCGCACAGGACAGGGAAGACCTGCACGTTATACAGGATCATCTTGTGCAGCTTGATTTTCGCTGCGTTCCCACAGAGAC
>NZ_DASQOG010000076.1:0-10976 GCF_035644575.1 Desulfovibrio sp. | reverse complement strand
GCAAAGGTCACCTTGCCCGTGTGAGGCGTGCTGATGACTATTTCGCGGTAGGGCGAAGCCTTTATTTCGTCCAGCAGTGCAGATATGTTTATCATGCTTGGGTCCGTTAACGTTATATATTGGCGACGCTCCGGCTGGTGGGGCTGCTGCCCCCGAACCTCCGGCGCATGGCGACCGGACTGTTCCCGGCCGCCGCGTCACTCGGAATACTTGTCGTTTTTCTACGCCGTGGCGCGCTATCTGTAATACAGGTTTCTGCCGCCAATGGTCAGCAGGGCCTGCTTGAGATTGGCGCGCACTTCCCTTCTGTCCCAGATGCCCTGGATGTGCCCGCGCGAAAGGGCGCGGTACGAACGGTGGTACTTGGGCGGGATGTCCATGCCCGTGGTTTCCTTGATAACGCCCGGCCCGGCAAAGCCGATGTTGGACGAGCGCACCGCGAACTGGTAGGGCGAGCAGCCGAGGAAGCTGGCCACAGGCCCGGCAAAGGAATTGGTGTCGTACAGCACCATATACAGGCCGCCGGATTCAATGTAACGGCGCACAGCCACGGTGCAGCGGGGCATCTGGATAACGCCGTGCGTACCTTCCTGAATGCGGATGCCCGCCGTGCCGTGCACATAGGCCAGGAAGGGATAACGCTTCTTGGCGGCGCGCTGGGCGGCTTCCACAAACTTGTAGCCCTCCGCCGCGCCCACGGAGCCGCCCCGGAAGGTGCCCATGAGCATGGCTACGACCATCTTGGTATTGTCTATGCGGGCTTCAAAGGTCATGCAGCCGCTCTTGGCCCCTGTTTTCTTCTGCGCGTCAAGAACGCGGTCGCCGAAGTTGGGGAAATCAAGGGGGTTGCCCGCTTCAATCTCGCTGTTGAATTCAAAGACCGAGCCGAGGTCAAAGACGTTCTTCACATACCATTCCGGCTCCATGGGAAAGTGGTAGCCGCAGTGGCTGCACACGCCCGCGAATTCGGCAAAGAGGTCAGGCCCCCACAGGTCAAGGCAGCCATAGGCGGCGCTGTTGGGGCAGGTGATGGCGCGGTCTGTCTTGTAGCGCGGCGAAATGTAGTTCCACCGGCTGCGGCGGCCGTCGTCCGACCACGTGGACAGGGCGGTCAGTTCCTTGACCTTGCTGCTTTCGGCCTTGGCGCTGGGCAACTTGCGGGTGAGCTTGTGCCAGGGGGCCAGCAGGCGGCTCTTGAATACTTCCCACTCGTTGTCGATTTCTTCCATAAAGGTGCGGATGCGCATCTGGTGCTTGCGGTAGAAATCGTACTTGAAGCTGACCCACGGCTTGGTGAGCCAGTCCCAGGTGGCAACGGCCATCTTGGTGAAGAAGGGACGCCTGTCGCGCGCTGCCTGACGCGAGAGCCGCAAGAACTTTTGCTGGCGGCGTTCGCGCAGCCTGTCCTTGGCGGCAGAGGTCAGGCCCCAGCGGGTGTACATTTCGTCCAGGTTGGCATCGGGCTTGCGCACGCGGGCCAGGGCCAGGCCCTTGAGGCCGGGCATGGTGCGCGTGGAGATTACGACCTCATCGGTGGCGCGCAGCACTTCCTGCCGCAGACTGCGGAAAAAGTCGAAGTGCCAGGGGCGCGCGCCCAGAGGCGGCTCCTGCACCACACGGTCGATGTAGCCGAACTTGAGGTTGTCCTGCGCAGTCATCTTGAGGTTAGTGGCGCAGCTTTCGATCAGCTCGGGCGTGGCGCGCTGGCCAGCCTTGATGCGGCCTTCAATGGCGGCGGCGCCCTCGGGCGAAATAACCGAATAGTAGCCGTGCGAGAGCATCAGGCGCTTGTCTGCAAGGCCGATGGCTTCCGCGCCGCCGGAGCCGCCTTCGGAAATAACGGCGATAACGGGCACGCGCAGGCCAGCCATGCTGTAGATGTTGCGGGCGATCTGCTGCGCCGCGCCGGGGTAATCCTCAATGGGATACGAGCCAGGCGTGAAGATGTAGGTGTGGACAGGTATCCCTTCGGTCTCGGCCACGCGCATGTACTGCTGCGCCTTGGCGTTGCCCCAGGGCTTGACCGAGCCGCCGTTGCGGAATTCCGCGCCGTGGCCCTTTTCCTGCCCGATAACCATGACGGACTGGGTGTATACCTTTTTGCCCCGGCGGCGGGTAATGACCGCACGGGCAATGAGCATGCTGGGGTCGAGGCTGTGCTCGTCCTGGCCACCCACTTCGGTGAAATTGTCGTAGACGTTTTCAAGTATGTCGCGCAGGCAGATACGCTGGGCGTGGCGCACAATGCGCACCTTGTCCATGGGCGTGATGCTGCCCTCAAGGCGGCGTTCCACATAGTTGAAAAGATCTTCTACCGTGGCAAGTTCGGCATAGGGATCTTCCACATTGCCGGAGCGGACGCGCGCGGTGAAGGCGGTCAGCTTTTCTTCAAGCAGGTCGGCGTTATCCTTGTGCTTGCCGGCGAATATGTCCACCAGATAGGTAAGTCTGTCGCGCAGACTCTGGATGCGTTTTTCGATGTTGTTGTCCATAGTATATTGGGGCCAGCTAGACTGGTTTTTTTAGGTAGGCGAAATCCCCGGAATCCCGGGCGGCCAATGGCTTGTCTGCCAGCATGCGTCCATACTGGGTGCGTAAAGTTTGCACCCCGGCCAGAGCGCAGGAGTTTCCGCAGTCTGCGGAAACCTGCGCCAGATGTGTGGACGGTGCCGTGCTCATGGGCTGGTCCCGTCAGAAGCGCAAAATGCGCTCTGTGTTGGCCGCAAGGAAGTTGACGTTGGACTTCAGCTCCTCGCCCGAGGCATTGTGGCCTTCCAGCCGCAGATCCCCAAGAAATTCAAGGCCGCGCGCCTTGGCTTCCTCAAGGTCTTTGCCCCAGATGATGGCAAGAGCCAGGTTGGGGTCAAACTCTGTGGGAATTTCGTAAGGCTCAGTTGTCGGGACATGGGTGAGCATGGTCAGCCAGGGCTGGTCTTTCCACGCAAATTTTTCAATGCGGCCCACCCAGGGGGTGAAGTTGCTGTCCGGATCTTCGGCGATCAGGCGGTATTCAATGCCGAGACCTTCAAAGGTGATGTCCGACTGCCCGTAGCCCAAAGGCTCGCCAAGGCCAATGCGGATCTGCTCGGCAATGAGGTCCACATCACCCTTGCCGTTCACCTTTGAAATGCGGGCGGACACGCCGTTTTCCACCTGAATGCGCGTGTTCACTTCCATCAGGAAAGGCTCGCCCTTGCGGGTCACAATCCATTCCCAGGTTCCTACGTTGTCGTAGCCCACCTTGCGGGCCATGGTGAGGGAGTAGTCAACAATATCGCGCAGCACCTTGCCCGCGTCGAAGGTGTACTTGAGTTCTTCGGGCGCAAAGCCCGGGGCGACCTCAATGCGCTTCTGGCGGCCAGTTGACTGGATGGAGCAGTTGCGGGTGCCGAAGTGTACGGGATTCTGCCCCGAACGGTCAGAAACCACCTGTACTTCAAGGTGGTTGAAGTCGGTGATGCGCTGCTCGATGAGCACGCCTTCATCCTTGAACTGGCGCAGGGCGTAGCTGCGGATGCGGCGGTAGACCGAGCGGAACTGATCCGGGTCGTACACTTCCTCAATGCCCATGCCGCCGCCGCCAGCGGAAGCCTTGACCAGCACCAGCGGGCGCGTGATGCCCTGCTGATCCTGAAACTCGAACACGCTCTTGGCGATGCGTTCGGCTTCCATCTCGTCATAGATGGGGCGGTCGGACCCGGGAACGGTGGGTACGCCCAGGCTGCGCGCCAGGCGCTTGGTGTTGATTTTGTCGCCCAGCTCGCGAATGATTTTCCACGAGGGGCCGATGAAGATAAGTTTCCGGTCGCGTTTGGTCACGCGGCGTGCAAAACGAAAATCCTCGGCAAAAAAACCGTAGCCGGGGTGAACTGCTGTGCAGCCCGCCTCGTCGGCCACGGCCATAAGCTCGTTGGCGTCATGGTAAGACGACACGCGGTACAGGCTTTTTTCTCCGCCTTGTTCGCGCGCCAGGCGCACATGGCCCGATGCCGCGTCCTCAGCCGTGAAGATGGCGGTAAAGGCCACTCCAAGCTTGCGGCAGGCGCGCATGATGCGCATGGCTATTTCGCCACGGTTGGCCACCAGAATTTTGTGCTTTTGCAGGGGAATGCTGTCCTGAGCTTTGTCCAAGCCTGTCTCCCTCATTGAATTGCGCTTTTTTGTGTTGGTTTATGCCCGGCATGGCCGCGATTGCCCATGAGGCGGCGCGGGCGTGTGCCGGAGTTTGGATTTGCATCGCGGGGTGTTACGGTTCTGTTTCGTTGCCCGCTCCCCCCTTGTGGGGTGTCGATTGGCGAGCTATACAGACTGTGCATCCGCACCTCTTACCCGCTTTTGGCGCGAAAATCCACTCGCGCAGGGGCTGTCCGGCACAAAAAGCCGCGCAGCGGCAAAGGAACGCGCGGCGCGGATTGCGGCCTGACAGCAGACCACTGAGCGTATTTTTCAGGAGAGGATTCTATGCAAAATTTTCAGGATGTCCAGCGCGCCGCAACGGCACTGCGTGACGCCATTCAGGCCGCGCAGGGGCCTCTGGCTTTGCCCTTGGGAGCGCGCAGGCTTGATCCCAAGGCCGCGCCCGATGCGGATGCACCTGTGGGCATTGTGCTGGGTACGGGGCTTTCTGCTCTGGCAGAAAAGCTGCAAGACCGTGTTGTTGTTCCCTATACCGACTTGCCGGGTTTTCCCGCTTCCAGCGTGGAAGGGCATGCGGGCGCATTTGTATGGGGCCGGTTTGCCGGAGCGTGTGGAGAGGATGACTCCATCGGGCGCTATGCGCTTATCCAGCAAGGGCGCTGCCATCTCTATGAAGGACGCACCCCGGCAGAGGTCTGCATGGGCGTACGGGTTATGGCGCTGATGGGCGTGAAAACGCTTGTTATCACCAATGCGGCGGGCGGCCTGAACCCGCAGTTCGACGCTGGCGGTATAATGTGCATGAGCGACATCATCAATCATACCGGGCATTCGCCCCTTACCGGAATCAATGTTGAGGAGTGGGGGCCGCGCTTCCCCGACATGTGCGCGCCTCTGGACGCGGATTTGCGGGCGATGGCCATGGAGACCGCGGCAAAAATGGGACTACGGCTTGAGCGCGGCGTATACATTGGCGTGCATGGGCCGGAAATGGAAACGCCCGCAGAAACACGCATGTACCGCCAGTGGGGCGCCGATGCCGTGGGCATGAGCACCGTGCTTGAGATCATTGCGGCACGTCATATGGGCATGCGTGTGCTTGGCCTTTCATGTTTGACCAATAAAAATTTACCTGACTGCATGACCCCGGCCCCCTTGGAAGAAATCCTCGCAGTGGCCGCTGTGGCGGGCAAAAATCTGGGTCGGCTCATCCGCGCCATGGTGACAAAACTCTGAAAAGTGCGTAAAAGCGCGGCCCGGACATCATTAAAGAACAAACAATACCGACTGCCGGTTTTTCCCCCTGCCTGCGTCGGCCGCACCCGGCGCTGAACTGGCGCAGCTTCGCTGCCAGTCGGAATCTCCCCCCGGCGGGGAACAAAACCGCACTACCTAGTGTTTTTTAAGGGCACAAAGCCATGCAGCACAATGAATCCCTTCGTAACGTCGCCATTATCGCCCACGTTGACCACGGCAAGACCACCCTTGTGGACGGTCTGTTCAAGCAGGGCGGCGTTTTTCGCGCCGACCAGCAGGTTGACGACCGCGTGATGGACAAAATGGATCTGGAACGCGAACGCGGCATCACCATTGCCGCCAAGAACTGCGCCGTCAACTGGAAAGGGGTCAAGATCAATATCATTGATACCCCTGGCCACGCCGACTTTGGCGGCGAAGTGGAGCGTTCGCTCTCCATGGCTACCGGCGCAATCCTGCTGGTGGACTCCTCTGAAGGGCCGCTGCCGCAAACGCGTTTTGTGTTGCGCAAAACCCTTGAGGCCGGTCTGCCCGTGGTTGTGGTCATCAACAAGATTGACCGCAAGGACGCCCGCCCCCAGGAAGTGCTCAACGAAATTTATGACCTGTTCATCGATCTGGACGCCAACGAGCACCAGCTTGAATTTCCCGTGCTGTACGCCATTGGGCGCGCTGGTGTGGCCATGAACAACATTGACGACGAGCAGAAGGATCTTTCGCCTCTGTTCGATGCCATTGTTAAGTACATCCCCGGCCCCAGCCATGACCCGGAGCAGCCCTTCCAGATGCTGGTGGCCGACCTCGACTATTCCGACTATCTGGGCCGTCTGGCCGTGGGCCGCATCATGCACGGCACGGTCTATGCCAAGGAATCCCTGGCTTGCATCGGCGAGGATGGTCAGGCCAAGCCCCTGCGCGCCACCAAGCTTCAGGTGTATGATGGATTGCAGGTGGTGGAAGTGGAAAAGGCCCTGCCCGGCGACATCGTGGTTCTGGCAGGTATCGAAGATGTGACCATCGGCGATACCATCTGCACCCGCGACAACCCCCGCGCCATGCCCCGCATCCGCGTGGACGAGCCCACCGTGGCCATGCGCTTTGGCATCAACAGCTCTCCCCTGGCCGGTCGCGAGGGCAAGATTGTGCAGAGCCGCGCCATCTATGACCGCCTGGTCAAGGAAACCCTGCGCAACGTGGCCGTGCGCGTGGAAAACACGGCAGACCGCGACGCCTTTCTGGTCAAGGGCCGTGGCGAATTTCAGATGGCCATCCTTATCGAAACCATGCGCCGCGAAGGGTTTGAACTTTCCGTCGGCCGCCCCGAAGTTATTCTGCGCAAGGACGAAAACGGCAAGGTCATCGAACCTATTGAACGTCTGTACGTTGACTGCGACGAAGTGTTCATGGGCGTGGTGACCGACAAGCTGGCCCAGCGCAAGGGCCGCATGCTCAACTGCGTCAACAACGGCACGGGCCGTGTACGCCTTGAATTCAGCGTGCCTTCGCGCGGCCTCATCGGCTACCGCGACGAGTTCCTCACCGATACCAAGGGTACCGGCATCATGAACTCCTACGTGGAAGGCTACGAAGAATGGCGCGGCGACTTCCCCACGCGTTACACGGGTTCCATCGTTGCCGACCGCGCTGGCGCTGGCGTGGCTTACGCCCTCTTTAACCTTGAGCCGCGCGGCGTTCTGTTTGTGGAACCCGGCGACCCGGTGTACGAGGGCATGATCGTGGGCGAGCACAACCGCGATAACGACATCGACGTTAACCCCACCAAGGAAAAGAAGCTCACCAACCTGCGCGCTTCGGGCAAGGATGAAAACGTCACCCTTACTCCGGTGAAAAAAATGACCCTTGAACACGCCCTGCACTTTGTGCGCGAAGATGAACTGGTGGAAGTCACGCCTCTTTCCATCCGTCTGCGCAAGGCCGAACTTTCGGCCATGAAGCGCTACCAGACCGCAGGCAAGCGCAAGAACAGCTAAAGCATCAGCATGACGAACGGCTTACTGCCGTTCATTCAGATAGTTCACCCCCGCAGGGCAAGGCCTTGCGGGGGTGTTGCTGTTTTCACCGCCCGGAGAGTTTTTTGTGGGAGGTCAGGTCTTTTTGCCATGATTGGCGATGCCCTTCAGGCAAATACCCTTAAGTTTTTATTATGCTATCGATAAGGACTGGTACGCCACGCTGTCCACAGTATAAATAATAATTTGATAATGTGTATTGGATACATGCTTAAACACAAAAATATGAAATGTATTTTACTGTCATGGATGATTAGTGTGCTAATAAGTTTGCAGTTTGTTGCCTATCATTTTTAATAAGGCAAATCTCTGGATGCGTAAAAATACCTCTTTTAAAAAAATCAGAGTATCATTGACTTTTTTGTGAATTTTTCACAGGTTCTTTGCCCCCCCCGCTTGAGTTTTGATATCGTTACTGTAATTTGCAAAGGATTATCAATAGTCCGTTTTTTGCTCTGCGTTGCGGCGCCAAGAGAAAATCGAGCGAGGTGATTGTGCGCGACCCCCATGCGTCCACGAAAGAGGCCGTAGAGCAGCTGATTCCCTTTATGCCTGATATCAGGCGATGCCACACGGTGTTTTCTCAACTGGAACGGCAATGGACGTGGATTGCCCTCACGGGCAAAATCAACTGCAACGCCATTGCCGCCACCCTCTTTGATTTCATCTTTAAGACCCGCGATACGTTTGGCCTGCTGCGGCAGGACATGACCAGCATGCTGGGCGAAAAGCTGCTTGAAAAAGCCGTGCGTGAAATGTCGCCCGTGGCCCAGGTGGTTATGGACATCATCAAGCGCAATCTTTATGAGCGCACTGCGGACGTGAGCTTTCTGGCAACAGACGGCGAGATTGTGGGCTTTTTGCAGAGCGGCGCATGCGACGTGCCCACGCTGCGCGCCCGGCTTGCTGCCTACCGCTCCAAATACAGCGTGTACCGCGATATTCTGGTGCTTGATCCTCAGGGCCGTGTGTGCGTGCAGCTTGATACCAAACGGCCTGTGAACGCCTCAAACGATCCGCTGGTCAGGCAGACGCTGGCCGCGCAGGAATTTGTGGAAACCTTTCGGCCCACAGATATCTCCCCCGATGGCCGGGCTGTTCTTGTATATTCCCACGCCATCCGGGCCGAAGGCATCGCCGAACCCCTGGGCGTGCTCTGCCTCGTCTTTGATATGGACGGTGAAACCGCAGACCTCTTTGCAGGCATGGCGCGCTTTGCGCAGGATATGGTCATTCTGCTGCTGGACGAAAAAGGCCAGGCCTTTGCCAGCAGCGATACCCGCATGGTTCCCACTGGGCGCACCTTTGCCCGCACCCAGGAGGACAGCTTTGCCGTGACCTCCCATGCCAGCAAGGCAACTCTGGCGGTCTCGCGCCCTTCAGAAGGCTATCAGGGCTATGAGGGGCAGGCATGGCAAACCCACGTACTGCGTAACGCGCAAAGCGCGTTTGCCAGCAAGGCGGCAGATGGGATTGATGTTGCCCTTGTGCGGCGGGAAGCGGGGTTTTCCGCCCAGTTGACCAGCATTGAAGAACAGGCTGGCGATGTTATGGGCGACCTGACGCTGGCGGCGCTCAACGGGCAGATAATGGCCGCCCGTCAGAGCGGCAACGCGCGGGAAGACGAGCGCCACGCCGCCCAGGCCCTGCCGCCCATATTGGATGCCGTGCGCAAAATGGGCATCGAGATGGAGCATGAGTTTCATTATTTCACCGATGGCCTTTTGAAAACAGTTACGGCTTCGCGTTTGAACGATGCCTCGTTTCTGGCCTCCATCACCGTGGAAATAATGGATCGCAATCTATACGAACGCGCCAACGACTGTCGCTGGTGGGCGCTGACCCCGGCTTTTCGCCGTATCCTTGCGCAGCCGTCCGTCAGCAGGGGCGACCTCTCACGGCTTGAGGATATTCTGGAGTACATCAACAGCTATTATACCGTGTACTCAAACCTGTTTCTCTACGATGCGCGGGGAACCATTGTGGCCTGCTCGCAGGCCGGGGAACGTGGCCTTTACGGGCAGCAGACAGGCGAGGAGTATGTACGCCGGACGTTGTCGCTCAAGGATTCGGACGATTTTTCCGTCTCGCCCTTTCGCGCTACTGAGCTGTATCACCCGAAAGGTGCGGCGCAGCCCACCTATGTGTACAGCGCCCCCGTGTTTGCACCCCAGGGGGGGCAAGCCGTTGGCGGCATAGGCATTGTTTTTGATTCCCTGCCGCAGTTTGCGGACATGCTGGGCGATACACTGCCCAAGAATGGGGACGGCGAAGTGATTGCCGGGGCCGCAAGCTTTTTTGCCGAAGCGGGCGGAACCCTTGTGGCTGCCAGCGAGGCCCACATGCACCCCGGTGAAAGTTGTGAGCTGCGGCCCCAGTGGGTGGCCCTTGGACAGGGCGAATGCACCTCGCAGCTCGAATCTGTAGATGGCGTGCTGTATGCCGTGGGTTGCGCGCGCTCGCGCGGTTACCGCGAATACAAGCGCGATGGGCGCTACATCAACGATGTGCTCTGCGTTGTGCGGCTGCCCATTTAGAGCAGTAACTCGTGAGTTCTATACAGCGCTAAAAGTTTTTTCTGCCAGCCAGACGCCAGAATTGCAAAAGCCCGCTGCCGCTCAAATGTCGAACGGCGGCGGGCTTTATGAGCATCAGAACTCTGGCGCAGGTCAGGCTATGTGCTGCACCTTGGCCCGGCAGGTGATGGCGGGGCCGTCAAGGGAACTCATGGCATCCAGCAGCAGTGTGCGGTAGGTGCCTGTGCCGCCGCCCACGGCCCCCATATTTTCTGCGGCAATTTCTCCGGCTACGCCCATGGAGCACATGGCGCACAGGCAGGCCTGCGGCAGCTCGGCCGGAGCAGCGCCCACGCAGCAGCCCACCACGGCGGCGGTCATACAGCCTGAGCCCGTGATGCGCGTCATGAGCGGGTCGCCGTTACTGACGGCCCAGGCCCCCTTGGGGTGGGCCACAATGTCGATGCGACCGCTGATGATGATAACCGCACCAGTGGCGGCGCACATGCTCATGGCCATGCGGGCTGATGCGGCAAGGTTGTCTTCTGAAACGAGCGTGCCTTCATCGGCGTCAACGCCGCGCGCGGTGGCCTTGTCGCCCGCCAGAAAACGGATTTCAGAACTGTTGCCCTTGATGGCGGCAAAGCGCACTTCCTGCATCAGGGTGCGCAGTGTTTCGTTGCGCAGGCTGGAAGCGCCCGCGCCCACAGGGTCGAGCACAACGGGAATGTTGAGGGCATTGGCGCGTTTGCCCGCCGCCAGCATGGACGCCGCCGTGCGGGTGTTGAGTGTGCCGATATTCAGAACCAGGGCCGAACTGAGGCCCACAATCTGCTCCACTTCCGCCGCATCATCAGCCATGATGGGCGATCCCCCCGCAGCCAGAATGATATTTGCGCAGTCATTGACTGTCACATAGTTTGTAATGCTGTGCACCACGGGGCTTTGGCGGCGCACCATGTCGAGAATTTCCCCAAAGCATTCCATGCTCTGTCTCCCCCGGCCAGACCGGAAGCAATAGTAAAAAAAGCGCAGG
>NZ_DASQOG010000075.1:0-9080 GCF_035644575.1 Desulfovibrio sp. | reverse complement strand
TGCAGCAATCCCCTGCGAAAAGCCCACGCGCACCCCGCGCGACAGGTATAAGAAGGAGGAAGACGTGTAATGAACAAGGTTTCAGCAATTGTGGCGGCTGCCGTGCTTGCAGGCCACTGTCTTTGCGTTCAGCCGGGCTGGGCGGCAGAGACTCCACCCGAAACAGGAGGCCAGGAGGCCCCTGCCTCAAAGGCAGACCTCACGCAGGGCAGCCTGACAGCCTACGACCTGCCCGCCGTAACCACCTTCGGCGTGGCCGATCAGGCGCCCACTGTTCCTGTGCAGACGCGGTTCGGCACCCAGTACAACGTGGTGACTGAAGAGCAGATCCGCCTCCAGAACTCCCTTGATTTTTATGACGCCCTGCGCAACGTGCCGGGCGTCATGTATCAGAAAAAGAACATCATCGGCGGGCAAACCAGCGCGAGCCTCTATGTGCGCGGGCGTGGCGCAAGCCATCCCAGCCCTGACATCAATATCTTTTTTGATGACGTGCCGCGTAGTGGCGTGTTGTACGGGCAGGCCCTGGCTGACGGCATCCCGGTCTACGCCCTCGGGGGGATGGAAATTTATAAGTATCCCCAGCCTTCGCGCTTTGGCACCGGTTATGCCATGCTGAACTTTATTCCCAAATACATGACCGAGGAAGGTTATGAACTGCGCATCGGCGCAGAGGGCGGCAGCTTTGGCACCGTGGCCGAAAATGTGGGCATGGGCGCAAAAAAAGACAATGTAGATATTTACGCCGCGCAAAGCCTTGTAAGCACGCTGGGGCACAAGGATCACACCGCCGCCTACCAGGCGAGTTACTATGGCAACATGGGCATAGGCCTGTCTGACAACTGGTCATTGCGTATGATGGCCAACCGTGTGGATGCCCAGACTCAGGTTCCCAACAATCCCATTACCAATACCCGCACCACAGACCGCTATGATACACAGACAAGCCTTGCCACGCTGAGCCTCATCAATAAGTACAATAATGCCAATGGTTACCTCAAAGGCTATTACAACGACACCCTGTTTTACCTGCGCGGCGAAAATTCCAACAAAACCACATCAGTGCAAACCAACAATCTGTACGGATTGCGAGGCCGCGAAACCTATTCCATTTGGGAAGGCAGCGAGATCGTCAACGGCTTTGACCTTGATATCAGCGACCTGCGCAACGACCAGCGGACGTATGCCACAGATTCCACAACATCGTGGGAATTTCCGCAGCACAGGATGTTTTCGCCCTACGCCGCCGTCAGCCAGATGTTTGGCAGCAAGGAGAGCTTTCATGTTACGCCTTCCGCTGGTCTGCGCCTGTACACAAGCAACCTCTTTGAAGACAAGACCGCCCCGCAGGCTGGCCTTGTGCTTGGCTACAACAACACCAATCTTGGCCTCAACTACGCGCGGGGCGTCAACTATCCAAGCCCTGTCATCCTGCAAAACCTGCTGACCAACAAAACATCGCTGCCTTCCGGCCTGAACACCAAGGATATTCGCCCCGAAGTGGTGGACCACTACGAAATGTCGCTCAGCCACACCCAGCCGGGGCTGTTCACGGCAAGCGCCACGGTTTTTCACGATGACGGCCGCGACAGGCTACGCGCCTATATGTATGGAAACGCCAACCCCACCAGCGACTTTTTCACCTCTTCCGCCTCTGAATACAAAATTGACGGACTTGAACTTGCTGGCAGCGTCACGCCCACAGACAACCTTGAGCTCTTTGTGGGCGCAACATGGCTGAAAACATGGGCCAAGGGCGATGACGGCGAAACTACAAACAAAATGCCTTATACGCCTGCCTTTACCTTGCAAACCGGCTTCAAGTGGAAGTTCTTTGACCACTTCCAGCTCAGCGGCGATTACCAGTATCTCAAGGATGTTTACGCAGGCACATGGGGGCGTACTGCAAATCCAAGATCACCGTCCAGCAACGTGACCACGCTGAATGAAATAAATCGGCTGCCCGACATCAACGTGTTCAACGCAAGGCTGGACTATACTTTCAGCTACGATGACATGCACATTGAAGAAGGCAAGGTTTTTGTGGCGGTAAACAACATCTTTAACACGCCCTACGCTTACAGCATGGAGTTTTCCGGCAACAACCGGGGGCTTTACAACATGCCCGGCACAAGCGTCATGGTTGGTTTTGACCTCAAGTTCTAACCAGTAAAGCGCCGCCTTGCGTTCAGGGCGGCGCTTTTTCAGGAGGCAGCATGAGCAACAACCCTGCACAACAGGCTGAAAGAGCTGAATTTTTCAACGCGCACGCCACCGGGTGGGAGGCCCGCAACTATCCGCCGGAAAAACTCAGGCAGGTTGACCAGCTGGTTCAGGGACTGCCTCTGGCGCATGCCCGGGTTATTCTGGATGTGGGCTGCGGCGAAGGGGTACTACAGCCTTTTTTGCAAAGATATGCCCAGGCTGATGCGTCATTCCTGGCACTCGACCCTTCCGCCGCAATGCTCAAATGTCTTTCCGCGCGCTTTTCCCATGTGCGTACATATCAGGCTGCAGCAGAATGCATGCCCCTGCCGGATGCCAGCGTGGACATGGTTATCTGTTTTTCGGCTTTTCCGCATGTGGCAGACAAAAAAGCCGCCGCTCGCGAATTTTATCGCGTTCTGCGCCCTGCTGGCCGGGCCTATGTGCTGCACATAGATGGCCGTGAAAAACTCAATCAGCTTCATGACAGCCACCACGCCGTTGAAGGCGATCATCTGCCCTGCCCCACGGGCATGCGCATCATCTTTTCCGAGGCTGGTTTTACGAACATTGAGGCCAGCGAGGGGCCAGACCACTTCCACTTTTGCGCTATAAAATAGCTGGGATACGCCATGAAAAAATTTTCCGCCCTTCTGTGGCTTGCCCTGATCCTCATTCCCCTTTCCGCAACGGCGGCAGAACCGCTGCGCGTTGTGGCCGGAACTTCGCTTATTTCAGATATTGTTGCCGACCTCACTGATGACAAAAGCGAAACGCTCACCCTGATTCAAGGTTCAAGTTGTCCCGGTCATGAGAATGCCAGCACCGGGGATTATGTTTTTGCCGCCAAGGCTAACCTGCTGCTCGTTCACCCGTTTCAGCGCCATCTGCAGCAGGTCGATGCCATGCTCCAGGCTGTGGGCAACCCGTTGCTTGCTATTGTTGAAGTAAGTCCGCGTGGCAGCTGGCTCATACCCGATATACAAAAGCAGGCCGTGCAGGAAATTGCAGCGGCGCTTGAAGGCGCGGCCCCCTGGCTTGCGCCGGTTATCAGGCGGAGGATGCAGCAAAGGCTGCAAAAGATTGACGCCATTGCCGCAGAATGCCGCTCGGCGCTTGCTGCCACGCAGGGATTGCCTGTTATCGCAGCATACATGCAGGCAGAATTTGTAAAATGGGCGGGCTTTGACGTGATCCGCACCTTTGGCAGGGCTGAAGACGTTAACGCGCGCGGGTTGGCTGAGATTTTGAGCGCGGTCAAAGGCATCCCTGTGGCGGGTGTGGTGGATAATTATCAGAGCGGGCCAGACGCGGGGCTACCGCTGGCGCTGGAGCTTGGGGTGCCGCACGTGGTGCTTTCCAATTTTCCCGGCTCCAGCGACGACGCGCCGGACTATTTCAGCCTGATGCGCCGTAACGTGACGCAATTGCAAACCATAAAGGCAAAACCGTGAACCCGTGCCTGGCCGAACTGAGCAACGTCAGCGTTCACTACGGCAAGCGATGCATCCTGAACGGTATAAACCTGCGCATCGAAAAGGGTGATTTCTGGACGCTCATCGGCCCCAACGGCGCGGGCAAGTCCACGCTGATGGGGCTTTTTAACGGGCTTACGCCACACAATGGCGGCACGGTGTATTTTAAAGGTAAAAGTGTAAGATCAGACATGCTGGGCGAGGTACGGCGTCAGGTGGCGCATGTTTTTCAGGCTACCGACCTTGATCCCAAGATGCCGCTTTCTGTCTTTGCTTCCGTACTCAGCGGCACCTATGGGCGGCTGGGGCTTTTTCGCTGGCCGGGTAAAAAAGAAAAAAAACTTGCCATGCAATCACTTGAGATTGTTGGCCTTGCGCATCTGGCCCAGCGCCCTATCGGGCATCTTTCTGGCGGCGAAAGGCAGCGAGTGGCGCTTGCCCGCGCCCTGGCGCAGGAGCCGGAACTACTACTGCTTGACGAACCGACAGCCGCACTGGACTGGCGCGCGCAGCGGGACATTTGCAATGCCGTTGCCACGCTGCGTGAAACATTCAACCTCACTGTCGTCATGGTTACGCATGACCTCAACGCTGTGTTTGCGCTGGCCCAAAAGGTTGCCATGCTGCGGGCTGGCGGCATGCTCTGGCAGGGCGTGGCGCAGGATGCAGTCAATGCTGACCTCCTGAGCAGGCTGTATGATGTGCCCATTCAGATAGCGCACAGCGGCGAGCGCATGGCGGCCCTGTTTTAACCAGGCGGCCTGCATGACAAATAACTCCGGGTGAAATATGGATGACTTTTTTCAGTATGCCTTTTTGCAAAGGGCATTGCTTATGGCCTTGCTTGGCGGTTCTGTTTGCGGGGCAATGGGCGTCTTTGTGGTGTTGTGGCGCATGAGTCTGGTGGGGATGTGCGTTTCGCACGCCGCCTTTGCCGGGGCGCTGCTTGCCCTATGGCTTGGCGCTCCGCCGCTGGCTGGTGGGCTTGCAGCCAGCCTGGGGGCTGCCTCTGCTGTGGGGCCGCTTGCCGAAAAACCCGGGTTCAGCCTTGATACCGCCATGGGTGTTGTTTTTTCGGTGGTGATGAGCCTAGCCATGCTGGCTTTGGGCCTTATGCCCGGCGCGCGCACAGAAGGCCTCAGCCTCATATGGGGAAGCCTGCTCACGGTAACACGCTTTGACCTGCAACTCATGGCCGCAACGGCCATACTTCTGTTTGGCTTTGTCTTTCTATTTTTCAAGGAGATCGAGGCAATCATGGGGCAAAGGCATGCGGCGGTTGCTGCGGGGATTCCCGTCAAGGGCATCTACTATGCCTGCCTCATTCTGATGGGGCTGGTGGTGGCTTTTGCCCTCAAGGCCATCGGCGGCTTATTGATCTATGCGCTTATTGTTACGCCTGCAGCCACGGCATTACAGATCACCTATCGCCTGAGCCGCATGTTTCTGCTGGCCGCCCTGTTCGGCGCGGTGGCTTCCGTAGCGGGTCTGTGGCTTTCATTCCACTGGGCTGTGCCGCCGGGAGCCGTTATTGTGCTTGTTTCTTCCGCCATACTGGTTGCAGCCATGATCTTTTCGCCCAAGAAGGCATGCCGGAGCGAACAGACATCTCCTGTCGAACAGAGCAATCAGGCCTGATCACTAAAGCCCCTTGAGCACAAAAAGCATGGGGATACGCACCACACAGGGGATAGCTTTGCCCTCCCGCTGGGCAGGCTTGAACGATGACGACTGCACACATGCCAGCGCCGCATCGGCAAAATCATCATGATCAGCCTGCAACACGCGGGCGCGGAGCAGCTTGCCCTGCATATCAAGATATGCCTCCACAACCGCCTTTCCTTCAAGGTTACGGCGTTGGGCAGCGCGGGGATACCGCAATGGGGCCTGCCGTAAAAATCGCGGCCCGCCCTGAGCATTCCAGGGCATAACCTGCGGATGGGGGGAACCATCCCCCTGCACAGCGCCCGTGGCCTGCTCCAAAGGGCCAGAGCCGCTGCTGGCAGAACCTTGACCGCCATCACCACCAGACTGAGCTGGCAGGCCGGTTTGGGCAGACTGGCCCGCGGCTGTGGTTACCTGCTGGAGCTTTGGCTGGGCCGATTGCTCCTGCCTGTATTGCGGAGGCTGCGCCTTGTGGTTGCCAGCAGACCTTTCTGCCTGCTTCGGCTTAACAGAATGCTTTTTTACAGGAACAGCCTCTACCGTTTCTGTCATTGGCTGCATAACTGGAACATCCTCAGCCATGCCGCTCGCAGCCTGTGGCTGCTGCCCCACCTCTTCTGCCAATGAACTCCCCGCACCTGCCAGACTGACCATCACTGCCCCGCCTGACTGAACCGGAAGATACCGGGGCAAGGCGTAGGCCCCTGCAAGCAGGCATGCCGCAAGCACAGCGTGCAGAATGGCGGAATACCCCAACCAACGGGCAAATAAACGTTTGCTGCGCCGAGGCGGCGGGTAATCAAACGGCAACACGGGAACCTCCGGGACAGTAAGGTCAGTAAGATATAAAATTTGACTGCAATTCTGGCCCAAATTGTGAACACGAACTTTAAAATCATAACACGAAGAGTAGTAGTACAAAAAAAATAAATATGCCACTACCACCCCGTGCGCCATGCCTCCCAATCCAAACCAGCGCGGTAAATTTGAAATTGATAATTTTTTATACTTTAAAATTAGCGTGTTAACTGCAGTAAAAATTAATAACTAGCAGTCAACACTATATCTTACTTATTATTGCACTGCTATCAACTGCCGTTAACCAACTAAACAACTGCGGTATAAATATCTATAACTATCTTAAGTATAACAATATATTCAATTTACATTAAAATATTTAATACAAACAGCAACTTGATTTATATTCTCTCAAAAACGTTATTGTCTTTTGCCTTAATTATGCTACTACAAACGTTAAATCATTTGCCAAAATCGCAACGCATTTATTACATGCAATTATTAGCTTACTACACAAATGACATAAGAACACAAACATAGCATCAACAAATGAAATAAGACTAACGTTTTTACGGAGGAAGCCACCATGCTTGCCGACCTCAAGATTGCCCGCAAACTCAGTCTTCTGCTCGTATTGCCCATGGCGACTTTTCTCTTTGTTGTTTCAGCAGAGAATATTCAGCGCTGGAAGACGATTGACCACCTTAAAGCCATAGAGCGCTCGCTGGTTGTCAGCCTTTCTGCTGGTGAACTTATCCATGAGCTGCAAAAAGAGCGCGGTTACACTGCTGGCTTTCTGGGCAGCAAGGGTAAAAGATTTTCTTCTGAACTGACAGAACAGACAGACAAATCCAATTCTGCCTATAAGAATTTTACTACTGTGCTTGCCGGTGCGGATGGTCTGGAAAATGGCTCTCTTGCTAAAATATTTTCTGCGTCCACCCAAAACTTTACAGGCCTTTCAACAACCAGAACTGCCGCAAAAGACGCCCGCATTGACGCACTCCAGGCCATTGCAGCGTACAATACCAGCATCAATGAACTGATCTCTGCGATTTCTGAACTGAACACCCGCGCCGACCTTGCCTTCACATCAATCATTCAGCTTTTGCACGGCAAGGAGATTGCCGGGCAGGAGCGGGCCACGCTCAACGCCGCCTTTTCTGCCGGAACCTTCAGCAAGCAGCTTTACCGCGACTGGCTCTACAGAGTCAGCGCACAGAACACCTACCTGCGTTCGTTTGCGGAGCTGGGCGGCAAGGCGACGCAAAATCTGCTGCAAGGCAAAATGCAATCTGTCGATGAAGAAGTGACGCGATTCCGCGATACTGCCTATGCCAACCTGGAGAAATCCAGCCTTGAGGCTGACCCGCAGCAATGGTTTGCCGCCTCCACCCGCCGCATCGACAAGCTGATGGAAGTGGAAAAATCCTGGGGCGAGCAACTGCTTGGAAACGCCCGCGATGAAGTGCGTTCAGCCCAAAAGGAACTCATCATTGCTGTTTCTGGCGCGCTTCTGGTGGCTTTTTTCACTGTTCTGCTGGGCTGGAGAATCTGCATCACCATTGGCAGGCCGGTACGCAGCACCTTGCGCTACGCCCAAGGCATTACGCAGGGTGATTTTGGTTCTGTTCTGACTGTCAAACAAAATGACGAGATTGGCGGCCTTGCCGATGTACTGCGCGAAATGGTCGCCCGCCTGAAAGAACAAATTCAAGCAGCCCAAAAACAGCATGCCCTGGCTGATGAACGCGGCAAGCTGGCGGAACAGTGCAGAATAACAGCCGAGCAAGCAGAAAAAGAAGCAAATACAAGAGCCAGCACCCTCACAACGGCTGTAGACAAGATTCATGGCGTTGTGGAATCGCTCAATTGCGCGCTCAACAACCTTGAGGAACAGGTACGCATTTCTACACAAGGCGCAAGCAGCCAGTCCAACAGGCTTGATACCACAACCAGCGCCATGCAGGAAATGAGTACTACCGTCATTGAAGTTGCAAAAAACGCTGCGGATGCCGCCCAAACGGCAGAGAATTCACACACCAAGGCAAGCGAAGGCTCCACAGTTGTTGCAAATGTCATTTCTGCAATCGCTCAGGTGCAAGAGCAGTCCAACAAGATGAAGGTAGATATGGGCCTGCTCGGTCAGCAGGCAGAGGGCATTGGGCAAGTGCTCGATGTCATCAGTGATATTGCCGACCAGACCAACCTTTTGGCGCTCAACGCTGCCATTGAGGCTGCGCGCGCAGGCGATGCAGGCCGGGGTTTTGCCGTGGTCGCCGATGAAGTGCGCAAACTGGCCGAAAAAACCATGACAGCGACCAAGGAGGTGGGAGAAGCCATCCATGCAGTTCAGGGCGGAACACGCAAACATATCTCGCATGTGGAGCAGTCCGCTGCAACCATTGAGCAGGTCACGGTTCTGGCCCGGCAGTCTGGCGAGGCATTGCAGGCGCTTGTGCAGCTGGCAAACGCCTCCACCATTCAGGCCCAGTCCATCGCCACAGCTTCTGAAGAACAGTCCGCCTCCAGCGAAACCATTCACAGCAGCCTTGAAGATATCAATCAGCTTGCCCTTAACACCGCAAACGCCATGGATCAGGCGACCTCGGTTCTCAACGAGCTGCGTACGCAGACCGACATTCTGGTCGGCGTTATGGCGGATTTAAACAGTTCCGGCATCAAGAAATCTGGTTTGATGTAAGGAGGTCAGACACAGTACATTTGTAATCTTGTACTTGCAACAGTATACAGGCGCAAGGAGTACTGATATTTATTAACCGTGTCGGGTATTCTTCAACCACCCTGCAACCATGTTCTTCTCGAGGTACTTATGGCTCATCTCGAAACTACTGAACAAGCCTTGCGTAATCGTGGTGTCAGCCGTCGAGATTTCATGAAATTCTGTGCGCTCACAGCCGTTGCCATGGGCCTTGG